>CAZKTE010000052.1:0-11001 GCA_964555625.1 uncultured Isosphaeraceae bacterium | reverse complement strand
CTAATCTTCTGCTGGAACGAACTGCTGACCACCGACACGGCCGCGGCGACGGCCTTCTACACGGATCCACTGGGAACGGTGCGCAGGACACTGGGTGGGCTACGTGCAGGTCGATGACGTGGACGCCGCAGCCACCTCCGCTTCGAACCTTGGCGCCACGATCAACTGTCCACCCACGGATGTATCCGGCTGCGGGCGATTTGCCACGATCTGCGACCCAGCCGGCGCGGCAATTGGCATCTACAAGAGTCTGGGGGACTCCAGTGCGTCCAGCACCTGAGTAGGGCCGGTTGGAGTTGCCGGGGGCGATAATCGGTGTCAGACTGTTGTAATGCGTTGGTCAGTCATCGTTTACTTGCGCCTGCAAGTGGCTGTCATGGTCACTGCGCTGTGCGCATCATCCAGCGTGGCGTCCGAGGAATTCCAGGTGCCCCGCGAGTACGGCACGGGGCTCTATGCAACTGGGATCACCGCGGCGGACCTTGACGGCGACGGCGACATCGACCTTGCGGTGGCCAACCGTGGAACCAACGACGTGACGGTGTTGTACAACCGTGGCGACGGGATCTACCCGGAATCCCTGCAATGGCCGACCGGGGAAAACCCACGATATGTCGCCAGTGGCGACTTCGATGGCGATGGGGACGTTGATCTCTGCACGCCCGACTATACCGGCTTCACCGTGACGGTCCTGGTCAACGACGGCGTGGGCGCCTTTGCAATCGGCCTCCAGCACGACATGACGCGACCGGCGTTCCTCTGGACCGACGACATCGATCTTGACGGGGACATCGACATCCTCGTTCTGGAGTGGGACGAGAGCGCCTCCCAGCCCAGCCATGCTCCGGCGTTCTTCACGCCACTACTGAATGACGGGAGTGGGGGGTTCGTCGAGGGCGGCTCCTGGTCCATCGGCGTCCAGCCACGCGGCGGCGACTCGGGCGATCTCAATGGCGATGGCCTGCGTGATGTGATCACCGCCGACCTCGCATCACGCACGCTGTCGATCCTCCTTGCGCTTCCCAAGCAGCAGTGGGCCGACGCCGTGACCATCGAGCTCGACGGCACCCCGCGGTACATAGCCCTCGACGACCTTGATGGCGACGGTGACCTCGACGCGGTTGCTGTGGACAAGGAGAATGACAAGGCCTGGGTGCTCCACAACGACGGCAATGCGACCTTCACGATCGAGCAGGTCCTTGAGGTGCATCACCTGCCGCACTCGGTCGCCGTCGGGCAGCTCGGCCAGGACGCCTTCCCGGACTTCGTGGTCACCCATGTGGGCGCCGCCGAACAGGACATCTACTTCAACAACGGCCTTGGCCTCTTCGAGGAGCGGCAGGTGATTGAGATCCGCGGCGGGCCTGCGGAGGTCGGCCTCAGCGACATCGACCTCGACGGGGACCTCGACATCATCACCGCCAACGTCAACTACGCCTACCGCGGGGCATCGGTGGTCAAGCAGGGGCCCTGCGAGGGTGACGACTGCGATGGCAACGGCATCCCGGACGGCTGCGACATCGACTGCAACTTCAATGACGTGGTCGACGCCTGCGAGATCGCAAGCGGTGACGCAGCGGACCTTGACGGCAACGGGGTGCCCGATGAGTGCGATCCCGACTGCAACGGAAACGGCGTGCCCGACGGGTACGACGTGCTCAGCGGAAACAGCAGCGACTGCAACGGCAATGGAATCCCTGACGAGTGCGACTGGCCCGGCGAGGGTGACTGCGATGACGATGGCATGCTCGACGGCTGCGAGGCTGATTACAATCTCAATGGGCTCCCCGACGACTGCGAGTGCTTCTCGGATCTCACCTACGACATGCACGTGGGGATCCACGACTTCCTTCTCGTCATCGGCCAGTGGGGCGCAGCCCAGGCCAAGCACGGCGCGCCGCCCCCGGCTGACCTCGACGGCAGCGGACATGTGGGCGTCGGCGACCTGCTGATTGTCATTGACGACTGGGGTCCGTGCCCTGACTTCAACCTGCCCCAGCCGCTTGGCGCATGCTGCCTCCAGGACGGCTCATGCCTGGCTGAGACACTCAGCAACTGCACCTGGTACGGGGGGATCTGGGCTGGTCCGAACACCGACTGCCAGACCGAAGGCTGCGCGGCGCCCTGAACTCAGGCCACCAGGTCGCCGAGCATCGCGGCGATGAGTTCGATGTCCGGTCCTGGCGGACGATCACCTGATCGCTTCGGGACCGATGCGCGGATCTGCTCGTGCGCGGCCTCCACGGCATCGCCGCTGCGCAGGGGACGATGGCAGTCGACCGCCTCGGCCATGACCAGGAACTCCACAGCGATGACGTTTCGGCAGAGGTCCACGCTCTGGCGGAGCATGAGGCCGGCAGTTGCGCCCATGGAGTTGTAGTCCTCGATTCCCGCCGACGTCGAGATGTTCGAGACGCTTGCGGGCATGGCGAGTGTCCGCATCTCCGCGCAGCAGGCTGCTGCGGTGTACTGAGCGATCATCAATCCGCTCTCGTAGCCCGGTTCGCCAGCGAGGAACGGCGGCAGGCCGTTGCGCGGGTCGCGGGCGGAGAGCACCCACTCGACGCGTCGTTCGCTTATGCCTGCCACGTGGCAGAGCGCCGTGCGGATCGCGTCCATGGAAATGGCAAGCGGCATGCCGTGGAAGTTTCCGCCCGAGAGGATCCGGCCTTCATCAACGAAGACGAGTGGATTGTCGGTCACTGCGCCCAGCTCGGCGATGATAGGGACGCTTGCCGCATCGATGGCATCGAAGGCAGCGCCGAGCACCTGCGGTGCGCATCGCAGGGAATATGGATCCTGGACGCGGGGGTCATCCGTGGCGTGTGACGGGACAATGGTCGACCCTGCCAGGTGCGCTGCCAGGCGCTGGGCGACGACCTGCTGGCCGCTCTGGCCGCGGGCCTTGTGCAACTGCGCATCGAGAACGGCGTCGGTGGCCATGGCTGCATCGATGGCCATGGCCGCCGCGAGCAGCGCCGCATCCTTGATCACCGCGATGTCGGCCAGCGCCAGTGCGGCGATGGCGGCCATGACGTGGGTACCGTTGATCAGCGCAAGGCCGTCCTTCGCCGATGGCACGATTGGTTCAAGTCCCGCAGCGGCCATCGCCGCAGTGCCGGGCATCCGCTTGGACCCGAGGCACGCTTCGCCCTCACCGCAGAGTGCGAGCGCCAGGTGCGCCAGTGGCGCAAGATCACCTGAGGCGCCCACGGATCCGCGGGACGGCACCACTGGCGTCACCCCCGCATTGAGCATGCCCACGAGCGTGTGGGGGATTCGGGGCCGAACGCCACTGTGGCCACGACAGAGGCTCGCGGCAAGCAACAGCATTGTGCCGCGTACGACCTCGGTGGGCAGCGGCTGGCCGACCCCGGCAGCATGGGAGCGAATGAGATTGAGTTGGAGTGTCTCGAGCTGGTCAGCGGCGATACGAGTCGAAGAGAGCGCTCCGAACCCCGTATTGACCCCGTAAACGGCTCGGTCGCCACCGCAGGCCTGCTCCACGACGCTGCGGGCCCGATCGAGGGCCGCATCGGCATCCGGCGAAATCGACACCGTGGCATCGCCGCGTGAAACCGCCACGATTGCCTCCACGGAGAGTGGTTCGCCTGTGAGCGTGATGCCGTCGATGGTCATGGGCGCACCATACAACTTGCCGGGCGGCGATGGAGCCGTTCCAATGTCACACCATGTCCTCACCAATGCGCACCGTGACTGTCGTTCTTGGCCTGGGATTGGCCGCCCTGTGTGGCCACATGACCGCAGATTGGATGATTGCGCCGCGGGGCACCATGGGGCCAACGCTGCTGCAGGCGGCCAACGCGGTCTCATCTGTCTTCGCAATGCTTGTCCTGCTTGCCTCTTTGACTGGCATTGGCGCTTTGGTGGGCCGCAATTCCACTGCTGCCAGCGGGCTGGGCGTGGTGGGGTTCGGCCTGGCGGCGCTCTCGCTGAGACTGGAGGGAATGTCGGGCCTGGCCATGGCAGGTGGGAGCATCACGATGCTCTCCGTCGAGGCCATTGGCCTTGGCGTGTTCCTGCTGGCAGCGTCAGGTGTGATCTTCGCTGTATCCGGACCGCTCCAGAACGTGCCATCGCCGCCTCCGGGGGATCCGACGCCACTGTCGCTGCAGGGACTGGGTCGCGCGCTGCGGGTATCACTTGTGGTGATCGTGGTCGCATGGGTCGTGGCCGCAAGCGCAAGCAAGGGCCAGGCGCTGGGCGCTGCGCTGGCAGGAGGTGTTGCCGTCGGATTGCTTGCGCGGCGCTTCGAGCCGACCTTGCAGCCGGTGGCCCTCTTTGCAATGCCAACGGCCGTCGCCGCAATCGGCTACGGCATCGGGGCCGTCACGCTTGGTGGACCGCTGGATGTGGCGTTCGTGGAGCAGTCGATCTCACCGCTGCTGTTTGTGATGCCAATTGACTACGCCGCCGGCTCGATGATTGGAGTCGCCACGGGTTTGTCGTGGGGTGCCGCCTGGGCGCAGCCTCCGGAAGATGCGTCGGCGCCGGCGACATGATCCACCTTCCAGAGGGGAGAGCCACGCGAGGGGGTTCCTGGCGGGCTCGAGTTGACACCTGTCGCGGTCGCTCAGTTCCTTGCAGGGCTGCTGGACCCCTGATCCGGGAGCCGAGGTGCCCGCGGCTTGGGATCGGGGCGCGGGCTGTAGTTCAGAAACGTGCCGGTGGCTTCCCATAGCGCTTCGAGCTGGTCGATGCGATCGCGTGCTTCGTCCCCGATCTGCCGGACGACCTGCGCGACGAGGAGCTCGGCGGCGATGACCGCCGGAATCGAACTGTCGAACGGTCCGACTGCGGGAATGGTCAGGCCTACCCAGGTCTGGGTGAGGGAGGCCAGGGGCGAGAGCGGGCCGTCGGTGATCGCCACGATCGACACGCCACGTTCGGCCAGGGTGCGAGCGGCGCAGATGGAACTTCGTCGGTATCGGGCGAAATCCAGGACAACCGCCGTGTCGCCGGAGGCAGCCCCGCAGAGATCGCTCCCTGCCGAGTGTTCATGGACCAGCGTCACCTGCTCACGAACCATGGAGAGGCCGCTGTGCAGCGCCATGGCGCCCGCCATCGAGGTCTCGCCCGAGAGAATCCACACCGACGGCGCGCTCACGATGGGCTCGACGAGCGCCGCGAGCCGGTCATCGGCGAGGGCATCGAAGGTCGCGTGCACCGCGTCTTCGACCGCGACCCGGATCGGCGACGTCGATCCCTCCGGGCGGCGAATGCGGTGGCTCGGCCGCTTCATCTGCTGCGAGAGGCTCTCGCGGGCCTGGCTCTGCAGGTCTCGGAAGCCGCCGAATCCGAGCTTGCTCGCGAAGCGGACGATGGAAGGGGGGCTGGTGGAGACGCAGCGGGCCAGATCGGTGACCGTTCCGAAGGCCAACAGCGATGGATCCGCGCTGATCGCTTCGGCAATGCGGCGTTCGGTCGGCGTGAGCCGATCATTGACAGATGCGATCAGATCCTGAATGGACACATATGGCCTCCGGCGGACATTGCGTTACACTGCCAAAGTAATACTGTACTCGCAGTTACAAACTGACGGAGTCAGCCCGTGATCAAGAGACCGGAATACATCCGCACTGACCGCGAACAGGCGTTTCTCGACGGCGTTGAGGACACGAAGCACAAGCGAGAGATCATCAACGGTCTCAGCCCGGTCTTCGACGAGAAGGCACCCGCCGACATGCTCGACTTCTACGGATCGGACGAGGTTGTCCAGCTTCGCGTCTTGAAGGACACCGAGCGCGACGTCGAGAGTCGCATGCCCGTCAAGGTCACTCGCCACTACTACGACCTTGCCCAGCGAAGCCCCTCGCTGCGTCGAATCGTCAAGGCGAGTCCCGACGAGACCAATGACCTGCAGGGATCCGAGGACCCCGGTCACCAGATGGACTACAGCCCCGTCGAAGGCCTGCTCCACAAGTACGAGATGGGCCTCATGTACGTCGTGTCTACGTGTTCGGCGCACTGCCGCTTCTGCTATCGCGAGGAACTCATCGCGAGAAAGGACATCGAGCGGCAGGACGGCACGGTGGCCAAGAAGGGGCTCGCCCAGATTCCTGACATCACGGCCTACATTCGCGCGCACAACGAGCTCGTCGCGAGCAACGGCGGCGTACACCCCGAGAGCGGTCGCGAGAAGCTCCGGGAGATCCTGCTCTCCGGCGGTGACCCGATGGTGTTGAACAACTCGAAGCTGGCCGCCTGGCTTGCCGCGCTGGCCGAGTCAGACGTGGAGTCGATCCGTATCGGCACCAAGGAGATGGCGTTCTACCCAGATCGGTTCGACGACGCGTTCGTCACGATGCTCGACCGGTTCCACGAGGTCTACCCGCAGGTCGGTCTGCACATGATGGTGCACTTCAACCACCCCGACGAGTTCCTGCAGAAGGATGAGGATGGGAACTATGTCCAGGACGCCCAGGGATTCAAGCAATGGGTGCCCGCCACCGACCGGGCGATGCGCAAGCTGGTATCGCGGGGTTGGCTGACAGTTGAGAACCAGACTCCGATCATCAAGAGTGTCAACGACGACTCAGATGCTCTGCGGATCATGCAGCGCGAACTGAAGCGCGCCGGTGCGGACAATCACTACTTCTTCTGCGGGCGTGACATTGTGGCCTACCGGGCATTCAACGTGCCCATCGAGACGGCCTGGAACATCCTGAACGAGTCGCAGAAGGGGCTGTCTGGGATCGAGAACCATGCCCGTCTCTCAATCACGCACTACAAGGGCAAGACCGAGGTCAACGCGGTGACCAACGAGGCCATTCCGGGCCTGCCGGGGAGCGAGAACGGCGTGGTGATCCTCAAGATCCTCCGCAACGCCGGCAGCGCGCCGGATCGTGGCAAGGTCTGCATCGTTGGTCGCAATCCAGAGGCGATCTGGTTCGACGGCTATGAAGATCGCGTGCTCTATGACGAGGCAGGCCTGTACGACTACGCCCGAGTGGCTGCGCCGGGCGAGGCGCCGACGAAGTCGATCTCATGATTGACAAGGCCGTGACGACTCCTGCCGAGGCTGTTGCCGACGTCTTCGACGGCGCGGCCATCATGGTCGGGGGCTTCGGCGAAGCCGGCAGCCCGATCGAGTTGATCCATGCGCTGATCGACCAGGGCGCCTCTGACCTGACCGTAATCAGCAACAACTGCGGAAGTGGGGAGGTGGGCCTCGCGGCCCTGCTCAAGGCACGTCGCGTCTCGAAGGTGGTGTGCTCATTCCCCCGAACGGCGAACTCGACGGTGTTCCCAGAGCTCTACCGCGAGGGATTCACCAACCTTGAACTCGTGCCGCAGGGAACGCTTGCCGAACGTATTCGAGCAGGAGGAGCGGGTGTCCCCGCCTTCTTCACGCCCACTTCCGTCGGCACGCCGCTGAGCGACGGGAAGGAACAGCGCCAATTCGGTGATCTTGAATGCGTGCTCGAACACGGGCTCACCGCTGACTTCTCGCTCATCAAGGCAAAGACGGCAGATACGCACGGGAATCTTCTCTACAACCGCACGGCACGGAACTTCTCGCCCCTGATGGCGATGGCCGGCCGCGTCACGATCGTGCAGGCGACTTCGCTCGTGGCCCCGGGAGAGCTCGACCCCGAGACGATCGTGACACCGGGCATATTCGTCGATCGGGTGACGTGCGTTGCGGACCCGGCCCACGAATCGGAACTGGTGACCGCTGGAGTCTCGTATCCATGAGCGAAGGTCAGGAGATGGGTTGGTCGCGTGAAGACATGGCGTGCCGGGTCGCCCAGGACATCCCGGACGGCTCCTATGTCAACCTGGGCATAGGGATTCCCGAACTCGTCACGAAGTTCGTTCCCCAGGGGCGTGAGTTCATCTACCACAGCGAGAACGGCCTGCTGGGGATGGGGCCGTCTCCAGCGCCGGGCGCCGGTGATCCGGAACTCATCAACGCAGGCAAGCGCCAGGTCACCGCAGTTGCCGGTGCGTCGTACTTTCATCAGGCCGACAGCTTCGCCATGATCCGAGGCGGGCACCTGGATCTCTGTGTCCTCGGCGCGCTGCAGGTCGCCCAGAACGGCGACCTTGCCAACTGGTCCCTGGGCGGACCCGACGCCATTCCCGCCGTCGGTGGTGCGATGGACCTCGTCGCTGGAGTGAAGTCGATCTTCGTGATCACCAAGCACTGCACCAAGGACGGTGCGCCCAAGCTCGTCGATCGCTGCACGTACCCGCTGACCGGTCTCGGTGTCGTCAACCGTGTCTACACCGATCTGGCCGTGATCGACATCACGAAGGACGGATTCCAGGTCCTTGAGCTGGCGCCCGGAGTCGACTTTGAAACGCTCCGAAAACGGACCGGCGGGCCAATTCACCTAGCGAGCCAGCGAACGGAGGCCGAGGCGTGACGGCCCGCACGGACACGGGGCGCAGTGCCGAGCTCTACGCGCGTGCGCAGCAGGTCCTCCCCGGCGGAGTCAGTCGCAACACAGTCCTTCGGGATCCGCACCCGGCGTATGCGGACCACGGAGTGGGTTGCCGGATCGTTGATCTCGAGGGCGTTTCCCGCATCGACTTCGCCAACAACATGGCATCGCTGATCCATGGCCACGCATGCCCGGAGATCGTCGCGGCCGTGACGGATCAGGTCGCGCGCGGAACGGCATTCACGATGGCCACGGAGGTCGAGGTTCGCTACGCCGAGCACCTCTGTGGTCGCAGCCCCTCCTTCGAGAAGATCCGCTTCGTGAACTCCGGCACCGAGGCAGTCATGGTGATGCTCAAGGCGTCACGCGCGTACACGGGACGCTCCATGGTGGCCAAGGTCGAGGGTGCCTATCACGGCTGCTACGACTACGCCGAGGTCAGCCAGGCGCCAGCTCCCTCGACGTGGGGCAGCGAGAACCGACCCAGCAGTGTCCCACTCGTTCACGGAACACCGCGGTCCGCGCTCGAAGACGTCGTGATCATTCCGTACAACGATGTCGAGCGGGCACTGGTGATTCTCGACGAGCATGCCGATGCCCTGGCATGCGTGCTGCTTGATCTCATGCCACACCGCGTGGGCCTCAAACCCGCCGACGGCGAGTTCGTCGCCGCGATCCGCGACTGGACCGAGCGGAACGGGGCGCTCATGGTGCTGGACGAAGTCATTACGTTCCGCTCGGAATATGGCGGTCTTCAGTCCCACTATGACCTCTCGCCGGACCTGACTGCGATGGGCAAGCTGATCGGGGGCGGATTCCCCATCGGCGCGGTGGCCGGCCGCACGGAGGTAATGGACGTTCTGAATCCTCGTGCCTCTGAGCTGCTATTTCCGCATTCGGGGACGTTCTCGGCCAACCCGATCTCGATGACGGCGGGCCTTGTCGCCATGGAGCGATTCGATCGGGCAGCGGTGGGCCGACTCAACGCCCTCGCCGGTCGTGCCGTGGCAGGCATTGAGTCTGCGATCCGAGAGACCGGTGCGACGGCGTGCGTGACCGGCGGGGGGTCGATGTTCCGAGTGCACATGAAGGCGACGCCACCGCGTAACTACCGAGAGGCCTACGTGAGCGCCGAGGAGACGCAGCGGCTTGGCGTCCTGCTTGACCACCTCTTCCAGGCCGGCTTCGTGATGATCAACACGTGCTCGGCCACGCTCTCGACTCCGATGACCGAGACCGAAGTCGACGCGCTGGTTGTCGCACTTGCCGAGGCGCTCGCGAAGATCAGTCCGGCACGCTGACGACCGCCGCGGCGGCGGTGGCCTGAGCTACTTCTCCAAGGCGTCCATGCGGCCAGCGATTGCTGCCGCGGTGGCCCCGAGGAGCCCATCGAGTCCAAAGGAGCCGAGGGTGAAACTGGCCGTCACGCTGCCGATGCGCAGGGCCTGCTCCATGGTCTGCCGCTGACAGTTGCCCGCCGTGGCGAGGTAGCCCATGAAGCCTCCGCAGAAGCTGTCACCGGCTCCGGTGGGATCTACGACCTCCTCGACGGCCATCGCTGGGAGGGCAGTAGCGCCGTCGGCGTCCACCAGTACGCAGCCGCGGCCCCCGAGCGTGACGACGACGAACCGCGGCCCCATGGCCGCGATGGCCGCTGCCGCGTCGGCAGGATCATCCGCTCCACCGAGCATGGTCGCCTCCTCGTCGTTGAGGATCAGCCCGTCGATCTGCGAAAGGAGCGCCATGAGGTCATCCCTGGCAACATCGATCCAGAGGTTCATCGTGTTGGCGACCGCAATCGTGCGATCAGGTACCTGCGCAAGCAACGCCGCCTGCTCAGCCGGGTGGGCGTTTCCCAGGAAGACGCTTGTGCAGGCCGCCGCGGCACCAGTGACAGCGGGGGGGCCGAGCTCCAGAACGCCCAGGTCGGTAAAGAGGGTCGTCCGTAGGTCCCAGTCCTGCTCGTAGCGGCCGCCCCAGGCGAAGGTGGTCGCCTCGCTGCGCACCTCGACGCCATTCAGGCAGAGACCGTCAATCGATTCGAGCGCCTGCCGATGGTCCGCGGGCCAGTCGTGCCCCACCGCTGCGACCAGGTGAACTGGCTGGTGGTGCATCGCCGCTCCCACCGAGGCATACGCGGCACTGCCGCCGGGCACGCGCTCTACGCTGTCGGTAGGCGTTTGCACGCTGTCTATACCAATGGTGCCGGTGATCAGGAGGCTCATGGAGGGGGAAGTCTACTCCCCCAGCGCCGCACGCAGGAAGCCACCTGCGGCATCCAGTCGCGCCGCGGCGGCATCGGCATCAATGCAGCAGCGCTGCATGACGACGGCGAGTTTGAGGTCGCCGCCTGCGGCGTCAAGGGCGTCGGCCGCAGCCGCTCGATCGAGGTCGCAGAGTTCCACGACGATGCGAATGCCGCGGTCCTTGAGCTTGGCGTTGCTTGCATTGAGGTCCACCATGAGGTTTCCGTAGACCTTGCCAAGTCGCGTGAAGAGCGTCGTGGTGATGATGTTGAGGGCGATCTTGGTCGCAGTCGCGGCCTTGAGCCGCGTGGAGCCAGCGAGCACCTCGGCCCCAGTTGCAAGAT
>CAZKTE010000051.1:0-11202 GCA_964555625.1 uncultured Isosphaeraceae bacterium | reverse complement strand
CTCCCCGAATAAGGACTGCGTGAAGGCGATCATTTCGGGCGGCCCGTTGTACCGGAGGTGTAGAGCATCGCTGCAATCGCGTCATCGTCGCGACGGACGCTGCGGCGAATGGGCGGCATGCCGCCCATCGAGACCTTGTCGAGGAGGATCGGCTTGATGCCCGACGGCAGTTCCTCGATCATCTCGAGCATGGGGCTGACTGTCACGATCGTGTCGGCCCCGCAGTCCTCCAGAATGTAGGCCACCTCCGCGGCCGAAAGGAGGAAGTTGAGCGGCACGATTGTCCGACCGAGCGTCCACGCAGCGGCCGCGGTGGCCGGGAAGAGTCCGCACGTGGGCAGCAGCGACGCCACGTGGGGCGCCTTGGATTGACGAGCCACCAGGTCGGCGATGTGCCAGGTGGCCGCCTGCAGGTGCAGCCCCCGCCAGGACCGCAGGTCATCGATGACCAGCGTCCGCAGGGCGTTCCGCCGCCAGGATCTCAGGATGGAGGCAAGCAACTGCATGCACCGTCTTCCAAGTTCGAGGTGTACGATAGCCGACACCTGATGGGTCCCAGTCATGCGACGCCTGTTCCTCCTCCCTGTTGTCCTGGTAGCCATTGGTTGTGGCCCGCGCGTAAATCACAGCGCCATCGATCGCTCGATCCAGGAGTACGACGCCGGCCAGTGGACCATTGCCCGCCTCTGGGCCCGCCGCGCGCATGCCCAGGATGAGTCCGGCGACGCGTCGGCGTGGATGCTCGGGCTCTGCGAGTATCGTCTCGGCCACCGCGACGAGGCCGCAGCCTGGTTCACTGAGGCGGCCCAATCCAATGATCCGAAGATCCGCGCAGATGGGCTGGCCATGCTCGAACAAATGCGAGCATCTCCGCCCTCCAGCGAGCCCATGGCGAGTCCCGTTGCACGCAGCGCGCGTTTCACGCTCCAGTTTGGTGCCTACCGCGACCAGATGAACGCAGCGGCGGCAGTCGAGGCGCTCACCGCAGAGCTGGCCAGCACCGGCTTGGCTGCGCCGCGGCTCTCGAAGGACCGCGACAGCGTCGGGCGAGCGATCTATCTCGTTCAGGCGGGGGCGTTTGCCACCCGCAACGCCGCCGATGCCCGCCGCCAGCGCGGTGATCTACCGCGATGCATCGTCACCCCGCGGTCCTGATCCAACTGGAAAAAAGAAAGACCCCCTGCCGGCCAGGGGGTCCCTCAAAGCTTGGGAAGCTCAAGAACGTAATGACGTAGAACAAGCGTGGAAGCGTTGCTTGAACTACACGTACTCTTTCTCAGTACAGTTCTACGTTCCCTTCTCAAACTACGGCAACGCACCGAGCATCACCGGCCTATCGCCGAAAGGTTCAAGGCGGCATGATCCGCCCCGGCCACGCCGTGCATGAACCCTTGGCTCTACAACTGCCACACGTGCGGCAGGTTGTGTCTCTCTTCCCCTCCTCCGGAACTGCTAATCAACGGCCCCACTCGATCCGCAGGGCTCAATTCAGCATGGTGGCACCTAGGGGCTCTGTCAACCTTCGTTTACTTCCTTTTTTGTGAATCTGATCCGCCCAGCCCGCAGAGAGATTCCAGGGCCGAAACCAGCCGCACGAGGTCTTCAGAGCAGTTGTGGGCCGCTGCGCTGACCCGCATCAGGAGCTCCTGGTTCCAGTCAAAGATCGCAACTTCCACCTGGTGTTCGCAGAAGAGCCGGTCGCGGAGCTCAAGCGAATCGCCGATCGCCGCCGTCGCCCAGGCCGGCACTCGCACACTGGCCATGCTCCCAAGCAGATGCCCATCAATGGCGCTGAGCGGCTCCAGATCCCATGCTCGCACCAACTCCTGGTGCATCCAGGTGGCGAGCGCATGGTTGTGCTGGCGGATCGTGTTCCAGCCCACCGCCGCGCACTGGGCAATCGACACACCCGCGCAGAGCCAGGGAGTGATGTCGCGCGTCCCCTGCCAGCCGAATTCCGCCTCGTAGGACGCTCCCAGATAGTGGCTTACTGTCATCGGGTGCGTGGACCGCCGATGCTGCGGCGCCGCCCAGAGAAACCCCGCGCCCGGCGGCGCGCAGGCCCACTTGTGCAGGTTCGCCGCGTACCAGTCTGGGCCTAGTGCGGTGATGTCCAACTCCACCATGCCCGGCGCATGGGCCCCGTCAACGAGCACCAGAATCCCCTCCTTGCGGCAATGGGCGACGATTTCAGCAATCGGAAACCGGATCGCCGTCGGCGATGACACATGGTCGATGACCAACAGCGTCGCGCCATCAAGGCCGGCGAGCACGGCCTCTGCGATCGACGACTCGTCGGCCTCATGCACCGCTACGGGGATTTCGCGGTACGCAGCGCCGGCCCCCTCCGCTACATGCGACATGAGTTGGCGAATGCCGTTGTAGACGTGATCGGTGCAGACCAATTGGTCACCTGGTCCCAGTGACAGTGACCGCAGGACGCATCCGATGGCAGTGGTCGCATTGCTGACGAACCCGAATCCGTCGCGGTCGGCGCCCACGAACGCGCAGACCTCCTCGGCCGCCGTGTCGATCATCGCGTCGCGATTGCGGTCGAGAAACTCGATCGGCGAAGCCTCGAATGCCGTTCGCAGCTCCTGCTGGTGATCAATGAGCTCGCAGCGGCGGGCGCCGAAGCTGCCGTGGTTGAGGTAGGTAATCTGCGGATCAAGGGACCAGGCACTGGCGTCGGAGAACCCGGAAATCGGGGCCGGCGGTTCGATGTTCATTGTGGTTCCCTGAGGCATGGACGCACAGGCTATCGGTCCTTGCAGATTCTGGTACTGTTCGGCTAACATTTCCCGACCATGCTGACCGATGAAACGGTAGCACCATGATCCAGGCACCTCTCGTACAACTCGGCCCGACCCGCGGCTACGGAACGGCGATCCACGCCAACGGCAGCAGGCTCATCGCGGTTGTCGGTGGCGGCCCCGGCGACGCCCCTCCCTCTTGGCGACGGCCACGGCCGCGCACCTTCCTCGATCGCCTGCTGCGCATCGACCGCGTGGACTTCTCCCCTGCCATCGCGGCAACCGCCGCTTGGCACGGTGTCCAGGCGTGCAAGCCGTCCATGCGGACGCCCCTGACGACCCGTCGCCACATCGCCGCATTGACCTGCCCGCTCTCTCCTGCAACTCGTTCCCCGTCCTCGCAGATGGGGCTCTTCCGATCCACATCCACACCAACCATGACATGGGAGCATTGTCATGAATCTCACGCCCAAGCAACTGGAAGTTCTCAAGCGCGTCGCCGAACACCGCGCCGAGCAGGGCTACTCGCCGACGATGCAGGAACTCGCCGATCATCTCGGCGTCAGCAAGGTGACCGTATTCGAGCGCGTCGAGTCGCTCGTGCGAAAGGGCGCCTTGGAGCGAGAGCCCAACAAGGCGCGCTCTTTGTCAATTGCTGAGCACGTCCGCATCCCCGGCGCCACACCCACCCAGGTACCCCTGGCCGGACGTATCGCCGCAGGCCACCCGATCGAGCGCTGCGAGGACAGCGCGTACCTGGACATCGAGGCGTTCTTCGGACCTCGCATCGGCCAGCGTGGGAACACCTTTGCGCTCCAGGTCGAGGGCGACTCCATGCGAGACGAGGGCATCCTCGACGGCGACTACGTACTCCTTGAACAACGTGCCAACGCCCGCGATGGCGAACGCGTCGTTGCCCTGCTCCCAGATGGCGAGACTACGCTCAAGACCTTCTTCCGCGAGGGATCGCGGGTGCGCCTCCAACCTGCCAATCCCGCCTTCGACCCCATCGTGGTGGAGGACTGCCAGATCCAGGGCATCGTCATGGGCGTGATGCGGCGCTACTGACGCTGCGCATCACTCGTGGCCAGGCGTCCCGAACCACCTCAAGCACGTCCCGCGGATCATCGACAAGCCCCATCCACCCCTGGCCGATCGCGTGGTGCACACCGCGCGATGCGGCATTGTCCAGTGCCCCGGGTACTCCCAGGCAATCGCGACCCAGATCCTCAACGGCGATCCGCGCGGTAATGAGGGCCCCGCTGCGGCGGGCTGCCTCCACCACAAGCACCACGCAGGACAGGGCGGCAATGATCCGGTTACGGCGCGGGAAATGCGCAGCTGCAGGGCCAACCTCCGGGGCGAACTCGCTGACCAGGGCGCCCCCACCGTGAATGATGGACGCGAAGAGGTTGCCGTGTTCCGGGGGGTAGACGCGATCGAGTCCCGTTCCGAGCACCGCAATGGTGATGCCGCCTGCCGCAAGAGCCCCGCGGTGCGCTGCGGCATCGATGCCCCGAGCCCCTCCCGAAACGATGGCCATGCCAGCGGCGGCAAGATCGCGGGCAAACCAGCAGGCAATGGTCGCGCCGCGCTGGCTGCATCGGCGCGACCCGACGATGGCGACCCCCGGGAGGTCCATGGCGCGAGGTTCGCCGCGGATCCAGAGACGCGCGGGGGGGACTGCGAGGTAGTGCAGGAGAGCGGGGTAGCCATCGTCCGTGACGGCCACCACCGTGTCCGCGGTCTCCCCTGGTGCGCCCCCGATCACGTGGGCATGCTAGGTACCCGCTGGCTGGGGGGACTGGTTTCTGCTGAAGTGCGCTCCCCTGCCACCTGGCTCCCAGAGCAGCCCGATGAACACGAGCATGACGCCTCCTGCCGCGGTCCAGAGCCGACCGCGTCCGTCGGTGATGAGCGCAAGCATCGATGGCTTCTCGGTGATTATCTCAACGATCCGCGCCTGCCGGCCGCGGTGATCAAGCCACGCCACCGGCGTGTCCGGCGCTCCGCGGTCAAGGAGCACGCGATCGCCCCCTGCCCCTCGCCGCCATTGCATGTCCGCTACGCGCTGTGCCAGATTGGTGGTCCCTGCGTCAAGCTCGTCGATGAATGCCTGATGGACCTGTAGACGCCCAAGCAACAGCGCCTGATCCCGGTCGAGGCGGGCGAGCTGTTCGCGAAGCACACCCAGGTCCTGTTCAGCCGGTACCGCGATGGCCGCAATCACCAAGGCCAAGCCGCAGAGGAGCAGGGCCCACCCGGGAAGCGCAGCGATCCCCCACGTACGCGGTGGCGTCATGCTTACTCTATCGGCACAGATCGCCAATTGACGCTCCAATCGGCCCCTGCGTATACTGCCCGGTTCTACTGCGGGGTAGAGCAGTCTGGTAGCTCGTCGGGCTCATAACCCGGAGGTCGCAGGTTCGAATCCTGCCCCCGCTATTCCCCGGCAGACTGCAAGCGCCATCGGCCCGCCGGTGCCTCACTCACGCTCGCCGTCGTACCACACCTCAAGTCCCTCACGCTGCCGCACGCCCTGCCAGGCGATCTTGGTAGCAATGACAATCAGGCCAAGTGCGCTGAACTGTCGCAGTTTCCGCCCACTGGTCGTGACCGCGTGGCGCAGAATGACCAGTCGGCCGCGGCGCCGCAGCGCACGCGTAAAGACGCACTCCTCGGCAGCGAAGAGTTCCTCGTCGAATCCGCCGACCGCGTCGAACGCTTCGCGGGTGACGAAGAGGAAGCATCCGCCGCAGATTCCGAGCCACCGCGCGACGCGCCGGCCAATGGAATTGGCCATGCGTGGCACCAGCGGCGCATCGTCGAATCGAAAGAATGCCCCGCCACCATCTGCGCCGTCCTGCAGCGCGGCGAGTGCAAGCTCCACGGCCTTGGCATCCGGAAACGTGTCCCCGTCGACGAAAAAGATCGGATCGCCCACGGCAACGGCGGCGCCGGCATTTCGGACCGCGGAGATCTGCCGCTTGTTGACCTCGATGACCGTTGCGCCTGCATCCGCGGCGAGCTGGGCCGTCGCATCCTCCGAAGCGTCGTTGACCACGATGATCTCGTGATCGTGGCCCGCGGCTGCGGAGGAAACGGCCGCGACGACCTCCTGGATCTGCGCCGCCTCGTTGTAGGCGGGAATGACGAACGAGAGCATGCCGCCATCCTAGGTACGCGGGTGCTATCTTGGCGCTCGTGGCCTCGCCCTCCCCGCAACAGGACATGCAGCGTGCCGAAAAACTTCACGCCGCCGGGAAGTACGCCCAGGCCCAGAAGCTCTATCGGCGCATCCTCAAGAGCGTCCCTGGAGACGCAACCGTCCTGCGACTGCTGGGGATGGTCGAGCGGGATCGTCGGAACCTCCCTGCAGCTCTTGCCTGGTTCAAGGAAGCCCGGGCGGCAAACGATGCCCCTGACCTGGCTGGCGAGGAAGGATTGACGTACCTGCACATGGGCCAGGCAACGGCGGCGATCCCCCTGCTCGAGGAGGCATTCGAGCACGATCGCGCAAACACGAACCTTGCCCTGTCCCTGGCCTCGGCCCTGCTCGTTGAAGGCCGCGCCGCGGCCGCGGCCGCCTTGCTTGAGCCGCTGGCGGCCCACGACGACGTGCTTACCCTCATGGCACAGGCGGCCAATGCATCGGGCGTCCTCCCGGTTCCCCTGCAGTACGCTCGGCAGCTTGTCCATCGCGACGGGACTGATCCCGGCGCTCACGCAGCGCTGGCCACCGCGCTGCGCCTCAACGGTGATCTTCAGGGTGCTCTCAAGAGCGCAGACGCCGCCCTGTCACTGGACGCATCGCACGCCGAGGCCATCGCCACCAAGGCAGAGGCGCTCGAGAGCCTCGGTCGCCGCGAGGAGGCCGGCGATGCCATTGCAGCCTCTGGGGACCGTCCCTCCTTCATCGTGACAGTGGCCGCAGCCCGCATCGCCCGCGCAGGCGGCGACGCCGACGGTGCACTGGCTCGCATCGACGCTGCAATGTCACGTGGAGATCTGGCCGGGGCCCAGATCGCCGACCTGCAGATCCGCCGCGGCCAGTTGCTCGACGACCTGGGACGCCACGACGAGGCGTGGACAGCCTGGGAGGCGGCCAATGCGCGACACGCTGGCGCCTTCGACCTCGATGCGCACCACGCGAGCGTCGAGGCGATCTGCTCGGTGAACAGTGGGCCGATGTCCACGTCCGCCTCGAAGAGGCCGATCTTCATCGTGGGGATGTTTCGCTCGGGCACGACGCTCCTTGAACACGTGCTTGCCGCGCACAATCAGGTCACCGCAGGTGGGGAGATCGATGCGATCCTGCGCATGGTCAACGACACGCCTTGGCCTGCGTGCATCAGCGAGGCCACCGCCGAGTCGCTTACGCATCAGGCGGAGGGATACCTGGCGACGCTCGAGGAGCGATTCGGCGCGGACTCGCCGCGTGTCACGGACAAGATGCCCGCCAACTACCTGCACCTTGGCCTCGTCCACCACCTCTTCCCCAATGCCGCCCTGGTCCACATCACCCGCGACCCCCTTGACACCTGCCTCTCCTGCTTTGGAAACGCCTTCAGCGCCGCCAACGCCTTCACCGCGTCGCTTGACACCCTTGCCGAGGTCTACGGCGCGTACCAGCGCGTCATGGACCACTGGCGTGCCCTGCTGGGCCACGCCCTGATCGAGGTGTCCTACGAGGCGCTGGTGAGCGACCCGCCCTCAACGATCCGAGGATTGCTCGAGGCCATCGGGCTGCCGTGGGACGATGCGTGCCTGGCCTTCCACGAGGCTGCGCACGTGGCGGTCACGCCCAGCGTCGACCAGGTCCGTCGGCCCTTCTACACGTCGTCCGTGGGTCGCTGGCGAAACTTCCAGGAGCACCTTGCCCCGCTGAGAGCGCGTCTCAGCGACGCGTCGGCCTGATCTCTCCACCGGCGACGATCGTGCCGGCGATGGCTGCATTGCCCGCGCCGCAGATGATCGCCATTGCCAGATCCTCATCGGCGATGCCCGCAAGTGCCGGGACCGAAAGGTCAATGAGCGCGAAGTCCGCGTCCCGACCTACGTCGATGCGGCCGCCGCGCGTGCCGAGTGCCGCGGCGCCGGACGTCGTCGCCGCATCAATGAGCGTCGTGTCCATGCGGCCGTCGGGCGCCGCGGCGATGCCTCGCGCCTCGCGCGCCAATCGCTGGCCGTACTCAAGCCACCGCGCCTCCTCGAGCATCGAGATCCGCGCATTGGAGTCGGTCCCAAGGCAGAGCCGAGCGCCCCGGCGCGTCATGCCACTGACCTGGGCCACCCCGTCGCCGAGATTCGCCTCCGTCAGCGGACAGATGCAGATGTTTCCACCGGCGTCGATCCACTGCTCGAGATCGCCGCTCTCGCTGTGCGTGCAGTGCACTGCGGTGAGCATCGGCGAGACTGCAAGTTGCTCGTTGAGCAGTTCCATGGGTCGCCTTCCGTGGTGCTCCACGCACGCGTCGACTTCCTGGCGCTGCTCCTCCAGGTGCAGGTGCATGGGCAGGCCGCGGTGGCCCGCTTCCTCGGCCATGGAGACGACCACGTCAATGGGCACCGCGCGAAGCGAGTGCGCAACTACGCCCACGCGCTGGAGTTTCCCATCCACGGATTCTCGCAGCGCATCGACCGAGCCCCAGTACTGCTGGTCGTCATCGACACGGAACCGCTCCTGTGACTCCTCCATCGCTTTGCCGAACCCGGCGGCCTCGTAGCGGGCCTGAAGGAGCACGATGCGAATCCCCGACGCGGCCGCCGCGCCCAGGACAACCTCGTCGAAGGCAAAGTCGCCTGGGGCATCGTGATGGAGGTAGTGAAACTCTCCGACGGTCGTGATGCCCGCGTCGAGCATTTCGCCAAACGCCTGCTCACATGTCGCTGCGAGTGTTGGACCATCCAGTTCGGCCACAAGGCCATACATCGCCTCTCGCCACGTCCAGAAACTTCCCGTGCCCTCCGGGAAGGTTTCGCCGCGGCCCCGCATCGCTCGCTGGAAGGCGTGGCTGTGGGCATTGACGAAGCCTGGAAGCATCGCCCGCGCCGCGAGCGCTGAGCCGCTGCCTTTGGCCTCCCCCACGCTGCTGATGCGGCCATCCTCGACGCAAATGGCCGCGCCACGCCGGAAGCCGCCGTCAATCCAGGCAAGCTCCGGCTCATAGACCACCGCGCTCATAATCCGTCGTCCTTGCAGAATGCGTCGATGGCCGCCTCGAGCGTCGAGCAGCACGCGTCGATTTCGGCAACCGGCACGAACTCGTCGCACTTGTGCGCCACGCCAATGTCGCCTGGCCCCCAGACCACGCAGTCAAGGCCCGGGCCAGAGAGGTGGCCGCCGTCGGTGCCGAAGGAGACCCCCAGATCCGCTCTCTGGCCAAGGTGACCCTTGAGCCAGGAGTGCAGTGGCGCGTCGGCGGCCGTGAGCATCGCGGGATTGTCACCGAGTCGCACAAGGGCCCACGGAAGATCCGTCGCCGCCGCGATCGTCTCCTTGATGCGAGCAACCAGCGCGGCGGGATCCTGCCCGGGCAGGCAACGCAGTCCGCAGGTCACAACGCAACGATCGGGCACCACGTTGATGGCGTCGCCTCCGGCGACGCTCACCACTGCCAGCACCGGGTATGGCACGTCCGCGAAGCACGCCCCGTGCTCCCAGGACTCTCCCTGGAAGATTGTCGCCAGATCCGCCAGCGCAGCGGTGATGCGTCCGCCGGCCTCCACGGCGTTACGGCCCAGGTGCGGCGAACCGGTGTGGGCAGGAACGCCCGTCACCTCGATGCGCAGGCCCAGGTGTCCCTTGTGCATGCGTACGGCCTGCAGCGACGTCGGCTCGCCGATGATCATGGCCGCCGGGATGGTCTCGGGCATGCCGTGGGCCGCCAGATGCGCTGCGCCCAGCGATCCAACCTCCTCGTCGCATGTGACCACAATTGCAAGTGGAGCGCGGAGCGCAGCGGTGTCCGCCGTCTCAAGCATCGCCGTGGCGATCGCCACGAACCCCTTCATGTCGCAGGCGCCTCGGGCATACCACCGATCATCTCGGGCGCTCAGCACCCGCGGATCGCTTGTCCAGCCCGCTTCGCCTGCGGGCACCGTGTCGACGTGACCACAGAGGGTGAGCCCGCGGCCATCGCTGCACGCTGGTCCAACGAGCGCGATGAGGTTGGCCTTGTCGCCCTCGGGCATGGGCACGCGGTAGGTCCGCGCGCCCGCTGCATCCAGGCGGTCCTGAAGGAGGTCGATGACGGGGAGATTGCTGCGATCGCTGGTGGAGTCAATTGCCACCAGCGCGGCAAGTAGCGGCTCAATGTCAGTGGCTGCGAGCGCCATGCGGTGACTATAGGATGCCCGCCATGCCCAGCAACACCCCCCAGCCGGTGCGACCCGAGGACCTCTCGAACTTCGTTTCCTCCTCGGACCCGCAGATCAGTCCACAAGGCGACCGCGTGCTCTATACGCGCAAGCACGTCGATGACGATCCAAAGGGCCACAGCGCCATCTGGATTGCTCGGTGGGGCAAGGCCTGGGCCTGCCGGTCATTCACCGCCGGCAGCAAGGATCGCATGCCACGATGGGCGCCCGATGGCCGCAGCGCAGTCTTCGTGCGCGGCAGCGAGGAAGGCGACCAACTCTGGATGATCGATGCAGATGGCGGTGAGGCAACGGCCCTCACGAGGCTGCCACAGGGGTCGATCGCCGAGGTGGCCTGGTCTCCGCGCAGCGACCGTCTGGCGATCTCCTATCGCGCCACGAGCGAGGATCAGACCAAGGCCGCCGTCGAAGCCCGCAAGGAGTCCAAGGCCAGCGACCCGCCACTGGTGACCGAAGACCTCTGGTATCGCCTCGACGGTGACGGCTACTTCGGCGCTGCGCGGTTCCAACTCCTGCTGGTCGATGCCCAGACGGGCCGTACGCGATCCATCTGGAAACGCGACACGCTTGGGTGGTTCACGTTTGACTGGTCTCCCAATGGACGGCGCATCGCGATGACCACCAACACCCGCCGCGATGCCATCCTCAAGATGCAGTTCGACGACATCGTCCTCCTCGACGTGGATACAAGACGGCACCAGCGACTCGGGAACCTGCCACGTGGTCCAAAGGATTCCGTTCGCTGGTCGCCGGATGGCATGTGGCTCGCGTGGGCGGGGCGCGACGGGGGAACCGACCCTACCTACTCCTCGGAGAACCTCGATGCATGGATTTGCGATACGCGCGGTCGAAACGCACGATGCCTGACCCGCGACAGCGACGAGTGCCTCGCGGCCGTCGTGATCGGCGACACCGGAGACGTGTCGTTTGACGCGCAGCTGCAATGGTGCGCAGACAGCAAGGCGATCCTCGTCCGCGTCGGTCGCCATGGATGTGACCACCTGTGGCGCATCACCCGCGGCGGCTCGATGCGCAGGCTCACTTCCGGAAATGCCGTCCACGCACTTGG
>CAZKTE010000050.1:11290-11902 GCA_964555625.1 uncultured Isosphaeraceae bacterium | reverse complement strand
TCGGCGCAACTGCAGAGCGTGCAGAACGATGCAACCCCCCGCGTCTGCAGGGGGTCGGTGGGAAGTGGGCGATACTGGACTCGAACCAGTGACTTCCTCGGTGTAAACGAGGCGCTCTAGCCAACTGAGCTAATCGCCCGGTGTGTCCGGCAGCGCGTAGGGCCGGAACGCCTCGATCGTACCGGTTTCCTCGCTGTAGAGGAGCGCTCGCTGCAGGCCCAGGCGCGCAGCGTCTGGGGCGTCGATCAGGTTCGTCGAGTCGTTGCTGCCCATCTGCAACAACACCCGCTGATCAAACTCCCGCATTCCCTGGCGATCGATCGACCGTTGGAGGTTCGCCAGTGTGTCTGCCGTGGCGATCACGTGCATGCCCAGGGATGGGCCCTCCCGAAGCAGCGTCGCCAGAACCTTGTCGGGCCTGGGCGGACCCTCGTCATCACTCGCGCCGAACCCGTAGTCATCCTCATCACGTCGCAGGTCCCGCAGCCGTTGCAGCTCGGCGGCTTCTCCGTCGGTAGAGCATGGATCGTGGCCGCCCTTAACTGTGCAGCCGCTTTCTTTGAGGCTTCGAAAGAAGACGCAAAGGGAGCGGCTGCACTTACATTTGACGTA
>CAZKTE010000050.1:0-11280 GCA_964555625.1 uncultured Isosphaeraceae bacterium | reverse complement strand
GCAGCCGCTGCAGGGCGTGCACGATCACGATCCGAGTCGGACCAGTCTCCCCGCCGATGCGCCGCTCAAGCTCCGCGCCGAGGGCGGCCATGGCCTCGGGGATCTCCCGCGATCCAACGAGCGTCGCAGCGTCGATTCCGTCGGCGACCTCCCGAAGGTAGGTCGCGTGGCCAGCGTCCGGGGCCGTGCCGTCCATGACGCTGATGGTCACGTCCGAGTCGGGCGCCTGCGCGGCGATTGACTCCAACGCCGAGCCGATCATCGCCGTGGTCGTCTCGTCCTGCTGGCCGACGATGAGGAGGTTGCTTGCGCTTGCCCGTCGCAGCACCGCGCTGGTGTCCTCCTTGATGGCCATGGCACCCCCGAGCCAGAGGTGGATGGCGGCCGGGGCCGCCGTCGGCGGCTGCTCGCTTGCGCGCAGGAAAGCGGGATTTTCCGCCAAGTGCACCGGGCGGTTTCCCTCGTAGACGACCATGTCGGGATTGGTCAGGCCAGCTTTCTCTGCGCGGGCGCTGACCGTCTTCAGGTGCTCCTCGCGGAGCCCGTCATCGAGCCATACGACCTGGAAGGGACTGTTGCCCTCGACTCGGCCACTGGCGTCGTTGTAGATCGCTTCGCCGGGACGCGAGAGCAGCCGCGCAGCGGAATTGTCCTCGCTGAGGATGATGTAGCTGTCGGCCTCCGAGCACTGCAGGGCGATGCGGACGGCCATCTGGCCCATCGTGGAGCGCGCAAGGGAATAGGCGCCGTCAAGGGTCTGCGAGCCCAGCAGCACGTGGATGCCAAAGGCGCGACCCTGGCGCACCAGTCGATCGAGCAAGAGGCCCGCCTCCTGCGCGTGGCGATCGTCCTCGATGAAGAACTCCTGGAACTCGTCGACAATGAGCATCACCCGCGGCATCGGCTCGTCGCCGCGGTCGCGGTAGCCTGTCAGGTCCTGGACGCCCAACTCGCGGAAGAGTTCGCCGCGGCGCTTGAGTTCTCCGTCGAGGCGATGGAGGACGCTGATGCCGAATTCGCGGTCGCTCTCGACAGCCACCACCTTGGCATGTGGCAGGCGGTGCGTCGCATACGTCTTGAACTCCACGCCCTTCTTGAAGTCCACCAGGTAGAACTCGATCTCCCGGGGGCTGTACCAGAGCGCAAGGTTCGTAATCAATACGTGCATCAGCGTCGACTTGCCGCTGCCGGTCTTGCCGGCGATCAGCGCGTGCTGGGCGGTGCCGCGACCGAGCGTCAGCGACTGGAGCTTCGTCGCGCCGGCTCGTCCAAGGGGCACGGCCAGTCGGTCCTTGGTCGATCCCTCCCAGATGGCGTCCGTGTCGGGCGTGATCACGTTGAAGGGGACCTCGACGCGGTGCGTGCGGTCGGCCATCTCGCCAACGCTGCGGACGATCTTCGTTGCGGTGGCGTCATCGGGTGGCGACTCGAGGGACAGGGGCAGGTCGCCCAGTGCCGGGTCGTCGACGCGCAGTGCTCCGTCGACGTCGTGCACGCGCACGGAGATGCGCGCAAGCGTGTCCTCGTCGATGCCCGCCGGCAGGGCGGTGGCAAGGTCATGGTGCATCAGCACGTGCACGCCGCAGCGGCCGCCGCTGGTGATGATGCTCGAGAGCCGCTTTGCGGCGACGTCGGAGACGTTGACCGGGAAGTCTGCGATCACGAGGAAGCGGTAGGGCTCGGCGATCTCGCCGGCCTGCTCGTTGTAGTCGTCGATCGACTCGAACTCGTTGCGAAGGTACTTCTGGATCACGTTCTCCATGTGCTCTGTGAGATCGGCCAGCTGCGCCTCGATGTGCCGAGGCTCGGTCCAGGCCCGGTCCAGCAGCCGCGACTCCTCGTAGTCGGCCAGGTGCAGGACGCTTGCAAACGTCTGGCCCAGGCCCACCGGGTCGATGAGCGTGAAATGCGCCTTGCCAGGCGGCAGTGACGAGAGCACCCGCAGGAGCGTCGCCTGCAGCAGCACGATGCCCGCGTCTCGTTGCGCGCCGCTGGTGGAGACCAGCAGCGACGCATGCCGCGGCAGGTCCAGGCACAGTGGCAGGTGCTCGATGACCGGCTCCCCGATGTTCATCTCCGGATCGCTTGGAGCCGCGCCGCCGATCGTCGCCAAGTCCACCTCCAGGGTGCCCAGGAGAATGCGATCCGATCCCTCGCTAGGGGGATCCCAGTTGTCCCATGAGGCGTCCCACCCGGGATGGGCCGCGGCGGCCGCGGTTCGATCGAGCCCGGACGCCTCGCGCATCGTCGCCATGCCCTCGCTCCAGTGGTCCCGCAGGCGCGTCGTCGTCTCCAGCTGCTCGTTTGCCAGCGCCGCGAGGGCGTCGTCGTGCGCCTGCTTTGCCGCCACTTCCTGAGCGCCGGCGCCGGCAACGATGGCCTCAAGTGACTTGGATCGCTCCTTGGCAAGGTCCTCGCTGTCGGAGTCAAGCTTGTCGCCGAGTCGCTCGGCGACTGCAGCGAAGCGGTCCTTCTCTTTCTTGAGGTCCTTGTCGCGCAGGTACTGCACCCGATCGAGCCTCGGTCGGTACTTGGCCTCTGCCTTGGCAACCTCCTTGTCGCGAGTTGCCCGGAGCTTGGCCTCCTCGCTGCGGCGGCGCTTGTCTGCGCGCTCAAGCGTCGCGTCGTACTGGGCACGGGCCCCCGCGACGCAGCGGCTGAATTCGGCGAGCTTCCCCCGGACGCTGTTGCGGCCGGAGGCGAAGATGGCCACCAGAACGGCGATGGTGGCACCGATCGCCACGCCGGTGGCGATCCAGGTCGGCAGGTCGAATTGCCAGTTGCGCGTGCCGGCGGTGACCGCGCACGCAACGGCGGCGATGGACACGACGGTGAAGGCCGGCCGGATCCCGATGAAGAGCCGCGCGCGGCTGTCTGAACGTATGGCGCCAAGGGCGGCGATGGCGCCCTCGACGAGCTCCTGCATGTTTCCTTCGTCCACGGGCGCCGCCTCGTCGATCGCCAGATCCACTTCCTGGCGCAGGCGTGTCAAGGTTCGCGGCGCCTCCTCGCAGAGCGCATCGAGGCGCGCAACGAGGGCATCAAGCCGCTCGCGCAGCTCTTCGAAGTGCTCCGGTGGTCCCTTGGCAGCCGCCTCGTAGACAGACTCGGCCAGCCAGATCGCCTCGTCGAGCTTGCGCTGGGTCTTCTCGTGGAAGTCCTCGGCCTGCTCGAGGATCTGCTCGATGCGCTCCTCGTGCTTCTGCCGCAGGAGCTTCGGCTCCAATTCGCGGCGTCGCTTGATGACGTCGACCTGCCCCTTGGCTTCGGACTCGGCACCATCGCGCTGGTCTTCGCTGGAGGCGGCCAGGTCGGTCAGCGCAGCGTCGCGTGCGAGGACGATCGCCTCGCGCTGATCGTCGACGTGCTGGCGCAACTCGCCCTCGGCCGCCGTCGTCTCGGCGATCAGGGCGCGAATCGTCGCCACACGCTGCGACTGTTGGCTGAGCAGTGAGTCAGTCATGCGATCCACGTCATTGTAGGAGCGGTCCAAGTTCAGGAGCAGTCGGCGCGGGCACGCTCGATCAGTTCCCCCATGGACTCCATGGCGCCCACGGCAGAACGGACGGCGGCATCGAGCGGCTCGATGTGCGCACGCTCAATGGAGTTGCTGACCGGGTCGTTCCAGTGCTCGCTGGCGTCAGTCCAGCGGAGCATCAGCTTCCGCGTCGCCTTCATCAGCTGCGCGCGGGCCGTCGGCATGCTCATCGGTTCCTGCCTCCTCCTGGTCGCCGCGGCGTGCAATCGACGCGGCGTCCGGTGTTTCCTCGGCAATGACCACATCCGGGGCATCGGCGAGGTAGACCTCAAGCGTGGAAATGGCGCGGTCGACCTTGCCGGCCGCCGCCGTCAACTCTCCGTCGAGCGACGCGCCGAGCGCGGCCGTCGCTCCGTGGTACTCCTGTGCCCCCCGCACGAACTCCCGCGCCCAGCGCTTCGTGCGCGCGAGCTTGTCCTCGGCCTCCCTGATGGCCTCTTCACACTTTCGGACTCGTCGCTGCTCGTCGACGGGGCCACGGGGGTTGTCCGGCTGTGAGATCGTTGCGCGGAAGAGCTCGCTCTTGGACTGCGCGAGCATCTCCTTGCGATGTCGCACCTGCCGCTTCCAGGACTCGGGCTGCTCATGGGTCAGCCAGCTGTCCATGCGCTGCACCTCGGACTCGGCCGTCGCCAGCGAGCGGCGAGCGAAGTCGATGAACTCCAGAAGCGCAACGCGAAAGTCCCGCAGGGCGTCGATTGATCGAACATCTGCGCTGCGGGCCACGGCTCAGCGCTGGTCCAGGTAGTCCTCGAGCCGCTGCGCCTTGCGCAGGAGGAAGGGAATCTGCTCGGCCGTCAGCTTCGAGAATCGGTCCATCGTCCGCACGGTCTGGTCGAACTCCTCCTCGTACTTGCGCTGCTCCTGGTCACGCCAGCTCTGAGAGAGCGAGGCCATCCGCGATCGCAGCACCTGCAGCTGGTGCGACAGGTCGTCGTTGAAGCGTTTGAGATCCTGCGCGAAGCGACGGATTTCCTCGGGATCGCCGATGGCCTTCTTGGACATGGGTGGAGTCCTCGCCCACCAGCGTAGCGACGCGCAGCTCAGGCGGGGTCTTCGAGGGCCGCCTCGGTCACCGAGGCACCCTCCACGGTCGGTCGACCCACCGAGTAGTAGTGGACGCCCTTGCGGCCCATCTCCTCGCGGTCGTAGATGTTTCGTCCGTCGAAGATGACTACGTCGCCCATGGCAGCCCGGAGTTGGCGCACGTCGGGGGCGGTGAACTCCGACCACTCGGTGCAGACGACCAGGGCGTCGGCGTTGGCCGCAGCGGCGTACTTGTCCTCGACGATGGTGACATCAGGCACCTCCGCGGTGAACGTCTCGGAGGCCTCCGGATCGTAGGCGACGACCTCCGCGCCTCCTTCAAGCAGGGCGCGTGCGATGTCGATCGATGGCGCGTCTCGCACGTCGTCGGTGCGTGGCTTGAAGGCCAGGCCCCACATCGCGATGCGGCGACCTTCGACGCTGCCGCCGAAGTGGCCAAGGATCCGATCGACGAACCAGGTGCGCTGGCGCTGGTTGATCTCGTGAACCGCGGCGTTGACCAGCGCAGGCGCCTTGCAGTCCTCGCCCATCTCCACGACCGCGATGGTGTCCTTGGGGAAGCATGATCCGCCGTAGCCCAGGCCGGGCCGGAAGAAGGAGGTGCCGATGCGGCTGTCGCTGCACATGCCCTCCCGCACGGAGTCGATGTCGGCGCCGTAACGCTCACAGAGCGTGGCGATCTCGTTGATGAAGCTGATCTTGCAGGCGAGCATCGCATTGCTTGCGTACTTGACCATCTCGCTTGATCGCACGTCCAGTACCAGCAGGGGTCGCCCCGCGCCGGTGAATGGTGCGTAGACGCGTTGCATGATTGTTGCGCCGTGCGTGTCCTCGACGCCGCAGACGATGCGATCGGGCCGCGTGAAGTCCTCCAGAGCGCTGCCCTCGCGGAGGAACTCCGGATTGTTCACGATGCTGAAGGCGACGTCGCAGCGCTGGCGTATCCGCTCGGCGATGCCATGGGTCGTGCCCACGGGCACCGTGGACTTGACCACCACGGTCACATGGTCGTCGCGTCCGGCGAGTGCGTCGGCCAGGTCGTCGGCCACGGCGTGCACCGCGCCCAGATCGCAGCGGCCATCCTTGCCCGTGGGCGTGCCCACGCAGATGAAGACGGCCTCCGCATCGGCGTAGGCTGCGTCGCGATCATCGGTGAAGACCAGGCGGCCCGAGTCGATGTTCCGATCGAGCATCTCGGCGAGCCCCGGCTCGTAGATGGGCGACTGGCCCTGCGCCAGCATCGCAAGACGCCGCGGGTCGATATCCAGGCACGCGACGTCATTGCCCGCATCTGCAAGGCAGGTGCCGGTGACGAGGCCCACATATCCGGTTCCAACGATCGTGATCCGCATCGAGGCATTCTACCGCCGCTCGTGCTCAAGCAACCAGCGCTTGGCGCGCAGTTGCATGCCCCCTGGAGCCATGTGTCCGCTGAACCCGCCAAGACCGCCGTTGCTTGCCACCACGCGGTGGCAGGGGACGATGATCGGGGCGGGATTAGCGCGCATCGCGCCCCCGACGGCCCGGGCCGCCCGCGGCGATCCGGCCATCGCCGCCAGCTCCGCGTAGGTCCGCACGTCACCGCACTGGATTCGGCGGGCTGCCTCCCAGCAGCTGGCAGTGAACGAAGACGTGTCGGCCAGGTCGATGTCGGCGAAGTCGTCATCGGCGGCGGTGAAGTATGCCTCGAGGCGCGCAACCAAGGCGTCGGGTGCTGGGTCAAGGTCACGAAGATCGTCATCCCAGGCGAAGCTCGTGGTCGCCACGCCGTCGTGCATTGCGACGTGGAATGGGCCGATGGGCGTGTCGATTGCGGTGTGCAACGCTGTCACGGACATTACGATACACCCATGGCTGACACCATCGATCTTCCGGCGCTGGACCCCATGTCCAGCCGCCTCATTGCGCTCCTGGAGTCCTGCGATCCGGCCGTTGCCAACGCGATGGCCGCCGAGGCCGACCGCCAGGAACACACCCTCGAGCTCATCGCCTCCGAGAACCATGTCTCGACTGCGGTGATGCACGCAATGGGCTCTTGGATGACCAACAAGTACGCCGAGGGGTATCCGGGCAAGCGCTACTACGGCGGATGCGAGCACCATGACGTCGTCGAGAACCTCGCTCGGGATCGGGCAAAGGAGCTCTTCGGGTGCGGTTTCGCAAATGTCCAGCCCCACAGCGGCGCCAATGCCAACGTCGCGGCATTCATGGCGATGGTCGATCCGGGCGCGACGATTCTCTCGCTGCCCCTCAAGTCCGGCGGGCACCTGAGCCACGGTCTCAAGCCCAATTTCTCCGGCACCTACTTCTCGATCGAGGACTACGACCTCGACCCCGACAGTGAACTGCTTGACTACGACGTCATCGCGAAGCGAGCAGACGAGACCAAGCCGGCGATGATCATCTGCGGCTACAGCGCCTACCCGCGCGTCATCGACTTTGCGCGGTTCCGAGAGATCGCAGACGACGTCGGGGCCATTCTCATGGCCGACATCGCACACATTGCCGGCCTGGTGGCAGCAGGCGTCCATCCCTCGCCGTTTCCCCATGCCCACGTGGTGACGACGACCACACACAAGACGCTGCGGGGTCCGCGCGGCGGACTGATTCTCAGCGACAACGAGGAGATCGCCAAGAGACTTGACCGAAAGGTCTTCCCAGGTTCCCAGGGCGGTCCACTGATGCACATGATCGCCGCCAAGGCGGTCGCCTTCGGCGAGGCGCTGCAGCCGTCGTTCAAGGACTACGCCAAGGGCATCGTCGAGAACGCCGCGGCGCTCGCAGATGCCCTCGTCGGCTGCGGGTACCGCCTCTGTAGCGGCGGCACGGACAACCACCTGATGCTCGTTGATCTGCGACCGCGCGACGCGGACCTCACCGGCGCCGATGCCGAGGACTGGCTGGGCAGCGCGGGCATCGTGGTCAACAAGAACGGCATTCCAAACGACCCGCGGCCGCCGATGGTGACAAGCGGGCTGCGACTGGGGACCCCCGCGCTGACCACCCGCGGCCTCGGCGTAGAGGAGATGCGGCAGGTGGCGGGTCTCATCGACGCGGTCCTGACCAGTGGCGGGGACGCCGATGCGTGCAGCGAGGTCCGCGGGCAGGTGCGGGCGCTCTGCCAGCGATTCCCGCTCTTCCATGGCGAGGGCTAGAGTGCCGTGGACGGCCCGACCTTCAACGTCGTCCTCCGCGAGCCCCAGATTCCAAACAACACGGGAAACATCGGCCGCACATGCATGGCCACCGATTGCCGCCTGCACGTGGTGCACCCAATCGGCTTCCAGATGGACGAGAAGGCCCGCCGCCGCGCGGGCATGGACTACTGGGACAGTGTTGACTGTCGCGAGCACGCCTCCTGGGAGGCCTTTCTCGCCGAGGAGGCGCCGCAGCGAATCTGGCTCTGCACCACGCGCGCCACGCGCTGTGTCTGGGATGCGCAGTTTCAGCGAGGCGATTACCTGCTCTTCGGCAGCGAGGGCAACGGGGTGCCGTCGGCGGTGCACGACTGGGTCGAGGCCGAGCACGGCCCCGATGCGCGGCTGCGACTGCCCATGGAGGAAGGTGCACGCAGCCTGAACCTCGCGACGGCGGTCTGCGCGGTGGTCTACGAGGGAATGCGCCAACTGCGGTAGGCAGCGGCGGGCGATATAGTGTGGGGCCCGGGTAAGAGGAAGCAGAGGAGCCACCAGACATGGGCAGCTACGACACCGCCGGCATCCGAAACATCGCCTTCACGGGAGCAGCCGGGACGGGCAAGACTTCGCTCGTGGAGGCCATGCTGCACACCAGTGGCGAAATCGGCCAACTCGGCGACGTTGAGAAGGGCACCACCACCTGTGACCACGACGACCTCGAGCACGAGTTCAGGCACAGCATCGACAGCGCGGTGGTGCACTTTGACCATGGCGGCGCCCACGTCAACGTCATCGATACGCCCGGGAGCCCCGGATTTCTCGGCGCGGCCATCGCCGCCATGCCTGCAGTGGAGACCCAGATCATCGTCATCGACGCGGCGGCGGGCATTGAGACGGTCACCCGCCGCATGGTGACCATCGGCCGCTCGAGGCAGCTCCCCCAGATCATCGTGATCAACAAGATCGACCATGGAGGCGATCTGGTCGCCCTAGTCGCTGCTCTGCAGGACTCCTTCGGAAGCGTCTGTCGGCCACTGAACCTGCCTGCCGAGGGCGGCAGCGCGATCATCGACTGCTTCTCGAACGCCGAGGGCGACAGCGATCTCGGTGACGTCGCCGACTTCCACACGGGCATCGTCGACCAGGTCGTCGAGGTGGACGAGGACTTGATGGAGGCGTACCTGGAGCAGGGCGAGGTCAGTGCCGACCAGCTCCGCGAGCCCTTCAAGCGCGCCATGCGCGAGGGACACCTCGTGCCGATCGTCTTCACCGATGCACGAGCGGGCGCCGGAGTCAAGGACTTCATGGACGTCATTGCCTCGCTCTGCCCCAATCCAAACGAGGGAAACCCCCGGACGTTCATGACCGGCGCCGGCGACGAGGCCAGCGAGTGGCACGCCGACGGGAACGGAACCGCTCCCATCGCGCACGTCTTCAAGGTGTCGGCCGACCCGTATGTCGGAAAGCTCTGCGTCTTTCGCGTGCACCAAGGGCACATCGGCGCCGACGTCCATCCGCTCGTCAATGACGGCCGCAAGGGCGTGCGCCTAAGCCACGTCTTCAAGCTCCAAGGCAAGGAACATGTCGAGACGGCCAAGGTCGTCGCCGGCGACATCGGCGCCGTGGCCAAGGTCGAGGCGCTGGACTACGGCGCGGTCATGCATGATGGCAGCGTCGGGTCAGACATCCGGATCAAGCCGCTGCCGATGCCCCGGCCCATGTTCGGCCTTGCGCTTGACGCTGCGAACCGAAACGCCGAGGTCAAGCTGGGCGAGGCACTGAGCAAGCTGATCGCCGAGGATCCTGCCCTCGAGGTCGATCGCGTCATGGCCACCGGCGACACCGTCCTGCGTGGTCTTGGCGAGATGCACCTGCGAGTGAAGCTGCGGCTGCTCAAGGACCGCTACGGCGTCGAGGTCGAGACGCGGACGCCGAAGGTCGCCTACAAGGAGACCATCACAGCCCACGCGGAGGGCCACCATCGCCACAAGAAGCAGTCGGGCGGCGCTGGCCAGTTTGGCGAGGTCTACCTGCGCGTCGAGCCCTTCAAGGCCGGCGAGGAGGAGGAGGAGCCGCTCCGCGGTGGCCTGAACTTCGTCGACGACACGTTCGGCGGCTCGATCCCCAAGCAGTTCCTGCCGGCCATCGAGAAGGGCGTGCGTCAGGTCATGCTCGACGGCGCAGTGGCCGGGTACCCGATGGAAAACATCCAGGTCTGCGTCTACGACGGCAAGCATCACCCCGTCGATTCCAAGGAGGTCGCCTTTGTGACCGCCGGCAAGCGGGCCTTCATCGACGCCGTTCAGAAGGCGAAGCCCGTGCTGCTGGAACCCTTCGTCAAGCTCCACATCACGATCCCCACCGGCATGATCGGCGACGTGTCCTCGGACATGTCCGGCCGCCGCGGTCGCATCCTTGGCACGGACATGCTGCCGGGCGACCAGGCGATCCTCGAGGCCGAGGCGCCCCTGGCGGAAGTGATGTCTTACTCCAACCAACTGCGCTCCATCACCGGCGGCGCAGGTTCCTACGAGATGGAGTACTCCCACGACGAGCGCACGCCACCGAACGTGCAGGCATCGGTCGTGGCGGCCTTCAACCCGCGCGAAGAAGAGTAGTCTTCAGAAGCCGCCCACGACAAACGGATTCGTGTCGCGCTCTGCGCCGATGGTCGAGGTCGGTCCGTGGCCCGGCCAGATGGTCATCCCATCAGGGAGCGCCATGACGACCTCGAAGATCGTCTTCCGCAGGTCCTCGTGGTTGCTCGTAGGGAAGTCGAAGCGACCGATTGATCCGGCAAAGAGCGTGTCGCCGACGATCGCCTGTTGACCCTCGTCATCAATGAACAGGACGCTCCCGGGGCTGTGGCCCGGCGCGTGCACGACCCGCCACGAGGAGTCACCAAGCGAAAGCACGTCGCCCGGCGAGACGATGCCCGTCGGTGGGAGGACAGTCACGGGCATGCCGCCGAGGCCGCTGAGGTTCAGCAGTGGATCGCCGCACCAGGATTCCTCCAGTGCATGGCAGCGGACCGGGACGTCGCCGATGGCTGCCCGAAGGCGATCAAGTCCGGCGATGTGGTCGGCGTGGCAGTGGGTCAGCAGGATCTCCTGCGGGTGGAGTTCGTTGGACTGGATGTGGTCGATGAGCGGGTCCGGCTCGTACCCGCAGTCCACGACCCAGCACGCCTCGCCGTCGGTCACGACATGGCAGTTGGTCTGGTAGTCACCGAGGCTGAAGGAGGAGATGGTGGCCATGGGCTTCCACTACAATCGCAGGAGGCAGGAAGGTACCGCCAATGATCAAGCGACGCGTGCAGGACATGGATGGACGGCGCATCGAGGCCGACGGCGTCGAAGGCGTGACCATGCGGGTGCTCGTGGGGCAGTATGACGGTGCGTCGACCTTCGCCATGCGGCATTTCGCCATCGACCCGGGCGGCTGCACGCCAAACCACGAACATGACTGGGAGCACGAGGTGTGGATCCTGCGCGGGATCGGGGAGTTGACGCTCGACGGCGAGGTCCACGACATCAGCGGGGGGGAAGCGCTCTTCGT
>CAZKTE010000049.1:0-12466 GCA_964555625.1 uncultured Isosphaeraceae bacterium | reverse complement strand
CCTGCAGCGGATCGGGGTTCCGAGGCCGCGTGGGGTACTTCGAGCTCATGACGATTCCCGGCCCGCTTCGAGCGGCCATCAGCGAGAACCTCCCGGCGGCGGAACTCGTCCGCCAGATGCCCGCTGACCATGCCAACATGCGGGAGGACGGCATTCGCAAGGCCCTCAAGGGTGTCACGACGATCGCCGAGGTCCTTCGTGCCACCCAGGACACCGACGAGGCTTGAGGACCGCTCAGATGCCCGACTACAAGTTTCAGAGCGTCACCAGCAGCGGCGAGGTTCGCAGCGGCGTCCTTGCCGGCCACGATCGCGCCGAAGTCGTCCAGCAACTTCTGGGGCGCGGCGAGACCGCCACGCTCGTGGAACCGCTGCGACGCCGAGCCGCCCTGTCGGCGGCGGTGTCCTCCTCCGGTCCGCGGCGAATCAGCCGCGCGGAGATGACCGCATTCGTGCGCGAACTCGCCACCGCCGTCGAGGCGGGCCTTCCGCTCATGCAGGCGCTGCGCACGATTCGCCAGCAGGCCTCGCCCGCCGCGGCGGCCATTCTCGATCACCTCATCGAACGCGTCGAGGCCGGCGACCCACTGCACCGCGCCGCGGCGGACTGGGGCGCGCCCTTTGATGACCTGGTGGTGGGCATGCTGCGGGCCGCCGACGCTTCGGGTCGCATGGACGAGATTCTCCACCAACTCGCCGACCTCATGGATCGCTCGCTGGAACTGCGTCGCGAACTCACGGGCGCACTGATCTACCCGGCGATCATCGCCGCACTCATCGCCGTCAGTGGCGTCGTGCTAGTGACGGTCCTCGTGCCGCGACTGATCGAACCGCTCGCCGCGCAGATGACGCTGCCCTGGCCGACGATCGTGGTGCTGGGCGCCGCCGAGTTCATCGGCGCATGGTGGCCATGGTTGCTCATCAGCGCGGGGACCATCGTGGTCCTGTGTCGAACCTGGATCAAGGTGCCGGAAAATCGCTGGCGACTGGATCGCTTCAAGCTCACCGTGCCCGTCCTGGGTCGACTCCTGCGCGACGTGGCCGTGGCGCGATTCACGCGGACGCTCGGCACGCTCGCCTCGGCGGGACTGCCCATCCTCGAGGGTCTTCGAATCACCCGCGACACCCTTGGAAACGCTGCGCTTGCCAGCGCGGTGGACGCGGTACAGGATCAGGTGGCCAGCGGTCGGCCGTTGGCCGAACCGCTGGAGCGCAGCGGGCTCTTCCCGCCACTGCTCGTGCAGGTGGTCAATCTCGGCGAACGCAGTGGTCGACTCGAAGAGATGCTGTTGCACTCGGCGGACGCCTTCGATCGGCAGGTAAACGCCTCCCTGAAGGTGTTCACGCGGGCACTTCCACCCCTGCTGCTGATTGTCATGGCGGCCATCGCCTGCTTTGTCTTGACCGCTATCCTCCTTCCGCTGCTGGAATTGCAATCCATGGTTCGATGAACCCGTTGAAGCTTCTGGAGACCCACATGCACCGATTGAACACTCGACACGACCCGCGAATGCGACGGGCCTTCACGCTCATCGAGATCATCGTGGTAGTCATGATCATCGCGGTGCTCGCCACGCTCGTGGCACCACGGCTATTGAGCCGCGTGGGTACCAGCAAACAGGCCGCAGCGAGGGCCAAGGCCAAGACGATCGCCCAGAGCGTCAACATCTACCTGTTGGACATGGGCCTCTCGGCACCCGATGACGACTTCGACCTGGAGGTGCTGCTGCTTCCCGGGGACGGCGGCGGCGGGATCAATGGACCCTACCTCTCCCGTGCCGACGACATCCTCGACCCCTGGGGCAATCCCTTCGAGCTCCTGGTGCCCGGCGATGTGAACTTCGACTTCGACATCATCAGCTGGGGCGAGGACGGACAGCCCGGCGGCGACGAAGCGGCCGCGGACGTCACGCAATAGACATGCCCATGGACCGAGGACACGGCGGTGCCCGGACCTCTGGCGGCTTCACCCTGCTGGAGATGATGCTCGTCATCCTGATCCTTGGCATCCTCGGTGCCCTGACCGTGCCGCGACTCATGGGCGGTCAGGACCGAGCCTTCGACCTTGCCGCCGAGCAGGTCAACGACATCGTCCTCATGTACGCCCACCGGGCCGGGACCAGCACACAAGCCTGTGGCCTGCGCTACGACGAGGAGCTGCGCCAAGTCGAACTGCTTCTACTCGAGAGTAACGGCGAGGGCGCGTACTTCTGGCGCATCGATCCGTTGGCGCACCCCGTACGACTTCCCTTGTTCGTGGAGGCCGACGGCCTGTCGATCTTCGCCGACGCCGAGTACGTGGACACGACCCAGTGGCCGCTGACGGCGATGCCCGGCGAGCAGCGGCCACACATCGAATTGGAGCTCTCCTGGATGGATCGTCTTGCGACGATCTCCCTGCCACCCTACGCCATGTCACCGTCGCTGCTGATGGACGGCACGGACGGCCAGTTCCTCGCGCCCATCGACCTCGACGCCGCCGGCGCAGGCAGGGAGGAGTGGTGATGTCCCCCCGTCGCGGCATCGCGCTCATGGACGTGATCATCGGCGCGGTCATGCTGGCCGTGGGACTTGCAGTCGTGATCTCGATGAGCAGCCGATCACTGGCCCGCCAGAGCGACGCTGAGCGCATGGTGACTGCCAGCTGGCTGGCCGACGAGCTGCTGGCCATGGTTGTTGTGGATGGCCCGACGCTCTATCCCAAACTCAATCCGACCCGCGGCCGCTTCGATCCGCCCTTCGAGCAGTTCTCCTTCCAGGTCGACCTCGAGGACGACGGCGAGTACCTGCCCGTGCGTGCAAGCGCGATGGTGACCTGGCAGGCCGGTGCGGCCACCCATCAGGTGCTCATCGAGACCCTCATCGCCAAGCGCCACGGGGATTCGGTGCCACGGGCCCCGGCTGACCCGGTCGACCGCGAGGCCCGCTACTGGGAAGAGATAGAACAGCGGGAGGCCAACTAGCGCCATGCGCAGGGGCTTCACATTGCTGGAACTCATGGTCGCCGGTGCAATGGCGACCATCGTGCTCGGGGGGATCACCACCTGCCTCTCCCAGCTTGGCACGGCCAAGTCCGTCAGTCGCCAGCGGCTCGATGCGTTCAATCGGGCCGACGCCGCGCTGCGCACGCTGCGACGAGACGTCATCACGGTGCTTCGCCGAGACGACTTGTTCGACACGCGCCTGCTCGTGAACAACGATAGTGGCCGCTGGGAGGGCATCGAAGTGCAGCGCGACGCCCTGCTGCTCTTCAATGGCTCGCTTCGAGCCAACAAGGAGATTGACTTCAACGGCGAGGGCATCGAGTACGAGACGCAGTTTCGAATCGAGGAGGACGACGTCATGGCGGTGCTCTGGAAGCGACGAGATCCCATCGTCGATGACAATCCCGCCGGCGGCGGCATCGCCACTCCCCTGGCCGAAGGCATAGTCTCGCTGATGATCGAGGCCTACGACGGCGAACAGTGGCTGGACCAGTGGGACAGCGACTACGACGGGATTCCCCATGCGCTGCGCCTCTCCGTGGCGGCCGCCGGTACCTCAAGAGGCGAGGACACCATGTCGCCGCTGGTCATGCTGCGCACGGTGGTACCCCTTGACCGAGTCATGCCACCTGCCGATCTATTCGAGGATGTCGAGGGTGAGGAAGACGAGGACGAGACCGGTACGGGCCTTGGCGCCGGCGGCGAGGAAGGCGGGGACGAAGGTGAAGGCGGCTCCGGCGACGACGCTGGTCCGGGTTCGGGTGGCCCGTCCCAGGACAGCGGCAGTGGACCAGACACCATCACCGACCCGGACGGAAACGTCCACGAGATACCCGGCACCGGCGGATCCAAGGGCTCATCGGGAATCGGGGGCACCCAGTGACGCGTCCTGCCGCCATCCGTCGTGGCTCGGTCGTGGTCGTCGCCCTGTGGGCGATCGCCGTGGCCGCCATTGTCACGTCGTCGATCCAGATCTTCGCGCATCGCCAGGCACTGCTTGGCATCGAGTCCCGCGATCGCATCCGCGCCCGCTGGGCTGCGCGCGCCGGGCTCGAGTCGACGATCGCCGCCATGGCCGAGCACACCGCCATGCCCATTCCCCAGGATGCCTTTGCGCTCATCCGCGATCTCGAGGGAGTCTCAAGTGGCGCGCTCGAGGGCGCCGACTGGGACATCCGCCACCACCTCGATGGCCGAGACTGGCGCGGCCCGATGGATGAGCATGGGAAGTTCAACATCAACAGCGAGGACAACGCGATCTTCCTGTTGATCATCGACGAGCTGGCCTTCGGTGTGATGGAGGCGATCCAGGACTGGATGGACGAGGACGACGACCCACGAGAACTGGGCGTGGAGCGAGACTACTACCTGAGCCTCGACAACTCCTATGAGCCGCGCAACGGGCTGCTGCGATCGATCGCCGAACTCGAACTCATCGCCGGCGTCATGCCCAACGACGTCCGCGGCGAGGACTGGGATCTCAACTACCGGCTCGACGCCAACGAGGACGATGGCGGCGCCAGCCTACCTTGGGACGAGCCCGACGGCGTGCTGGAGGGTGGTTGGGCATCGATGCTCACGACCGCCTCACGCGACGGCGGGCCGACCGAGAGCGGCGAACTGCGCATCGACCTGCGTTCGGTCGACCCCGAGATCCTGGAAATTCGGCTCCTCCTCGAACCAGCTCAGGCTGCCGCGCTCATCCAGTGGGCCAATACCACGGGAGCCGCCATGTCTGCGCTATTGAGCCAGTCGCTGCGATCGCTCAGTGGGGACGCCGGTGGCGTCTCGAACCTCACGGACCAGCAGATGCGGGCGGTGTTTGACGAGACCTCACTCCTGGCGGCCCACGAGTGGGTCCCTGGCCGCATGAACATCAACACGGTGTCCCCAGAGCTCCTCTACAGGCTCTTCCCGGAGGACGCCACGCTCGTAGAGGAACTGCTGTACCTGCGTACCAACAACGCCGGCGGCATCGCCAGCCCCGTGGATTTCCTCTCGATTCCCGGAATCCAACCCTCCATGGCCACGTTCCTCGCGGATCTCTTCGACACGCGGAGCAGCGTTTTCACGGTCTCTGTCCGCGGTGAAGGCGGCGGAAGCGGGGTCCAGCATGAAATCATCGCAACGGTTGATCGTTCAACGCTCCCGGTGACGATTCTGGAGTACCGGGAACAATAGGTCCACCGGGGACTCCTCCCGTCGGTCCAGCAAGGATCACCCGTGACTGCCCCCACCACCAGGACGACTGACGAGACCCTTCTGGCCGTCGTACATCGAGACGGCAGCGGCTGGCGGTGTCTGCTTGCGCGAACCGGTGGGGACCAGGTGCGATTCGAGGCGGCAATGGAGATCGCCAACGACGACGCGCTGGCCGAGGCCCTGGTGGCACATGGACCGGCAACAACGATCGCCGTCCTTCCGGGGGCTGCCACCGTCTGCCGAACGGTCCTCCTGCCGGACGTCGAGGAAGCACAGCTCCTCGAGGCCCTCCGCCTGCAGGCTGAGGCTCGGCTGCTTGGCGGCACCGCCGACCACCGCCGCGCCATGGCGCCTCTGGATGCCGCCCAGGGGGAGACGACCCGTACGGGCATCGTCGTCGCCTGGCCGGATGCCGCGACGGTTGCGATGCCTGCCTGCCTGGCCGATGCGATGGTTGTTCCGGACGCGGCCGCACTGTCTGCCCTGATCGACGGCGTTCGTCCCATCAAGCCGGTGCTCTTCGCCGATGCCGCTGACGGCACCGTCACGATCGCCCTGACGCACGCCAACGGCCTGGCTCTGCGCGCAACGCGTGAGGACTTCACCGACGCCGCCACCTTCCGAGATCGCGTGGTGGTCGCGTTGCGTGAGACGGCGATCTCGCACAACCACACCGAGTCCTTCGCGCAGGAACTGGCCAACGACACCATCGCATCACTGCCGCCGCTGGAAGGCGGCCGCAGCATGCTTCTCTTGCCTGATGAAGTACGGTCCGCGGCATGCGCAGCACTGGCCGGATGCCCCCAGGACGAGGCCTGGTGGTGCCACTGGGGCGTGGCCGCCGGTGCCGCTCTGTGCGCGACTGGACCACTTGCAGCGCTCGCCACCATGCAGAGCGAGGCGCCGGTCGTGGACCCGCCACCAATGGACCGTCTGGCGAAGCGGCTCTCGCAGCCGCGGCTGGCAACCCGGCTGGTGGTCGCAGCGCTCATCGTGCTTGCCATCGGGCCGGCGGTCTTCGCCGGCGCTCGACTCGCGCTGCTGCAGGCCCTGAATCCAGACCTGGACGCCCTGTACCAGAGGGCCGTCGAGGCGCGCAAGCAGCAGGTGGTCTACGACGAGCTGGGAGAGACACATTGGCCCATGACCAAGATCGTGGCCGACATCGTCAATAACACGCCCGTGGGCATCGAGATCGAAACCCTGCGGCTTGACGCCGGCGAGCCGGCGTCCATCCGCGGCCGCGCAATCGACACGGATGGCCGCACCGCTGCTGAACTGATCGCCCAGATGCAGCAGGACCTGCAGGCCACCGGGCTCTTCAAGGACATCCAGTTCACCTACGACGCAGCGCAGGTGTTCGGTGGCGATCGCGAGTTCGACCTCTGGACGAGGGTCGTGGACCCGCTTCGGCGGCCGCGCTACGCCCTGACGAACGACTTCGGGCGTTGGACGCTGGCGATGCGACAGGACAACATCCCCGCCAGCGAGGCCGAGGGCGACGATGGCGAGCCTGCCGTCGAGGAGACGCCCTCGAGTACTGACACGGGCGACACACCCCTCGCATCCGCAGACGCCGAGGACACGCCGAATTCGCCGACAGCCAACGGCACCGGCGCTCGAAGTGACCGCGGAACCACGCCCCGCAGCGAAGCTGGCGGCGGAGATATCTCCTCCCGCAGCGAGGATCGCGTCGGTGGACGAGCCCCGGCTCGCGTCCCAGAGCCGCTGACCCGCGAACAGGTGTCAGTCATGTCGGGCGACGAGGCCCGCATCGCGCTGCGAGACGTCGCCCTGGCGCTGCGACGCCTCTCCAGCGACGACCCACTGAAGACCCGGCTTCGCGACGAGCAGCGAATGCTGCTGGACCGACTCAAGGAGCTCCCATGATGCCTGAAGCGCTTGGCGACATCCTGGATCGCGTCGCGATGCTGCCGCGTGCTGCGCGCTGGTCGGTCTGGGCAACGGTCGCGGTCGTAGTCTTCCTGGCGTGGGACTCGAGCATCGCGCAGTTGGCGGACACGTGGTCAGGCCGCGCCGATGAGTTGGAGCGTCGCATCACCATCGTCAATGCGCCACTCGTGCTGACCTCTTCGTCGCGCAACGCGATCACGGCGTTCGGCGCGGTGGAGTTGCCTCGCGACAAGGCGACAGGCACCAACCGACTGACCGAGGCCGTCCAGGAGATTCTCGCCGGCCACAGCGTCCGGAACGACGACTTCAAGCGGACCAATACGAGCAAGATGAGAAGCGGTTCGCTGCCGGGTGTTGCTGGACCCGGGCGGCGCATCGAGCAGGTCATCGGCGACCTGCGGTTCGACGCAACGCAGACCGAGGTCATGGAGGTCGTCAGCGACCTTGAATCCAGTCCCTGGATCGACGCGGTGTCAAGCCTGCGACTTACGCGGCTCGAGGGCCGCATGATTCGCGTCAACCTCTCGCTCGAAGCGTGGGTGAATTCTCGTGATGAGCGGAGGGCACGACGATGACGGGCGCCGCCCAACTTCGAGGTCCACTGGGCTGGAGCATTGCCGCGCTCCTGCTGGGAGGGACCTATCTGGGTGTCGGGGTCCTCGCCGCGCTGTCGCCGCTGTTGGATGGCGCAGAGGCCACTGATGTCGATGCCCAGTCCAGTCGATATGTGGATCGGCACCATGAGATGGTGGCCGTAGACATTGCGAGATTCACCGGTCGCTCCGCGTTCTTCAAGCCGCTTCGACGGCCAGCGCCCCCGCCGCCGCGCGCTCCCAACCCGCCGCGTGACCCGGACCCGGATCCGGAACCGGGCCCCGATCCGGGACCACCGCCGCCACCGCGGACCTACATGGGACCCCAGTTGATCGCCATCATCGGGAACGAGGCTTGGTTCCGCGGCAGCGGGCGTGGATTTGACTCCGTGATTCGACTCGGTGCTGGAGAGGAGCACAACGGCCTGGTCCTGGTGTCCACTGCCGCACCCTCGCGGGCGACGGTGCAGTACAGCCGCGGCGAGTACGAGATTGACCTGTTCAGCTACGAGGAGCCATTCCTGCTCCAGGAGGCTCATCCCACGGCCGAGCCGGGCTTCCTTGAGACCGTGCCAGACGACGAGAGCGTCGAGACCCCTTGAGAGCCCGGGAACGGGCCCTCGATTCTCGTCGCCGCCACCCCCACGAACCGATACATGTCCGATAGGGATGGCCATCCCGCGCAGTTGCGTGCAGTCGGCAATCCCCGGACCCCGGCGGCGTTGCTCTAGGGCTCCCATCAATGGGAGCGAGAATCAGGACCCACGTGAATCCAAGACCAATCATCCTCGCCATCGTCGTCGCAGCGCTCCTGCTGCCGACAGCCTTCGCGCAGGATCGACCCCTCCCCGAGCCAGCCCCGACGGTGCTCCCGACGGCACCTCCGGAGACCCCTGAGTCGCCTGAGCAGCCGCCGGCCCCCGATGTGCCGATCGCCGAGCCGGTCGTCGAGACGCCCGACACGGACATCATCGATGTCCCCGTCGCCGTCGACGTACCGCCTGCCGATCTCGAGCCGGCCCCGTCCCCGGACCCGGCCGCGGTCGCGGTCGTGGAATCAATGGTCATTCTGCCCAGCGAAGGAAGCGACGATACCGTTCATTGGCCGAACCGACGTGAGGTCCCCGAGGGTGATGTCATTCTTGCATTCGATGATGTCAGCGTGGAGGAAACGCTCGACTTCATCGCCGCCACCACGGGCAAGGTCATAATTCCCGTCAACCTGACCGCCCTGCGCACCAAGAAGATCACGCTGCACAACGACTCGCCGGTCGACCGGTCGATCGCCCTGGACATGCTCTTCACGGCGTTCCGCCTCAACGACGTCGGCGTCATCGAGCGCCCGGACATCATCATCATCGGCCTGCTTGATCAGACGCTCAACGATATCGGCGACATCCCCGTCCTCGGCGTCGACGACGACGTGATGCCGCGATCGGATCGTGGCACCCTGGTCATCAAGGTCTTCGAAGTCGAACGCACCGAGGCGGCGGTCATCGGCGATCGCATCAGCGAGATGTTCCCGGACTACGGGTTGCTGACGGTCGATCCGATCTCGAACCAGATCGTGATCCTCGGCGACATCGGCCTCTGCCAACAGGTTCAACAGCTGATCGACCAGCTCGATCGCATCTGGCAGAGCGGACGACTCAAGACCTTCCGCCTGCGCTACGCAGATGCGTCCGAGATTGCAGACAACATCTACGACCTCTTCGAGGATGACGGTACACAGCGCGCGACTGGGTCGACGCAGGCCCGGGGCAGGCAGCCGGCCCGCACCCAACAGTCCACATCCACCACCGATCTGGTGGAACTGCGATTGACGGTCAATGTCCAGCAGAATTCCGTGACCGTCGAGGCTGAGCCTGAGGACATGGACAGGATCGCGGAACTCATCGTCACCGAGTGGGATGTCCCGCGTCCAGATGGCACCAGCAAGCTCTACGTGCTCAAGTACAGCGATCCGGTCAAGGTCCGAAACCTGCTCCAGGAGATCCTCGGGACCGGATCGACGACCGCCACGGCCGGCCGCCAGGGACAGGGCAACGCCGCCCGAGCAGGAGCCGCCGACGCCATCAGTGGTGTCTACCGCTTCGAGGCCTACCCCGACAAGAACGCGCTGCTGGTCCTGAGCAAGACCGAGGAGAGCTTCGGCTTCCTCGACTCGATCATCGCGGCAGTCGACGAGCCGTCTGCAGTCGGACTGCCCCGCATTGTCGAGCTCAAGCACGCCAGCGCCATCTCCCTGGCCCAGGAACTCAACGCGCTGCTGGCGCCCGCAGGCGTCAGCGCCACGATCTCCAGGCCCGACACCGGTCTGAGCGGTGAGGGGTTCTCCAGCGCGGAGGGTGGAAGCACGTCATCGAGCACCGAGGAGGGCGGGGAGATGAGCTTCCCCTGGCAGCAGGGTGGCGCATCGAGCAGCGACGAGCAATCTCCCGAGTCCTCGCTGATCGCCAAGATCCGCATCGTCCCGATCGTGCGACAGAACGCCCTGGCCATCCTCGCGCCGCCGGCGTACATCGAGGCGATCGTCGACACGATCACGCACTTCGATCGCCCAAGCCGACAGGTGATGATCTCGGCAACGATCGCCGCCGTCACGCTCACCGACGAACTCAACCTCGGGCTGCGATGGGGCTCGGGCGTAACGGCCAGCGGTGACAACTCCATCGAGATGGCTGGCGACCTGACCGGAACGGTTGACGACATTCTCTCGGGCATCTTCGACGGTGGCGCGACCTTCACGCTCAGTGGAGAGGGGAACAACAACCTCGGCATCGTGCTCGATGCGCTCGCCAAGTTGACCAATGTCCGCATCATCCAGCAGCCCCGCGCCTTCACCGCGGACAACCAGGAAGCCATCTTCTTCAACGGCAAGGAAGTTCCGGTACAGACAAGTACCGAGACGACTACGACCGGGCTCGTGGGCGGCTTCGAGTACCGCGACGTGGGCGTCATGCTCAACGTGCGACCGCGGATCACGACCCACGGAGACGTTGACCTGACGATCAACGTTGAGATCAGCGAGGTCGAGAGCGATGCCGGCGGAGTTGGTGACAACCCGATCTTCGCCCGTCGTCAAGTCCGCAGCCAAATACTCGTCCACGACGGTCAGACGGTCCTCATCGGTGGCCTGCTCAAGGAGCGCGAAGAGAAGATCAAGCGCAAGATCCCGCTCCTTGGCGACATCCCGATCCTTGGTGGCCTGTTCACCTCGGTCGACGACCAGACAATCCGCGAGGAACTGATCGTGTTCGTCACACCGGTGGTGGTCGAGCAGCCGACGGTCAACGACACAAACTACAACGAGGACTTCCTGCAGCGACTCCACGAGATCACGCTGCCCCTCGATGAGCAGGTGGAGCGGATCAAGGATGCCGGAGACAGCGAGTTCCTCCACCAGCGGCTGCAGGATCCTGGCAGCGACTCAGCCCGCGATGAAGAGCCGACCTCGCAAGACGACAACTAGCCTCTTGGCCGCGGGCCTCTGCCTCTACGGCTGCAGTTCCATGCAGTCGCGCATCGTCCCAACTGCCAGCGACGAGGAACGAGCAGCGGCGATCCGCACCCTCGCGGAAGCGATCAAGGCGGCGCCGGATGCGGAGCAGAGCGCCTCAGCAGACATCGACTGGACCATCGCGACCCTTCCTTGGGATCGTTTCACGCTCCCGGTCATCGCGCCAAGTGGTCGTCATGCCGCCGTCCAACTTGGCCCACCGCCGCCGCGATCGACGATCTTTGGAGATACACCGGGGACCGCGCCGGACACGGTCATCGAGCTGCACAGTCTCGATCCGCAGGCAGCGCACCTCACAACGCCACGCCGCGCAGCGGAAGATGGGCTGTTGCTCTCCCGATTCGCAGACGACCAGAGCGTCCTAGTCGAGGCGCCTCGCGGGGAGGCTGGTCGCTGGATCGGCCGCGTGGAGTTTGCGACTGGAGCCGTGGAATGGATCGTCGAGGACAGTTCGATCAACGCCTTCCCGGCCCTTGGGCCACGCGGCGCCCTTGCCTGGTCCCGCCGCGATCGGAGCGACGACCGGTTTCACCTAGTGGTCCGAAGCGGCGGCCGTACGCGGATCATCGATGATGGCACGGGTGACTGGCTCTTCCCACAATTCACAGCACCGGGCCAGTTGCGAGCTTGGCGGATCACAGACGGCGGTCTCCACCTCGTGCAGCTGGATCTGGCATCCCGCGATCCACTGCTGACGCAGATCGACGTGCTACTGGTACCCACGGGCGCCACGCGGGCATTGGCCTGGCAGCTTGCCACGACCAACCCGGCACCCCCGGTGAGTACCGCCGACGTGGCGTTCCACCATCCGATGCAGCGTCGCATGGCGATCTGGTCACCCGGCGCGTCCACCAACATGGCCTTCCTTGCACCAGGGTCCATCGCCGCTGCCGCCGTCGGTGACGGTACCTGGCTGGTGGCGACCGACCGGCGACTGCTGCGGCAGCGACGAGACCAAGGTGGCGGCATCCACCTGCGCGACTCGATGGCCATTCCCGTGGCGACGACGTCGCCGCAGTGGACCCACCTGCTGCTGGTACCAGATGGAAACCGCCTCCTTGTGCGAGCCATCAACGTCGGCGACTAGACCTTCATCTCTTCCTGTACATAGGTGCGAGGCACGTAGAACCGCAACACCGCGAGGAAGAGAACGGCGGTCACCGCGATGACGGCGGTGAAGAACCAGTAGTAGTCTGCGCCGGCGAGCTTGACGGAGCCGTCCTCGTTCTGGATGAAGTAGTTCACCGCCGCGGT
>CAZKTE010000048.1:0-13025 GCA_964555625.1 uncultured Isosphaeraceae bacterium | reverse complement strand
CCACGGGCGACCAGGCCAACTCGATGCGGCCACAGAGATCCGAAGTCGCAGTCAAGTCGGTCGGGTTCACCAGCGTGTCATTGGTCGCCGAAAGGCCCTGCGCGCCGTTATCAGGATCGCCGTCAAGGTCGGAAGGATCACTGTCCCCGCAGCTGTTGGTCGACACTACCCAGTAGAAGTACTCGAGACCAGCCTCCATCTCAGCGTCGGTGAACGTGTTCTCGACCAGACTGTCAATGAGGAGCTCCGCCGTCGTCGAGTCGGGATCGGTGCTTCGATACAGCCGGTACTCATCGGCATTGAGTACGGCTGACCATACAAGCGTCACCGACAGGCAATCCGAGCCGGTCTGCCCGAGGCTCTCCGGCGCCCCCACCACCACCGACGCATGCCCCGTCGCACCGTCGCTGTATTCGCCGACACCGCAGGACGTCTCTGCCTGCACCCAGTAGACAAACGGGTCGCCGTCGGCCAAATCCACATCCTCATCGAGCAGGAAGGCCTCGGTCGTGGTGCCAATCGAGTCTGCGGCTTCGGGTGTGTCGCCCGGAGCCGTACGGAAGACCTCGTAGACGATCACGTTGTCCGCAGCGTCCCAGGTCACCTGCACAGCACCGCACAACTCCGAATCCGTCGCCGCCACGCCCGAAGGCACCACCAGCGGCTCCAAGGCCCAGCCGTCGACACTCGCGCTATAGTCGGTCCCGGGGCAGAACTGCGAGTCCGACGTCACCCAGTACCAGTACGCAGTCTTCGGATCGACCCCCTCGTTGTCCTGGTACGTCGTCGCCGTCGTCTCATCCAGCAGCTCCGCCGAGTCCGGATCATTTACCTCACTCCGCCAGACCACGTACGTCGTCGCCGTGGCCACCGCATCCCAAGTCACCTCGATGTACCCGCACTCGCCTGTCGTAGCGTCCACGCCCGTGGGACCTGCCAAATTGCCGGTCCACCCCGCATTGCCCTCCGCCAAGAATGCGCTCAAACCACAATCGTTCTCCGCACGCACCCAGTAGTAGTACGTCTCCCCTGGTCCCACATCCAAGTCCGTAACGGTTGTTTCGTATGTGGTTTCCAAGAGCTCCGCAGTTTCCGGTGAATCAAACACGTCGTCCCGGTACACGCTGTAACGCGTCGCCTCCGGGACCTCTATCCAATCAATCACCACCTGGTCGCACTGCGAGCCCTGCGATGACTCCGCCGTCGGTGAGTCCAATACCAATGCCGCCCAACCCGTCGCGCTCAAGCTCTCATCGCTCGTGCCGCACTCATTGATCGACTGAATCCAGTAGTGGTACTGCACGCCAGCGTCGAAAGGACCAGCATCCGCGTACGGCGGCGTTGACCAGGATGCCTCGATCTCGTCGGCCGTGGCGATGTCCTCGACCGTGTTGCGAAGTATCCGGTACCCCGCCGCCACCGTCGTCTCATCCCACGTCACCATAATCTCGTCGCACACCGTGCCAGTCGACGCGATGACGTTCTCGGGAATCTCAACCGGTGGACGAGCCATGCCCGCCTCCGACGGCGACAGCAGCGTCGGGTTCTGCCAGCAGAAATCATTGACCGAGGCTACGAAGTAGTAAAGCTCGTCCTCGTAGATCGGCGGATCGCCGTCCTCCCAATACGGACCATCAGCTAGGCCGATGGGCTGGTCCACTGTCGGATCAGGCGGCGTGGGTATCAGGCTCCGGTAGATCAGGTAGCCAGTGGCACCCGGTACCGCATCCCACTCGATCTCCACGACACCACAGGGTTCACCGTCGACCCCGTCCGAAGCGCTCACGCCCGTCGGTGCCACCAGCTGGCCCGAAGAACCCTCGTCAGACTCGGCCGCAGCAGGATCCGTCTCGTCACACGTGTTCCGCGACGTCACCCAGTAGGTGAACGTCTCGCCCGCTGGTACGTCCATATCAGTGAATTCTGTGCCGGACCAATAACTGATCAGAATCGCGTCATCAATGTTCCCGCTCGACGAGCGGTACACGCCGTAATCGTCCGCATCAGCGCCCGGGATCCACGACAGCACCACGTCATCGCAGTACTCGCTGGTCCCACTGTCGCTTGCAGTCACGGACGTGGGCTGTACGGGTAGCTGCTGACCCCAACCAGTAACGCTCGGACTCGGTTCGCTGATGCCGCAGGAGTTCTCCGAACGAATCCAGTAGTAGTAGTCCACGCCGTCGATGACATCCGTGTCGATGTACATCGCGGCCGTCTCCGTCGCCACCAGCTCCGTCTCCGCGTCGTCATAATCGTCCACGCCCGCGTTGCGATACACGCTGTACGTCGCCGCGTAGTCCTGCGGCGTCCACTCCACCCACACCTCCCCGCATTGGTCGCCAGCGGTCGCCGTCACGTCCTGGGGAATCTCGACCTCCGGCAGGGCCGCGCCGAGCACTGGATCGCCCAGTGTTGTTGGATCGTGGGCACACGTGTCGTTGATCGCCTCCACCCAGAAGTAGTAGACCGTCTTGGGCACCCCAAAGTGCGTCAGATATGGGTCCGGCACGTCGGTGGAAACAGCGCTCAGGATGTCGTCTATGTCGCTGATCCACACCCGGTAGTGCGTGGCATCGTCCACGGGCGACCAGGCCAACTCGATGCGGCCACAGAGATCCGAAGTCGCAGTCAAATCGTCCGGGTTCACCAGCGTGTCATTGGACGCCCCCAGCGATTCGCTCCAGTCGCTCTCTCCGCAGCTGTTGGCCGACGACACCCAGTAGAAGTACTCGAGACCAGCCTCCATCTCATCGTCGGTGAACGTGTTCTCGATCTGACTGGCACGGAGTTCTGCCATCGTCGGGTCGTCAATCAAGCTTCGATAGATGTGGTACTCATCGGTGCCAAGCACAGCCGACCATGTAAGCGTCGCGGTCAGACAATCCGACCCTGTCTGCCCGAGATCGTCGGGCGGATCGAGCGGCACCGAGGCCGACCCGGCCGCAGAGATGCTGTACTCGCCAACACCGCAGTTGTTTGTCGCCTTGACCCAGTAGGAGAACGTTGCTCCGTCCGCCAAAGCCGGATCGGTGTCTACGAAGAAGATCTCGGTCGTGGTGCCAATCGAGTCACCACCCCCGGGCGTGTTGGGGGGCTCCGTTCGGAAGACCTCGTAGGAGAGGACGTTCGGCGCAGGGTCCCAAGACACCTCCACAGCGTTGCACATCGCATCGTTGGTTGCTGCCACATTGTCCGGCACCGTCAGCGGCTCCAAGGCCCAGCCGTTGACACCCGCGCTGAGGTCGGTGCCCTCGCAGAACTGCGTGTTCGTCGAGACCCAGTAGAAGTACTGCGCCTTCTCATTAACATTGCTGTCCTGGTACTCGTTGCCCACCGCGGTGTCCCACGGGATTGCATTCCCCGGATTACTGTCGTCGCTCCTCCAGACCACGTACTCGCTCGCGTTGTCGATGACGTCCCAACTGATCTGGATGTATCCGCAGAGGTCCTCCGACGCGGCCATGCCAGTTGGGCCGCTGAGGCTGCCGTCTAGGCCTGGTTCGCCGGACACCAGCACATTCGGCAGGCCCGTGGAGCATTGGTTCACGGCCTCGACCCAGTAGAAGTAGGTGACGCCGGGAACGGTGTCCGTGTCCATCCAAGTCGACGTATCGACCTCGGCCATGAACTGGAAGTCATCGGTGTCGTCTTCGATGTTGCGGTAGATGCGGTAGGTAGACGCCGCAATGCGAGGTACCCAGGACACGTCAATGGCACCACAGGCCGAGCCATCGGTAGCAGCAAGGCCGTCGGGTGGCGACAACTCGGCGGCCATCCAGCCCCCGTCGCTTTCCGTCCAGCCCGACGTGTCACAGTCGTTCTGCGCGATCACCCAGTAGTAGTAGACCTCTCCGGCATCGGGCGCATCGCCATCTGGATCATTGTTGTCCTGCGGGTCGTCGTAGTGGCCGAGGCTGTCGATCGATCCAATCACCACAGCCGTTGCAAACTCGTCGACAGTACTGCGGCTAACCGTGTAGGTCGTTCCGTCGAAATCGCCCTCCCAAGTCACGCGAATGCGATCGCAAAGGGTTGCCTTCGTCGCCATCAGGTTGGTGGGCTGGTCCAGCGGGGGGTAGGTAAAGCCAAAGACCCTGGTTGAATAGAGGAGATCGTCAGGATCGACCACACAGTCGTCCACGAGGCTGACCACCCAGTAGTAGAAGTACTGGCCGGGCACCGGCGGCGTGTCCAGGTACGAGAGATGGGTGGTGCGCGGCATCACCAGTTGGGTGGCCGGGTCGTACACGTCGTCGTTTACGCTGCGAAAGACCGCGTACGCATCGGCACGCGGCACGGCACTCCAGGAGACGAGCAGGTTGCCGCAGGCGACATCGTTGTCCGGATCGGTGGGATCCGGCGAGGTCACCGCCATACCATCCGGCGCTGGCACGATGCCCGTGTACCCGGCCTGCGAGTCCACCGGCAGGCTTGACTCGGCGCAGGCATTCTCCGCGGTGACCCAGTACCGGTAGGTCACGCCCGGCATCGCCGAGTTGTCGATCCAGTCCAGGTAGGGGACGCCGTTGGTATCCACCGCTGGACTCGTGCCCACCAGGGGTGGTCCGCCAGGTGGGAACGGCAGGCCCAACTCGAGGCGATAGATCCGGAAACTGTCGGTGGTATTGGCCATCGACGGCACGGGGAACCAGGAGACCTGGATGCCCTCACAGACCGTGCCGTCACTGGCGCCGAATCGCACGATGTCGTCCTCGCCGGTCCAATCGGGCTGCGCAATGCCCGCCGCTGAGGCGGACACCAGCGGATCCGTCGGCGAACCGCAGTCCCGGTCCTCGACAGTCACCCAGTAGTAGTAGACGGTGTCTGGTTCGAGTCCGAAGCCATGTGTGCCGTCATCGATGTAGGACGAAGCGCTGTCGGGATCCGCACCAAGATCGATCGCGTCGCCGTCGCCCGTACCTGGGACACTATCTGGACCATCAAAGTCGTCAACCGTGTTGCGCCAGATCCGGTAGAGCGGGTCGGCCGGCGGAAGGAAGTCGCCCACCGTGATGTCCCAGAAGACTTCAATGCTGCCGCAGGCGCCGTAGACCGACGCCATGATCTGCTCGATGGGCGGCGGCAGATCGCCCCGGAAGCCACGGGCGCCCATGCCGAACTGGATCGGATCCGTGCCGGGAATCGGCAGGTCGGGGTTGTACTGGTCGGCGATGGACGCCTCGCCGCAGAAGTTGGACGAGGTCACCCAGTAGAAGTAGACCGTGCCTCCGACGACCCCGATGTCGGTGTAGCTCCCGGGAGCCTCGCCCGCCGCGTGCACCAGCGTCTGGATGATCCCGGCGCCGTCGTCAGTGCCGGGGGCGAAGATGTTCTTGGTGTTGCGCCAGATGTTCGTTTCCGTAGAGGAGGGGTCTGGCGTCCAAGTCACCTCAATCGTGTCGCAGTTCGCCACACCGCCGGTTGTGGCCGTCAGGCCCTGGATCGGTGCAGGTAGCACCGCGCCGCCGCTAATGAGCGGGTTCGTGGGGGCGGCGATGAATCCGCTCATGGCCGCGATGTTGGCGCTGGTGAAACGCAGAGGATCTTCAACGTTATCCATGCCCCCGTCGCAGAGATTGCAACTGCTCATGATGGCGCCGGGCGTGCCGCAGGCACCGGTGTCACAGGAGTCGAAGCCCAACGCCTCCCCGCCGCCGCTGAGCTGAATTGCAAGGGTTACGCCGGTGGGACTGGCGCCGCAGAGCGTCCCAAGCGCCTGGGCAATGATGAACACGTCGTATGAACCAGCATCACCGACTAGGCCGCTGACGGCGCCGATGTAGGACTGGCCCGCGGTGTTGCCCGGTGGGCAGCCCTTGGCATCCGGAATAGAGCCGCCCGTCAAGCCCTGCCAGAAGGCGAGGCTCTGCTTGGTGAGATCGCCGAAGAGCACGGGGCCATCTGCATCATTGCGGAGGATGATGATCGCATCAGCCGCGGGGGGAGGGAAGATGGGTGGCGCCCCGAGGACGGGATTGCTCCAGATCTCCTGGATGGATTGACACAGGTCATCCTCGAGGGTCGCACCACTAAAGAGGTCCTGTACGCTTGGTCCAGTAAAGCCGTTGCCAAGGACGTCCACCCAGATCAGGCCACTGTCGCGGAAGATCTGGGAAACTTGGGCGATGGCTTGGATCGCGAAGTTCTGCACGGGCCCGGCGCCGCCCATGAGATCCATGAGATCCTGTCCATAGGCGATATGGAGTTGGATCTCGGCGCAGCCTGGGGGTGGATCTTCGCCAATGCCCCGGAACGGAGTTTCCACGTCGCCGCCCTCGCTGACCATATCCATCATCTGGCGGATCGCGCGAAGGCCAGGCTCGTCGGCAGTCGGATCACTGATGGTGATGCGGCCGGTTGTGGGATCGGTTGCGATCGCATGTCGCACGCCGTCGCGGCTGATCATCCCGCTGCAGAGTGTCGGCGAGAGCGAGATGACGACGCTGCTGTTGGGCTCGCCAATGACGGTGCCACGCAGGCACACGATGTCGAGCACGACCGGGCGTTCGACGATCACCTGACGGCCACGGCTGTCCAACTCGATCGTTCGCTCGAACAGGTCGGCTGCGTAGGGGAAGAACCGCTGGAGTTCCAGATCGATCGTTTCCCAGTCATTGACGGCCAAGCTGTTAAACCTCGCTCGCGCGCAATCTCGAAGTTGCGCGTACTGGCCTGCATCAAGCGAGAGTTCAAGGGCGCCAGACGTGGGCGACGGGCCGACCACGTGCAACGGCGACTCCATCACGGTCGGGCCAGCCGCCTGCACCGCCGGGCTCAGAATCATCGATAGCGCCATGGCAAAGACGGCAAGCGCGCTCGATAGGCGCACCATGAGCCCCCCTGAGCCACCCATGGAATGTCGCGCCTGAGCCATCCTGGTCAGCACCTCTCCGATCCCTCTAATACGAGGACACCATTCGCATTGCCTAGAAATGGCCGCCCTCCATGGCGACATTGGCTGCGTGGACCTCGACCGATGAGTATACCCCTGAAATCACACCATGCCTGCCCAAAATGGCGCTGTGGATATCGTTCCCCCTCAGGCGTCCAGATGCAGCTGACGGTCGAAAAAACCCAGCCCGGCGGCGTCCTTGGCCATCGCCAGCGTTGCCTCGGTTCGCTCGTTGGCCCGCCTCGTGCCCTCGCGGAGGATGTCAAGGACCGTTGCGTCATCCCCCTCGTAGGCCACCCGCCGCTCCTGCATGGGTGCAAGCAGGGCACTGACCGCCTCGGCCACCTCTTCCTTGATGTGCCCGTCGCCGATGTTGTCACCGCGTACGTAACGGTCCTTGAGCTCCGCAGCGCGGCCCTCGTCGGCGATGAACGTCTCGACGTACTGCATCAGGCCGTTGTCAGCGTCCCCGGGATCGGTCATGGACTGGCGGCCTGTGTAGAGGCCGCCGAGCTTCTTCTTGACCTGACCGGGAGTGTCCGTCACGTAGATGGCGTTGTCGAGGCTCTTGCTCATCTTCTCGACGCCGTCGGTCCCCACGAGCCGCCCGACGCGACCCACGTCGGCCACGGGCAGAGGGAATACCCCCTGCTCTGCCATGATCGGATCGTCGTCCTCGGCGTTCTCAGGTACGCCGCAGTAGAGCTTGTTGAATCGCCGCGCCACCTCCCGCGTGAGTTCGATGTGCGGCACCTGGTCCTCGCCGACCGGTACGGCATGCGCACGGAACGCAAGGATGTCGGCCGTCTGCCCCACGGCATAGAGCGGAAACCCGAAGCTGTAGGTCTCACCGAGGCCCTTGATCTTGATCTCCTCCTTGAGCGTCGGGTTGCGCATGACCCGGTTGAACGGCAGCAGCATCGCAAACAGATAGGTCAACTCGGCGATTGCCGGCACCTCTGTCTGCAGCACGATGGCGCTGCGATCGGGATCGATGCCCATGGCCAGGTAGTCGCGGACTATCTCCAGCGTGTTGGCGCGGATCTCGTCAGGTGCATCGGCCGCCGTAGTGAACGCATGCATGTTCGCCAGCAGGAAGTAGCACTCGGCCGTGTCCTGGAGTTCCACGCGGCGACGCACCGAGCCCATGTAGTGGCCCAAGTGCAGTTGCCCAGTCGGCGTATCGCCGGTCAGGATGACGCGCTGCTTGCTCACGGGGTCGTACTGTAGCCGCTGAGTACCAGCGCAATGTTGAGCGCATTGAAGCCCGCGTGTATCAGGATGGGTGCGATGACCGAGCCGCTGCGCTCCCGCGCCCAGCCGAGCCCAAGTGACAGCACGAACAACCCGATCAGCGCCGACGCGTGCGCGGCGCCGATGTGCATGGCGGCGAAGACCGCGCTTGTGGCGACGATGGCCGGCCATCGTCCGGTGGCTCCGATGATCGTGTCGATGATCGGCTGCAACATCCCGCGGTAGAGCACTTCTTCTGTCACCGCAATACCGAGCACGACGATGGCGATGACGATCCAGGTCGCCGCCTCGCGCGGTGCAGCGGCGATCTCAGCAAGCGTCTCGTGCCCGATGGCCGTCTCCGTCTCCATGCCCAGGCCCACCAACAGGCGGTGGGCGATGAAGGCTGTCGCCAACGCAGCAGGCGCGAAGACCGCCAGGCCGATCGCTGCCGTCGCTGCGACTCGACCACGATGCGCTCGCGACTTGGCCATGAACACGGCCAGCAGCGGAACCTGCGCGGCGAAACTCAGCCCGAGCACCCACGCTCGCTGCGACATCGTGTCTTCGCCAGCCATCGCAAATCCTGCAATGCCACCGAGGATCGATGCCAGGAGCATTCCGGCCACAAGGGCGATGGCCAGAGATCCCGAGACCGATGTGCGCAGGGGTGTGCGCAGCACGCCGTGGCGGCGCGCGATGAACCAGACGACTGCCAAGATGGCCACCGGGAGCAGCATCAGGCCCGCCGACCAGGTCCCGGGCGCCTGCTCCATGGACGCTGCCGCGGTACCCTTGCCCGCGATGGAAGCAACGACGCTAAGTGACATCATCGCGCACAAGCGCGGTGAGATCGCCGCAGGACAGGCGGCAGCCTCTTTCGAGGCCCTCGCCGCGGCCGCGGCCGATGCGGCGCCACCGCGGGATCTCGTCACGGCGGTCTCCGGAGGCGACGGTGTGCGCATCATCGCGGAGGTGAAGCGTCGCAGCCCGTCGGCGGGCGAGCTCTGCGGGACATTCGATCCGGTGGCCATCGCCAAAGCGTACGAGAAGGCGGGCGCTTCTGCGATCTCCTGCCTGACCGACGAGGCGTTCTTCGGCGGGGACCTCGCCTACATCGCAGCCATCAAGGAGGCCGTAGGCCTGCCCGTGCTGCGGAAGGACTTCATCATCGATCCTTGGCAGGTGGTCGAATCCCGCGCAGTGGGCGCCGACGCCATCCTGCTCATCGCCGAGGCGCTGCCAAGTGACGACCTTGCCGCCTGCATGGGTGATGCCCACGCGCTGGGCATGGCCACGCTGCTTGAGGCCCATGGGCGAGCGGAGGTCGAGCGGATCGCCGCGATCGCCGCCGCATCCGACGGGCCGTGTCTGGTGGGCATCAACAACCGTGACCTTGCGACCATGCAGACGGACATCGAGCACACGATCTCCTGCGTGGATCTCGTGGCCGACAAGGCGTGCCTGGTGAGCGAGTCGGGCATCAGCGGCGGGGACGATCTTCGGCGTCTGCGTGCCTGCGGCGTCGGCATCGTGCTCGTGGGCGAGTCGCTGATGCGCAGCGGGGACCCAGGGGCTGCATTGGCGGCGCTCCTGTCGGGGACGTAACCGCCGGTACACTTCGCCCATGGCCGATCTTGCCACACTCGAGGCGCACGAGGGCATCGCGACGCTGACCATGCGCCGCGGCGACAAGCGCAATGCGCTCTCGCCGGATCTCATCGACGCGCTCAACGAATCGCTGGACTCCATCGAGCAGGACGAGTCCCTGCGGGTCGTGGTCCTTGCCGGAGAAGGCGCCTGCTTCTGCGCGGGCATGGACCTGAAGGGCGTCCTCAGCGATGCGGCGGCGATGGGCCGGATGCTGCACGGACTCTCGGTGTTCCTGCGGCGGCTGCGGCGGCTCTCGTTGCCAACCATCGCCCGCGTTCAGGGCGCGGCTGTTGGCGGAGGCTGCGGGCTGATGGTCGTGCCCGACTTCGCCTTCACGCACCCCGAGGCGAAGGTCGGCTACCCGGAGGTGGACTTGGGCGTCTGCCCGGCCGTCGTGGCACCCTGGCTGATGCGATCGCTCGGCAGTGGCCGCGCACGGGCCATGCTGCTTGCCGGTGGCACGATGGACGGCGCCGCCGGGCACGCCGCCGGGCTTGCAACCCATCTCGTGGATCGCGATGACCTCGAGTCGGCCGTCAAGACATTCGCCCAGGAGTTGTCCAAGGGCGGCGGACACGCAATGGCGGTCACCAAGCGATGGCTTAACGAGCTTGATGGGTCATTGGATGACGCTTCGCTTGATCGCGGGGCCGAACTCTCGGCGGCGGTGATTGCAGGCGATGAGGCCCAGTCGCGGCTGCGGCCGCTCTGGGGCTGACAAGAGAAGCGTTTGGAGCGAGAGACGCCCTTGGGGTACAATGCGCGGCCCGCCGGCGGCCGCCATGGCCGCGGCAACATGCGAACCGCACCAGTCCCCCGCCTCGCGGGCAGGCAGGATCGGTCGTGAGAACGATCCACTGGGATCGGTGCCGACACGTTTTTCTGCGACGAAGAGAAAGGACCCCGATGGCGACAGCGACTGGCCAGCCGCTTCTGAGATCCGAGACGACCCAGAAGGGCATCGTCACGCTCCACCTCGGTGGAGGTGATCGCAGTGTCGTTGTCCTAGATGCCGCGCTGCTGCATCAACTCGACGCGGCACTCGACGCCATCTTCGCCACCCCCCCAACTGGTCTGGTGATCGCCAGCGACTGTCCGCGCACGTTCATCGCCGGCGCGGATCTGGCGGAGATCAACGAGCTCGACGACCACGCGATCCACGCCTACCTGGCCTACGGCACGACGGTGCTTGGCCGAATCAGCCAACTCCCCTGCCCGACCGTGGCGGCAATCGACGGCGCCGCGCTGGGCGGCGGACTTGAGTTGGCGCTGCACTGTGATGGCATCGTGCTCTCGCGGCAGTCGGTCGCCGGCAAGCCGTACGCTATCGGGCTGCCCGAGGCGAGCCTAGGTCTCTGCCCGGGCTGGGGTGGCACCCAGACGCTCCCAGCGCGGATTGACCCGCAGGTCGCCATCTGCGCCACTGCCACCGGCACGACGTTCCACAGTGGTGACGTGCCGGATGGACTGGCGGTCTCCATCGTCGAGGACCCGTCGGATCTTCCCGAAGCAGCCCTGAGCTTCCTGCAGACCTGCACCGCGGCCGATCGAGCGGTGCCACGCTGCATCGACGCTGCATGCGCGCAGGCGGTCGCCCGGGGCTCGCAACTCGCACGCGAGGAGGTTGAGGCCACCGATGCTGCCGAGGCCGTCTTCGCGGCAGTCGACGTGGGCTGCAGCCAGGGATGGACGGCGGCGGTCGCTGCCGAGCAGTGCGCACTGGTGCGACTGCGGTCGACGGAAACCGCCCGAGAGCGACTGGAGGCCTTCTTCGCCCGTGGCTAGACCCGACGGGCGTTGATCGTGGAGAATGGAATCGTGGCACAGGCGGATCTAACAAGCCAACTCAAGAACGTCAGCGAAAGGGACCTCGAGCAGATCCGCAAGGCGCAGGAGATGCTCGGTCCGGATCCGACGACGATGGGGTTCGTCAAGAACCTCTTCTGGGGGAACATTCGACAGGACCAGGTCTTCCCCTACCCAACCGAGGACGGAGACGAGCGTGCGCGATGCGACGCGTTGCTCGCCGAGCTCGACGCGTACCTGCGCGACGAGCATCCCTCAGTGGGCGTCGACCAGGACCAGGAGATCCCGCAGTGGTGCATCCAGCGGCTCTTTGACATGGGCGTCATGGGGATGATCATTCCCCGGGAGTTCGGCGGCGGCGGGTACGGCGTGACCAGCTACAACCGCGTACTTGAGCGCATCGGCCGCACGTGCGGATCCACCGCCGTCATGGTCTCAGCGCACCAGTCGATCGGTTGCGGCGCCATCAAGCTCTTCGGGAACGACGAGCAGCAGCAACACTGGCTGCCGCGCATCAGCACCGACACCCTCAGCGCCTTTTGCCTGAGCGAGCCGACCGTCGGCTGTGACGCGCAGAACCAACAGACCACGTGCGTCCTCAGCGACGACGGCACGCACTACCTGCTCAACGGCGAGAAGAAGTGGGCCACCAGCGGCGCTCGCTCGGGCATGCTGACGGTCATGGCTCGCTGCACGATCACGGATCCGAAGACAGGCAAGGAGCACAGTCGATTCAACGCCCTCATCGTCACGCCCGACATGGAGGGGGTGGACGTCTTCAGCGCCAACCGCGCCAAGTGCGGTATCCGCGGAACCTGGCAGGCCCGGATCCGCTTCACAAACGTCAAGGTGCCCGTCGCGAACCTCCTGCACGAGGAAGGCAAGGGCATCAACGTGGCGCTGACCTGTCTCAACTGGGGCCGCTGCACGCTCTCTGCGGGCATGGTCGGCGCCGGGCGCACCGCCCTCGACCAGGCCACGAAGTGGTCGCAGTACCGGGTCCAGTTCGATCGGCCCATCGGAGAGTTTGACCTGGTCAAGGAACGCCTCGCGCGCATGTCGTCCTGGGTCTACGCCATGGAGTCCATGCTCTACATGACCACGGGCATCATCGACCGCGAGGACGAGGACATCATGCTCGAGACCGCCATCTGCAAGGTCTTCTGCAGCGAGTACGGGTATCGCTGCGCCGACGACGCCATGCAGATCATGGGCGGCGAGGGGTACATGACGGAGAACGAGCTGGAACGCATCTGGCGAGACTCGCGTATCAACACCATTGTGGAAGGCGCCAACGAGGTCATGCACAGCTTCATCTTCGCCTACGGCTCCAAGCAGCTCGGCGAGTTCTTGCTGGGCGTACGAGCGCAGCCGCTTGCCAACATCGGCGCCGCCATTCGCATCGCGATGGAGTTGTTCATGGGCGTGCGACGACGCG
>CAZKTE010000047.1:11434-13387 GCA_964555625.1 uncultured Isosphaeraceae bacterium | reverse complement strand
ATGGCGACGGCATTGTTGGGGTCAATGACCTGCTCATCGTGATTGGGTACTGGGGGTCATCGATACCCCAGGGCGATCTCAACTTCGACGGCATCGTTGGCGTCTCCGACCTGTTGATGGTCATCGATCTGTGGGGTCCCTGCGACTAATTGAACACGGCCGACGCCCAAGGCGCCGGCCGCTGTCGATGTTCAGGTAGCGCAGGTGAGGATCAGTCGTCGAGGCCGGTGTATCCGCCGGTGGTCTGCGTGGACTCGGTGGTCGTGCGGCCCGTCTTGACGACGTTGCCGTCGGAATCGAGTTCCTCGGTGATCACCGTGCGTCGCACCGTGCTGCCCTGGGCGTTGCGAACCGCCTGGTCCTGCTGCTTCTGCTGGTCGTTGCCGATGGCTCCGCCAACAAGCGCGCCGACGCCCGCACCTATGAGGGTGCTCTCGGTATCGCCGCCAATGGCTTGTCCGGCAAGTGCGCCAAGGAACGCGCCCGTGCCGGCACCCTCCTCGGTCTTCGTGCAGCCCACGAGGGCAACGCCCGCGAGAGCCATGACTGCCAGTCCTGTCGTTGTTCGTTTCATGGTCAACCTCCTGTTGGTCTCTATCGCTGCATCGTCCCTTGTGCGGCCGTTCGTTCCCTTTGGCTGATAGGCAGCGGGGGGTGATTTTCTCGGAAGGTTCGAAAAAGGGGTTTGAGAGGAATGATCCGTCCGTGCCCCCTGCGGGGCACGGACGAACCTGCTGGTGGAAGGACGGGCCTCAATCGATGTAATGGGTGCGTGTGGCGACCCTGGACTGTTCCTCGGTGAAGAGGACGCCGGCTGCAGCCCCGATGCCCGCACCAATGAGGGTGCTGCCGGTGTCGCCACCAATGGCCTGACCCGCAAGGGCACCGATTCCAGCCCCCAGAAGGGCGTTGTCTTCGGTCTTGGTACAACCGCCTAAGAGGCCAGCGGCAAGGACGAGGAAGAGGCAGGACGTGTTTCGGGTGTTGCGGGACATTCGTGGTCTCCTTGCGATGCCCCTCCTAGGGGTCAACTAGGGAAACGTGAACCGCCCACGCAGGTTTTTCTCAGGAAGGCCCGTTCCCGGGCTTCCACTTGATGCCGCACCCCACGCTCGGGACCTGGTCTGCAGGTGGCTCATGGCCATCGAGCAGGGCATCCACCGCTGCCATGAGGTCCGCCCCGGTGGGTTCGGTCCCCGAGTCGGGGCGACTCTCGTCGAACTGGCCGCGGTAATAGAGGCGGCCATCGCCGTCGTAGAGGAAGACGTCGGGGGTGCACACGGCGCCGAAGGCGGTGGCGACCTCCTGGGTCTCGTCGAAGAGGTAGGGGAAGGTCCAGCCGTGCTCCGCTGCGGCCTCGACCATTTTGTCTGGCGCGTCGTCTGGATGGGTCTGCGTGTTGTTTGCGTTTATGGCGGTGACCTCGATGCCCCGCGGCGGGAGATCGCTGCCGAGCGATGAGAGCAGCTTCGCGACGTGGATCACGAAGGGGCAGTGGTTGCACATGAAGATGATCAAGTGTCCGCGTTGCGATCCGATCTGCGGCGAATGCTGGGCGCCGTTTCCGTCGGAAAGTTCGAAGGTCGGCATCGGGGTGCCCAGTGGAATCATCGTCGAGGTCATCGGTGGCATGGCGCTGCTCCTTGTGCACCCCCTTGTATGATGCGCGGCCGCCTGCCGCAAGCGGGCGCCGCCGCCATGAAGATCCACGAGTACCAGGCCAGGGCGCTGCTTGCAGATGCGGGCATTCCCGTACCCAACGCAGAGATGGTGACCAGTGTCGATGAGGCGATCGCCGCGTCCAAGCGGCTGCTTGCCGACGCGGACATGGTTGTCGTCAAGGCGCAGGTCCATGCCGGCGGTCGTGGCAAGGCCGGCTTCGTCACGCTCTGTCGATCGGTCGACGAGGTGCGCGATGCGTCGCTCGGAGATGTTGGCCACCTCGGCGAGCGC
>CAZKTE010000047.1:0-11424 GCA_964555625.1 uncultured Isosphaeraceae bacterium | reverse complement strand
CGACGAGGTGCGCGATGCTGCGACCTTCATGCTCGGCAATCGCATGGTCTCTCCCCAGACGCCCCCGGAGGGCCTGGAGGTGACGCGCCTGTTGGTGGCCGCCGGCGTGGACATCGAGACCGAGGTGTACCTGGCGATCACGACCGACCGAGGCAGCGGCGCAAACGTCCTGATCGGCTGCGCAGAGGGCGGCGTCGAGATCGAGGCGGTCGCCGAGGCGACGCCCGACGCGATCGGCCGCGAACGCATCGATCCAATCACTGGCCTGGCACCAGACCAGGCACAGCGGATGGCCGCCCACCTGGGCTTCAGCGGCGACGTGGCCGACCAGGCCGCGACGCTGATGGCGAAGCTCGCCGAGCTCGTGGCGGCCAAGGACGCGTCGCTTGCCGAGATCAATCCGCTTGTGGTCGTACCCGGTGAGAACGGCGGCACCGTCATGGCCATCGACGCGAAATTCAAGTTCGACGAGAGCGCGCTCTTTCGCCACGAGGACCTGCGGGCAATGGCGGACCCGAGCGAGGAGGATCCCGTCGAGGTGGGCGCGCGAGCCCACGGCCTGAACTTCATCGCCCTTGACGGCACGATAGGGTGCTTGGTCAACGGCGCCGGGCTTGCCATGGCGACCATGGACATCATCAAGCTCCACGGCGGCGAACCGGCAAACTTCCTGGACGTGGGTGGCTCGGCGTCGCTTGAAGCGGTGACGGAGGCGTTTCGGATCATCCTCGAGGATGAGGCTGTCGAGGGCATCCTTGTCAACATCTTCGGGGGCATCATGCGCTGCGACGTCATCGCCGAGGCAATCGTCGCGGCGGCCAAAGATGTCGGTTTCAAGGTGCCGCTGATCGTGCGGCTCGAGGGCACCAACGTCGAGGAGGCGCGGGCGGTCCTCGAGGCGGCCCGCGGCGAGATCCCCACGATGCAGGTCGCCACGGACCTCGACGATGCGGCGGAAAAGGTCGTCGCCGCGGTGGCGGCCGCCTGAGGACTCATGCTTGTGCTGTTTGACATCGATGGCACTCTGCTCTCAAGCGAGGGTGCCGGTGTGCGCGCGATGACGCAGGCGGGCCAGGCGCTGTACGGGGAGGGGTTTTCGCTCAAGGGTCTGTCGATCGGTGGACGCCTCGACTCGCTGATCTTCGCCGACGCCTGCGCAGCGGCCGACATCACCGACGCAAGCGAGGAGCGGTTCCGCGCGACGTACGCGGCGACGCTGCCTGGAGTCCTCATGGAGGTCACCGTGGAGGCGCTGCCCGGGGTAAAGACGCTTCTGGATGTTCTCGAGGACCGCGGGGCGGCGCTCGGCCTCGTGACGGGCAACTATCCGGAGACTGGCCGCATGAAACTGGAAGCCGCAGGGATCGATCCAGGACGATTCGGCCCAAGCGCGTGGGGGACCGATGGCGCATCCCGCGACGAGCTGCCGCCGGCGGCCTTGGCGGCCTGGAGCGGCGACGCATCAGGCGCTGCGCTCGTGGGCGACACCATCCACGACGTAACCAGTGGGCAGGCAGCAGGCCTGCGGGTTCTGGCCGTCTGCACCGGCAGCCACGAACGTCAATTGCTGGCCGAGAGCGGTCCGGACCTGCTACTCGATGACCTCGGCGATACCCTCGCGGTCGTGCAATGGTTGATGCAGGAGGAGGCACCATGACCCAGTCGTCGGCACCGGTACTTGGCAAGGAACGCGTCGTTTCGCTGGACGTGCTGCGCGGCGTCGCGATCCTGGGCATCCTGCTGATGAACATCGTCACCTTCTCGATGGTGCTCGGCGCATACACGAACCCCGTCGTCTACGGCGACCTCTCCGGGCCTGACTACTGGACGTGGCTGACGCTGCACGTGCTTGCGGACATGAAGTTCATGACGATCTTCACGGTGCTCTTCGGAGCGGGCGTCTGCATCTTCATGGAGCGCGCTGCGGCCAAGGGGCCGTCGCCTTGGCCGCTGCACCTGAAGCGCATGGGCTGGTTGCTGCTGATTGGCCTGCTGCATGCCCACCTGCTCTGGTACGGCGACATCCTCTATTCCTACGCGATGTGCGGCTTCGTGATTGCCCTCATGCGCAACTGGCGACCTCGAACGCTCTGCATCCTCGGTGGCTTGGCCATGTGCATACCCATCGCCATCACCCAACTGCTCGCCTGGACCATGCAGTGGTGGCCCCCGGAGGCCATGGTCGAGATTGCGGCCCCCGCCAACTTGCAGAGCGCGCAGAACGTCGCTGAGATCGCCGCCTACAGCGGCAGCTACGCCGACGAGTTCTCCCATCGCACAGTGCTGTCGCTGACCATGCAACTCTTCATATTTCCCATCATCATGGTCTGGCGTGGGGCGGGCATGATGCTCGTGGGCATGGCGCTCTGGAAGTGGGGGATTCTCTCGGCGAGTCGTTCCACGCGCTTCTACGCCACGATGCTGAGCATAGGCCTTGCCGTCGGCGTGTTCCTGACGCTCATGGGCGTGCGGGCCAAGCTGGCCTCCAACTGGGATCCGGTCGTCGTGGAGTGGACCTCGATGGCCTGGAACTACGTGGGCAGCATGTTCACGGCCGCGGCGTGGATCGCGGCGGTCATGCTCGTGTGCAAGCTCGAGTTGCTTGGCGTCGCGCGCCGCGCGCTGGCGAGCGTGGGCCGCATGGCCTTCACGAACTACATCGGGCAGACGGTCATCTGCACCACCCTGTTCTATGGGCACGGGCTCGGATGGTTCAACACCTTCGAGCGCGTTGAACTGCTGTGGGTGGTCGCCGGCGTCTGGACCTTCCAGATCGCCTTCAGCGTGCTCTGGCTTCGGGCCTTCCGGTTCGGTCCCCTTGAGTGGTTGTGGCGATCGCTGTCCTACGGATCGCTCCAGTCCATGGGCCGATGAAGCACTCCGCCGCCAGCGTCGAGCAGTACATCGCCGACCTTCCCGAAGATCGGCAAGCGGCCATCTCGGCCGTGCGCGCGACGATCGTCAAGCACCTGCCCCGCGGTTACGAGGAGGGCATGCAGTACGGCATGATCGGCTACTACGTGCCTCATAAGCACTACCCTGCCGGGTACCACTGCGACCCGAAGCAACCGCTGCCATTTGCGGGACTGGCCTCCCAGAAGCGCTACATGTCCCTCTACCTCATGTGCATCTATGGAGACGAGGACCATGCCGCCTGGTTTACCAAGGCATGGGAGGACAGCGGGTGCAGACTTGACATGGGCAAGTCTTGCGTGCGGTTTCGGACGCTTGAGGACGTCCCGCTGCAGGTCGTGGGGGAGGCGGTCAGCCGCGTCAGCGTCAAGCAGTTCATCGCCCACTACGAGGCCAATCTCGCAAAGCGCTGAGCGCCAGGATTGCACCGAGCAGGTGGCAAGGCCACCTGTATGATGCGAGGGCCGTGATGCCCTCCTTCGCCAGTCTCTGCAGCGACTTCTACGTCAACCAGAAGATCAGCCTGCGGATGGACCTGCCACCCCATCGCGAGACGGTCCCCGAGCTCTTTGAGCGCGTGCGCCGCGATCACCCGCTGCTTGAGCGGTTCCGCCGCTACGACGGCGAGGTGGCGCTGGAGTCGCAGGAAGTCGAAGGCCGCTACGAGTGGGTGGGCATGCGCCAGCGCGCGCTGGCCAGCGGCGTCGTAAACCCCCTCAACGTCGAGGACGCATACAGGCTGCACCGGCTGCTGCTGGACCTGGCGCCCTACTACCTGTCGGTTGCACCTCTGGACGTCGAGTACGTGGAACTCGTCTACGGCTTTGACCTCATGGCCCGCGAGAATCGCAATGAGGTCGTGCTTCGATCACTGCTCGGTGACAGTCCGCTTGCGGCGCTGGTGGAGCGCGAGGGTGAGCCGTTGCTTGACGTGCAGCCGCGCGTCGGCTTTGCGCTCAACGAGGCCTGCGACCTGCAGGCATTCGTCGAGGTCAAGACCCGCACGACCGCATCCGAGACGGCCACGCAGGTCTTTCAGGACGATCCCATCAGCGTCTTCGTGACGGTGCGCCGCAACGGACCACTGCAGTCGGTCGAGGATTTCACAGGGACCTTCGGCACGCTCGCCGGGCACCTTGAGCAGCTGGCCGAGCAGCGGGTCATTCCAGATGTCGTGGTGCCCCTGCACCAGGCGATCGCGATCGGCTAGCCCCCGATCATCTCCAGAATCCGACGCGGATCCTCGACGCTCGCCGTCAGGCTGCTGAGGCGCGCCGCCTCGCAGAGGGCAAGAACGCGTGGGAAGTCGGCGACCGGGTCCGCTGGGCTGCTGGCGCTGATCTGCTCGGCGATCAGGGCCGCCGGACTGGCGTCGGCGTCATCGGCTACCTGAAGTTTCCCCTCGTCGCCCAGCACCGTCATGGATCGCTGCCAGGTGGACTGGTCGCTGAGGACCATCGTCGCGCAGCGACGATCACCAAATCGCATCGAGACGGACATGTGTCCGCGCAGTTCACTGGGCGTCTCCGGTACGCGGTCCGCTCCGAGAACCGCGTAGACCTCGTCGGGCGTCCCGAGCATGCGATGGACGAGGTCCATGCCGTCAAAGAGCCGTGCCCAGAGCGTGCCTTCTCCTTCGCCGCATTGCAGAGAGAGGGAGATCAGGCGCGGGCGACCGAACTGGTCGATGCCGTCAAGCGCAGCGCCGAAGGTGCGATCGCGCCGCAGCAGCGGCACAAACCTCGCCGGGAAGGCGTCGGACTCGGTCACGAGTTCATCCATGGCGCCACGCGGCGGCGTGAGCGTCACCGTCGGTCCGTCGCGCCGTGTCAGCAGGTCCCGCAGGGACAGGTCGTAGGCACCTGGCTCGGCGATCAAGGCGACGCTGTCTGGATTGTCAGCGAGCATGCCTCGGATGTCGTCGGCCACCGGAACACCCATGGCGTCGCCAAGGGCGTGTCGAACAGCCTCGTTGGTGGCGCCGATGGCTACAAGTTCCATGCCCGCCGCACCGGCGATCGCGCAGACAAGGTCCTGCTGCGTCGGTGCCAACCAGGCGACGATCGTGCTCTGTGGGTCCACGGCGAGGTCAGTGTAGCCCGCTGCGGGGCACCGGCGTACACTGTGGGCGTGGACAGGTGACCGCCGCCCGCTTGCCGGGTGGAGGAAAGTCCGGACACGACAGGACACGGTGGTGGGTAACGCCCACCGGCTCAGGATCGTCGGGCCAGGGATAGTGCCACAGAGAGCAGACCGCCGATGGCCCCTAGTGGGCACAGGCAAGGGTGAAAGGGTGCGGTAAGAGCGCACCGCCGACCCGGTGACGGGTCGGGCATGGCAAACCCCACCGCGTGCAAGCGCAAGCAGTCTCCTGCGAGCTTCGGCTCGCGTCCGTGGTCCGCGGAGTGGAGACGGGTAGCGTGCTAGAGGGTGCCGGCAACGGTACTCGCAGATGAATGGTCGCCGCCGCGACTCCGCGCCAGTGGCCCGGTGTGGCGGGACTGAATCCGGCTTACATCCACGGGCGATCCCCCGATGCGACGACGGCTCAGCCGTCGTCGCTCGGTGCGCGCAGGGTCACCGGTACTTCGATGTTCGTGCCATCACGCTGCACGACGAAGGTGACCGCCTCCCCGGGCTTGCTTTCGCGCAGCAGCTCCATGAGCCGCCGTCCGCCCGTGAGTTCTTCCTCGTTCCAGGCAAGCAGCACGTCTCCGGCCCGCAGGCCCGCGTCCGCCGCGGAGGTGCCCTCCGAGACGCCCGCCAGGGCGATGCCCGTGTCGAGCTCGGCGGTGTAGCTGGGCTGGATGCCCAGTCGCACCGGCGACGCAGGCCGCCCGGCGCTTCGCCTTCCCCGAGTGTTCTCCTGGAAGGTAATGCGAGTCGGTTCCGCCACCAGCTCGCGAGCGAATTCGCCGGCGAGCGTGATGATCTGCGCGGCCCCGCGCGGGTTGAGCGTGTGCGCGCGATCGCGGGGCGTGTGGTACTCGTCGGTGATGCCAGTGAAGAAGAAGAGCACGGGAATTCCATTGGCGTAGAAGTTTGCGTGGTCGCTCGGGCCGGTGCCGCCGGGGGTCAGGCTCGCGCGCACGCCGCTCTCTGCGACGAGGCGAGGAATGAGCTCGTCGAACTCCGCGGCAGTTCCGGTGCCCAGCATCAGGACCTGGTTTCCGCGAAGCCGCCCGATCATGTCCATGTTGAGCATGACGTTGATGGACTCCAGGGGCACGCTCGGGTGATCGACGAAGTGCTGCGATCCGTGGAGACCAGCCTCCTCACCGTCAAAGAGCAGGAAGAGCACGCTTCGCAGGTCCTCGGCGTCGCTGTCGGCGTAGTGATCGCTGAGCATCCGCGCAAGGACGATCACGCCGGCGGTGCCCGATGCATTGTCATCTGCGCCGGCATGCAGATCGTTGCTGCCGTCGCGCGATCCGGTGTACCCGTGGCCGAGGTGGTCGTAGTGTCCGCCGATCACCATCCACTCGTCGGCGAGGCTGCCACGGCCGGCCAGAACGCCGCCGACGTTCTGCGCCTGCAGGGACGGCGTCTCGATCGTCGCGTTGATCGTGACCGCCACTTCGGATGTGAAGTCAATTGTCGTGACATCGCCGTCGTCGGCGCGCTGACGCAGCGCCCGAAGCGGCGCGGAGACGCCCACCTCTACAAGCAGGCGATTGGCGATGTCGGCGGTCCACTGCACTACTGGGACCGGCGCGACGCCGAAGCTGCTCGAACGGGGCGTCTCGAGTCCGCGCCGACCGTCGCGGGCGTCCGGCGGATTCACGAGGATGATGCCCTCGGCGCCGCGCTCCACGACCGCCGCCACCTTGCCGCGCATCGCGCTGTGGGGACTGAATCGACGCCCCACCCAGCGGCTGGCGCCCTCCTCGTCAAGCGGTTCGTAGCGCAACAACAGGGCTATGCGGCCGGTCAGGTCCGTGTCGGCATCAAAGCTCGAGTAGCCGTCCTGCCCCTCTTCGATCCCATAGCCGACGAAGGTTACGGGTGCGGAGACACGGCCGCTGGCGGAGTTCCCCAGGACGACGAACTCCTCGCCGTCCTTGAGTGCGATGTCGCCGATGGCACACGCGGCCTCGGTCACGCGCGGAGCGCGGCTCCCGATCTCGAAGTCGAAGGGCTGGTACCACCTCCCGTCGAATGCCGGCGAGAGCCCGTCCTGCTGAAAGTTCCAGGCGATGAACTCGCCTGCGCGTCGACTCCCGTCGGTGCCGGGGGCGCGGCCACCGAGCCAGGGATTCGCCAGGAGTTGGACGTGCTCGTACCACTCCGCGGCGATCGGACCGGCGTCCTCGAAGTAGTCGGCGATGTAGGTGTCGTTGTCGGTCTCATTCGGCGTGAACTGCCGGATGTTCGACGGGCCGGACGTGACCGATCCGGAGGCCTCGACGACTGCGGCAGGGGGCTGCTCCTGCGGTGCGGGCGTGGAGGTGGACTGGCCGCCCTGGCAGGCGACGAGCAGGAACACGAGCAGGAACATGGTGGTGATGCGCATGGTTTGGCTCCGGGATTGGAGAGTCTATACTGCCGCGCTCGGCGTATGCCACGCCTATTCGATCGCACCATGGATTACACCCAGCTCACCGCCGATCAGCGCGAGGAGATGCTTGCCGCCATCGGCGTCGGGCAGGTCGAGGATCTGTTCTGCGCGGTCCCGGAAGGAGCGCGGTTCGAGGGGTCTCTTGACCTTCCACCGGCCCGAAGCGAACTTGAACTGCGTCGTGACCTCGCCGAGATGGCCTCGCAGAACCGTGGCGCCCACGACATGACCTGCTTCATGGGGTGCGGGGCGTACGACCACTTCGTACCGGCCCTGATTGACCAGCTCATCAGCCGCGGCGAGTTTCTCACCAGCTACACGCCCTACCAGGCGGAGGCCTCGCAGGGCAGCCTCCAGGCGTTCTTCGAGTTTCAGACGCAGGTGGCGCGGCTCGCCGGGCTCGACATCGCAAACGCGAGCCTCTACGACGGCGCAACGGCCGTGGCAGAGGCGGTCATGCTCGCGCTCAACACCAGCGGTCGCCGCGAGGTATTGGTGGCCTCGACGATTCACCCCGAATATCTGGCAGTCCTACGCACTGTGCTCGAGGACCTTCCGGCCACTCTCGCGGTGCTCGAGGCCACAGATGGCCGCATCGCCCCGGACACGGTCCGAGCGGCGCTCAACGACGACACGGCTGCGGTGGTCGTGCAGTCGCCCAATGCCTGGGGACTTATCGAGGACTGGGACGGGTGCTTCGCCGCCGCGCACGAGGCGCCCAAGGCGTCGGCCATCGCGGTGTTCAACCCGATTGCCGCGGCGCTTCTTCGGCGGCCAGGCGAGTGTGGCGCGGACATCGCCGCCGGCGAGGGCCAGTCGCTTGGCAATTGGCTCAACCTCGGTGGTCCGTATCTGGGCCTGCTGGCGGCGCGAGAGTCCTATACCCGCAAGATGCCCGGTCGGCTCGTGGGCATGACCAGCGACAGCGAAGATCGACGCGCCTTCTGCCTGACGCTCCAGACGCGCGAGCAGCACATCAGGGGCGCCAAGGCCACCAGCAATGTCTGCACGAACCAGGGACTCATGGCCATGCGCGCGACGATGTTCATGACGACCCTCGGCGGCGAGGGACTCACCGAGCTCGCCAGCCAGTGCTGGCACAAGGCGCACTGGCTGGCCGATCGCATTGGGGAACTGGACGGCTGGGAACAGGCGCACGAAGGACCGTTCTTCAATGAGTTCACCGTGCGATGCCCGCGGCCGGTGACCGAGATCGTCGAGGCTGGCAAGACCAGAGGCGTGCTTGTCGGGGTGGCCGCCCACGGGCGGCGCATGCGCAACCTCGGTGACGATCGAGATCTGATCATCGCCGTCACTGAGCAGCGAACCCGCCGCGAGCTCGAGGCGCTGATCGAACTCTTCGTGGAGGTGACGCCGTGACCGATGTCATCGACCGCCGGGCTCGCGCATCACGTGGCGATCGCCCCATCGAGCTGCTGGTCTTCGAGAAGTCGATGCCCGGCGTCACGGGCGTGGACCTGCCGCCTCTGGACGTGCCAGAGACGCCCATTCCAGGCGAACTGGTGGGCAGTCCGCTCGACCTTCCGTCCCTCGGGCAGCGTGACATCGTGGCGCACTACACGCACCTGAGCGACCGGAACTTCTCCGTTGACGGGAACTTCTACCCGCTGGGTTCCTGCACGATGAAGTACAACCCCCGCGTCAACGAATGGGGTGCGTCGCTGCCGGGATTCGCCTGCCTCCATCCGCTGCAGGACGAGGACACGATTCAGGGCGCGCTTCGGCTGCTTTGGGAAACGCGATCGTTCCTGCAGGAGATCTCCGGGCTCCACGAGGTATCCCTGCAGCCGGCGGCCGGTGCGCATGGCGAGTTCACCGCCCTCAAGGTCATTCGCCATTACTTCCAGGACCACGACCAGGCCGAGCGCGTGGTCGTGCTCGCACCCGACACCGCCCACGGCACGAACCCCGCCTCGTGCACGATGTGCGGCGCCGAGGTGCACATGGTGCCCACCGAGGATGGCTGCACCGACATCGATCACCTGCGTGAGCGCATTACGGAGATTGGCCCGCAGCGCATCGCTGCCTTCATGATCACAAACCCGAGCACCGCTGGCATCTTCGATCGCCACATCCTCGAGATCGCCGACATCATCCATGAAGCCGGTGCGATGCTCTATCTCGATGGCGCAAACATGAACGCGATGCTCGGTCGCGTGCGACCTGCCGACTTCGGCGTGGACGCCATGCACTACAACACCCACAAGACCTTCTCGACGCCACACGGCGGGGGAGGGCCGGGTGCCGGGCCCATCGCCGTGACCGAGGCGCTGGCGCCCTACCTGCCCGTGCCGCAGGTGATGATGGCCGACGACGGGAGCTTCTTCCTTGACCGCGATCGTCCCGAGTCGATCGGAAAGGTCCGGAGCTTCATCGGCCAGTTCGGCGTGCTCGTGCGCTGTTGGACATACATCAGCGCCTGTGGACCCCTTGGCCTGCGAAACATCGCAGACACCGCGGTCCTCAACGCAAACTACCTCGCTGCGCGGCTCGCTGATCGCTACGAGATGCCGTACTTCGATCCCGCAGGCGAAGCCTTCTGCGCCCACGAGTTCGTGACGGTGCCACAGTCGCTGCTTGATCGGGGCGTGTCGCTCAACGACATCGCTAAGCGCATGATCGACTACGGCGTGCATCCGCCGACGATGCACTGGCCGCTGCGAGACTGCCTGATGGTCGAGCCCACCGAGACCGAGTCGCTGCGGGCGCTCGACGACTTCATCGCCGTGATGCATGCCATCGCCGACGAGATTGAGTCCGATCCGCAGCTGGTGTCCTCAGCGCCACACGAGGCGGACATCGCCCGCGCAGACGAGGTCGGTGCCGCTCGCAATCCCATCCTGACGTGGCCCTCGACCTGCTGACTCAGCCCAGCATCGCCGATATTGCCAGCGCAACGCCGGCTGCCAGACCACCTGCGGCCAGGTCGTCGGCCAAGACGCCCCAGCCACCGCGCAGTCGCTGAAGCGGGTTGATCGGCCAGGGCTTGACGATGTCGAGTCCCCGAAAGAGCAGGAACCCGATCACGATCCACGCTGGCGATGGCGATGGCGCACCGGCAGCGACCATGATCAACAGCGTGAGGGCCATGCCGGCGACCTCGTCGCTGACGACCTGACTGGGATCGTTGGCGCCGAAGTGCGCGGAGTACCAGGGGGCCAGCGCGAGCGTGATGATCGAGCCCACCGCGCACATCGTCGCGAGCACCGGGAGGATCAGGTCTGCAGGAACCAGGAGCGCTGCGGCCAGCGGCGGCAGTGAACCGAACGTGCCCGGCGCCGGCAGACGACCGAGTCCCCCGACGGTGACCAAGAGCGCCCGGATGTTCATTGGCTCGAGTCGCGCAGCATGTCGCGCAGTCCAGCGCAGTAGGGAATGCCCGAGAGGACCGTGACCACCAGCGTTGTCCAGACAAGCGCGTCGACGGTCCACATGAGCGTCGGGTCCTTGTCGGGGCGACCGCCGACGGCGATTGCGAGGACGATTGGAATCGCAAGCGACTGCAGCACCATCTTGATCTTGCCCGGCCAGCGTGCCGCGCCACTATGCCCGCGGGACTCCATCACGTCCCGAATGGCCGTCACCAGGAGTTCGCGGGCGATGATCACCACAACCATCCACGGGTAGACGCCGCTGGCCATGATGTCGCCGCCGGGTACGGAGAATCGCGGCCCCGCCAGCAGAATGAAGGCGCCCATCGGGTTGAGGGCGGAGACGAGATAGATCGCTAGCAATTGGCCTAGAGCACCACCGGCCGGAATCAGTTCGCCAGAGAGAGGATACTCCCCAAGAGCAAGTGCGAGAATGCCCGAGAGACTCAGAATTAACGTCAAGAGGCCCAGAAAGCGGCTCGCCCTCGAATCTATCGGGAGGCACCAGAAACGATTCCATCCCGTAATGAAGAGAAAGACTGCTAGAACATAGGAAGCGAG
>CAZKTE010000046.1:0-13879 GCA_964555625.1 uncultured Isosphaeraceae bacterium | reverse complement strand
TTGAACCCGCGACTTCCTGGACCACAACCAGGTGCTCTACCAACTGAGCTACGTTCGCCGTCGTCGGCAGGGCACCGTATCTGCGCCCCTCGAAATGGTCAACGAACGCTGCTAGAATGCCCGATTCCCCAGAAGGCTCCATTCCCGCTCAGTTCACGCAAGGGACATGCAATGAGCACAACGACTACACGCCTTGACTTCCCCGGCTTGACGGTTCATCGCAACCTCTCGCGCGGCGCGCTCGTCGAGGCAGCGCTGGCCCGCGACGAAGGTCGCCTCGCGGCCAATGGCGCCCTCTGCTGCAACACCGGTGATCGCACCGGCCGAAGCCCCAAGGACAAGTTCGTCGTCGACTCGCCGGCGATCCACGACGCCGTGGACTGGGGAGCGGTCAACCGACCCATCAGTGCTGAGTCGTTTGCGGCCATCGAGGCGGCCGCCATGAGACACCTGCGCGGCCGCGACGAGCTCTTCCAGTTCGACGGGTACTGCGGCGCCGACGAGCGCTATCGCCTCAACGTCACCATCGTCACCGAGGAAGCCTGGCATGGTCTCTTCGCCGCGACGATGTTCATCGGCGGCGCCGAGGACGACTTCGAAGCGGATTGGACCGTCATCAACGCCTGCAATCTTGACCTGGAGGACTGGAAGGATCTTGGTCTCAATGGCCCAGTCGCCATCGTCCAGTCGCTTGAGGAGAAGAAGGTCGTCATCGTCGGCAGCCGATACGCCGGCGAGATCAAGAAGTCGATCTTCTACGCGATGAACTTCGACATGCCCGACGTGGGCGTGTTCCCCATGCACTGCTCTGCCAACGTCGGCGCAGATGACGCGACCAACGTCGCGCTATTCTTCGGCCTCAGCGGCACCGGCAAGACCACGCTCTCGGCGGACCCTGATCGACCGCTCGTGGGCGATGATGAGCATGGCTGGAGCGCCGACGGCGTCTTCAACTTCGAGGGCGGCTGCTATGCCAAGTGCATCAAGCTGTCACGCGAGGGAGAACCCCAGATCTGGGACGCGATCCGCGCGGGCGCCGTCCTCGAGAACGTGGTGCTCAACGAGGAGGGCGTGCCCGACTACGACGACGGGTCCTTGACTGAGAACACCCGTGCCGCCTACCCGGTGAGCTCTATTCCAGGCGCAGTTGAGCCAAGCGTCGCCGGGCACCCCCGAAACGTCATCTTCCTCGCCGCAGACGCCTACGGCGTCCTGCCGCCGGTCGCCAAGCTCACGCCGCAGCAGGCGATGTACTACTTCATCAATGGATACACCTCCAAGCTCGCCGGGACGGAAGCGGGGGTGACCGAGCCCCAGCCCAACTTCAGTCCCTGCTTTGGCGGTCCCTTCCTGCCGAGGCCGCCCATGGACTACGCCCGGCAACTCGCCCGGCGCGTCGAGGAGCACGGCGTCGATGTCTGGCTGCTCAATACCGGCTGGACGGGCGGCCCCTACGGCACGGGGGAGCGATTCAAGTTGCCCTGGACTCGCGCCTTCGTGACGGCGATCCTCGATGGCTCGCTGCGGGACCTGGAGTACGTCACGCACCCGGTCTTCGGCCTGCACATGCCGGTGAGCGCCCCGGGCGTTCCCGCCGAGGTCCTCGACCCGCGGGGCACCTGGGCAGACGGCGAGGCGTACGACGCGATGGCCGCCAAGCTCGCCGGGCTCTTCCGAGCCAACGATGCCAACTACCAGATGGACGACGCGGTGCGGGCAGCTGGCCCCAGCGTGTCCTGAGGCACTGATCCACCGTTATCGGTCCCGGGTGAACTGCGCTATCGGTCCGTGGATCACCACATTCAGCGCAATCCTTGCGAGGTGACTGAATCTGGCCTCCAGGCCGGACGATTTCACATTCCGTGGGCAGGTCCATGAATGACCGGCCCCGGAAGCGAGGTATCCAGGAATGATCAACCCATTCGACAAGGACGTACTGACCACCGGCGAGGTCGCGCGGATCTGCAACGTCGCAGCGCGGACCGTCAGCAAGTGGTTCGACTCCGGACAACTCGAGGGATACAGGATCCCCGGGTCCAAGGACCGACGGATTCCCGTCGACACCCTCCTCACCTTCATGCGCCAGCACGGCATTCCCTTCGACGGACTGATGTCGGGGAACACTCGCGTGCTGATCGTCGATGGTGACGACGAGGTCTGCGCAACGCTCAAGCGCATTCTCGGTGAGCAGACCGACTACGAGGTGCGCACGGCATGTAGCCCGTTCAGCGCCGGCGTCGAGTGCGAGCGGTTCCGCCCGCACGTGATGCTCATGGACCTGCATCTCTGCGGCGACGACTACGGCGCCACCTGCAATCTCCTCACTGGCGGTGACGAGCTCGAGGCCACGCGCGTGGTCGGCATGAGCGGACGCCTCAGCGACGGACAGATCGCCAGACTCTCAAGCGAGGGCTTCGAGGGCGCGTTGCGCAAGCCCTTCACCGTCCGCCAGGTCATCGACGCCATCGAGCAGGCCGTGGCGGTCGTCTACTGATACCGACTCCTTTCCTCCCCGCCTGGCTCATGCCAGTGCGTTTCAACACGGGGTCGCGCTTGCGCGGCCCCGTGTCGCATTGGTACCATCGAGTGGATGCGGATAGCGCTCGTGCAATGCAACCCGGTGGTGGGCGACATCGCCGGGAACACTGCTTCGCTTCGGGCCGCCATCGCCGCGGCGGACGCGGACTTGGTGATCACGCCGGAGCTTGCCATCTGCGGCTACCCGCCGCGTGACCTCCTGCTCCAGAGCGGGTTCGTCGAGGCATGCGAGGGAGCCGTCGAGTCCCTCGCCACCGCGGCGCCGGACACCTGTGTGCTCGTTGGATACCCGCGGCGCGATGCGGCCACCGGCCGACTGCGAAACAGCGTTGCCATCCTGCGCGGTGGCGTGCTCGAGGCGTCCTGCGACAAGCGGCTGCTGCCCGGCTACGACGTCTTTGACGAGGATCGCTACTTCGAGCCCGCCGATCTCTCCTGCTTGGTGGACGTGGCCGGTACGCGCGTGGGCATCGCCATCTGCGAGGACTTCTGGCGGGCCCGGGACGCTGGAGGCGGTGACCGCTACGGGGAGGATCCGCTTGGAGAACTGGCCGCCGCAGGGGCGACGCTGGTCGCCGTGCCATCGGCGTCCCCGTTCGTGGTCGCCAAGCGTGACCGCCACATCTCATTGGCCATCGAGGCCGCCGCGGAGTACGGCGTGACGATCGCCATGTGCAACCAGGTCGGCGCAAATGACGACCTGGTCTTTGACGGAGGGTCCTTTGTCGCAAGCGGCGATGGGCTGCTCGGCCAGTTGCCGTGCTTCGAGGAGGCAATAGCGAGCATCGACACCGACGCGACGCCCACCCAGCCTGCGGACTCGAACGCCGACGCCGAGCGATTTTCGGCGCTGCAACTGGGCCTGCGCGACTACTGCCACAAGAGCGGTCATGGCCGCGTGCTCCTTGGCCTCAGTGGCGGCATCGACTCGGCGCTGGTGGCGACGATCGCGACCGCGGCGCTCGGGCCGGAGGCTGTCACCGGCGTGCTCATGCCTTCGCGGCATTCATCGCGCGGATCGATCGAGGATGCAGAGTTGCTGGTCGCAAATCTGGGCCTGACGGACGCAATCACGCTGCCCATCGAGCGCCTCCACGCGGCCTTCGAGGAAACCATGGCCGAGGGCCTGCAGGAGGTGTCGGCGATCACCGACGAGAACGCTCAGGCGCGAGCCCGCGGGATGCTCTTGATGGGGATGGCCAACGAGCGCAGCGCGCTGACCCTCGTGACGGGGAACAAGTCCGAGCTCGCCATGGGCTACTGCACGCTCTATGGCGACATGAACGGTGCCGTTGCAGTCATCGCCGACGTGCTGAAGACCGACTGCTGGTCGATGGCCCGCTGGATCAACGCGCACCACGCAGATGCCGGCTTCGATGCGCCACCGATCCCCGAGGCCTCGATTACGAAGCCGCCCTCGGCGGAATTGCGGCCAAATCAGTGCGACCAGGACACGCTGCCGCCCTACGAGACTCTCGACGCGATCATCAAGGCCCACGTCGAGGAGGACCTTGGACCACTTGAGGCCGCCGAGGCTACGGGGCTCGACATTGATCTCGTAGAGGAGATCGTGACCTCCGTTGACCGCGCGCAGTTCAAGCGCGACCAGTCCGCCGTGATCCTCAAGGTCAGCGCGCGGACCTTCGGCCGCGGGCGCCCCATGCCCATCATCATGCGCAGAAGCGGCGCGGCCATGCCCGCGCAGGCGGGAGCCGACGAGTGACGATCCGTCGCCTTGACTCGCTCTTGGTCAACCAGATCGCCGCCGGCGAGGTGGTCGATCGGCCAGCGAGCGTCGTCAAGGAACTCGTCGAGAACGCCCTGGACGCCGGGGCCACCCGCGTGGACGTACACCTTGAGCGAGGGGGACGCGACCTGATGCGCATCGCGGACAACGGCAGCGGCATCGCTGCAGATGAGTTGCTCCTGGCCGTCGCGGCCCACGCCACGAGCAAGATCGCCGTCGAGGCCGACCTGCAGGCGATCGGGTCCCTGGGATTTCGCGGGGAGGCGCTCGCCTCCATCGGCGCCGTCTCGCGACTGACAATCACGTCGCGCATCGCCACAGAGGACGCAGGGGCGACCGTCGAGGTCGATGGCGGCAGCAGCAACGGACCGCGACCGGCCGGGTGTGCCCCGGGCACGGTCGTTGAGGTCAAGCGCCTCTTCTTCAACACCCCCGCGCGGCGCAAGTTTCTAAAGAGCGACGCTGCGGAAACGACGCGGGTGCGCGAGGTGATCAACAACCTGGCCGTTGCCCATGCGGACGTGTCCTTCTCGCTTTGCAGCAACGACCGGATGCTCCTGGAATTGCCGGCCATGCCCACGCCCCGCCAGCGCCTGGTTGCGCTGCTGGGTGCCGAACTCGAGGACGAGCTGCTGGAAGTCGAGGGAACGATCGAGGGGTGCGCCATCTGGGGCCTGGTCGGCTGCCCCCAACTGGCCCGACCAACGCGGCGGCACCTGCGCATCTGCGTCAATGGGCGGGCCGTAGCCGACGCGTCGATCTCCCACGCGCTGCGCGAGGCCTTCCGCGGGCTCATGGCACCGGGCCGTTGGCCGACTGCGGCGATCTTCCTGGAGATGGACCCTGCGATGGTGGACGTCAATGTCCATCCGCGCAAGAGCGAGGTGCGATTCCGCGACCGCGACGCCATCTGGCACCTGGTGCACGCGAGCGTCGCCGCTGCGCTGCGCGGCGAGGACCTGGTTCCGACCATGCAGCTTGATGCGCCGTCAGCGCCGCTGCCGGCGGACCGCGAGTTCGGGGCAGGAGCCGCTCAATCATCGACCGTGGAGGCCGCGACCCGTCGGCCGCTGCCGACTCTGCTTGCAAGTGACGGCGTGCTGCAGGTCCACAAGTGCTTTCTGGTCACGCAGGACGAGGAGGGTCTCTTGATCGTCGATCAGCACGCGCTCCACGAGCGGGTGATGTTCGAGGACCTCATGGAGCGTATTAGCCGCGGCCCGCTCGAGGCGCAGCGGATGCTGGTACCGGACGTCATCGAGGCGACGGCCGGGCAACTCGAGGCCATGGATCGACATGCTCACCTGCTTGAGCGGCTGGGCATCGACGCCGTGGCAAGCGGTCCGGCGACGATCTCCCTGCACGCGGTGCCGACCTTGCTGATCTCGCGCAACGTGGATGCGCCCGCCTTCATCTGCGACCTGCTTGATCGGCTGGCGAGCGACGACTGCCCGTCGTCGGCGGAGGCGATGCTCAGCGATGTACTGGACATGATGGCCTGCAAGGCTGCTGTGAAGGCCGGAGATCGACTCTCCCCGGAGGAACTCGGGGATCTGCTTGAGCGAGGCCGCTCCATCGAGCGCGGCGTCAGTTGCCCGCATGGTCGACCCACCACCTTCCGCCTGGGCATCGAGGAACTGGAGCGACGCTTTGGGCGGCGCTGAGATCACAATCGACGTGCGGCTCTTCGGCGAGGCTGCGCAGCGCGCCGGGGTGCGCACCTGCACGCTGGCAATAGCCGAGGGCGCATCGGCCGCCGATGCGCTTGGTCATCTGGTGGGCGAATTCCCGACCATGGCCGAGGTCGCCGACTCGTGCGCACTTGCGGTGGACGAGGCCCTCGTGCCACGCGAGGCGCCGCTTGCAGGCGGATGCACGCTGGCGGTGCTGCCGCCGGTGAGCGGGGGCTGACCGTGGCGCTGGCCACCTACGAGGAGGCGATCGCCGCGGCGCTTGCGCCGGCAGAGGCGCTTGGCCGCGTCGAGGAGGTCGACCTCGATGCCGCCTTCGGTCGCGCGCTCGATGCCCCCATCGCCGCCGACCGCGACCAGCCGCCGTTTCATCGCGCCACGCTTGACGGCTACGCACTGCGCGCCGCCGAGTACGCGCCGGAAACACCCATGCCCGTGGTGGCCACCATCGCCGCCGGCAGTGGCCATGACGTTCCGCTGCCGCGCTGCGCATGCGTGAAGATCGCCACCGGCGCGCCGCTGCCCACAGACTGCGACCTGGTCATTCCCCACGAGCGAAGCGATCGCGGTGACCCGGTGACGTTCACCGCGCAGACGGTCGCCGCCGGGCAGGGAGTCCATGCCCGCGGCAGCGATGCCCGCTGCGGCGACCTCTTGATGGCACCTGGCACCACGATGGGTGCGCAGCACATGGGCATTGCCGCCGCGGTAGGCGCTGCGCGGCTTTCCGTTCGAGCGAGGCCGCGCGTTGTCATCCTCACCACAGGCGACGAGGTCGTCGACGCAGGAGCAGCGCCCCACGACTGGCAGATTCGTAACGGAAACGCGCCGATGCTCGCAGCCGCCCTGGGATCCATGGGGGCGGAGGTCGTGGCGATCAGGCACGTCGCCGACGACGCCTCCGAGACCGCCCACGCGGTCGCCGAGGCGCTTGGCGAGAGCGATCTACTTGTGGCCGTAGGTGGAGTCAGCGCCGGGGAGCGCGACTTCGTGCCCGCGGCGCTGACGGCTGCTGGGGCCAGTGAAGTGCTTCGCGGCGCGGCGATCCAGCCGGGGCGGCCGATTCTGGTGGCCGTCGCTGGCGCGACAATGGCCATGGGCCTGCCGGGAAACCCGGTCTCAGCGCTTGCGTGCGCGACGCTGTTTGCCTGGCCGATCCTGCGGGTCATGCTCGGCTGCGGTGGGGACCTGCCCTGGCGTGCCGCGACGCTGACTGCCGCGGCCCCGTGCAACGCGCGTCGCGAGGTCTTTCGCCCAGCGCATCTTCAAGGCGAGTCAGCCACCGTTCCTGCGTGGCAGGGCAGTGGCGACCTGGCGCACGCAGCATCCACCAATGGGCTTGCGAGGCTGCCGATCCAGGAGGAGGAGTGTCCGGCGGGTGCACGCGTGGAGGTGCTGCCCTGGCCTTGGGCGATCAGTTGAGCATCGGGATCCGCGGGTCGTAGGGCGCATCGTTGTCAGCTAGGAATCCGTTCTGCGGGAACCCCATCGCCGAGAGAAACCCGTCCGTGGCGTGTTCACCGGCCGCCGGGTCATCCACGATCGATGCGTGGCCGTCGAGCCAGCTGACGACGCTGCGGCCGCGATGGCGAAAGCCCTGGGCACCGGCGTAGACCAATGCGAGATCCAGTTCGCTGTTGCCCGGCGCGCGCATCCATCTGTTTGTTCGGTAACCGCTGGTGTCACTGCCCGTGCTGGCAGCATCACCGAAGCACGCCGTGTGCGAAGGGAAGCGGCATGCGGCGGGCGCGACGCCCGCTCGTGCAGCACTCAACCCGGTGATCGGGAAGCGGCCCTCGGCGCCGACGAATGTCGTGTTGTAGTTGAAGCCGCAGGTGGGATCCTCCGCCGGGCCAGGCGCAAGGCACGGGCACTGCATCGTTCTGATGCCGCCATTGCAGTACGACCAGACTGCACCTTGCCTCAGGTACGCGCCGCTGCCAAAGGCGCGGACCGCGTCCCACGACACTTCCTCGAGCCCACCCTGGCCGTCATTGAACCAGACGGCCGGGGGGTTGACCTGGTGGTCGGTGGCGTAACTGGCTGCCGCCAGTGCCAACTGCCCAAGTGACGCGGTGCATCGTGCGTCTCGCGATGCGGCCACGGAGGCCGAGAGCGTGGGCATCACGATGCCCAAAAGCAGCCCGATGGCGGCGATGACGACCAGCAGCTCGACCATGGAGAGCCCGCGGCGCACGCTCATCCCCAGTGTCCGATCACGATCAACAGGTCGGTGACGTCCACGACAAAGTCGCCGTTGAAGTCGGCAGCGGGCCCGCCCGGGGGCAGTGCCCCGAAGGCTCCGATCACCGCCAGAAGGTCTGTCACGTCGACTTGCCCGTCGAAATTGACGTCCCCGGGGATGCGGGGCGCCACGTCAGCCAGCGCATCGACCTCGGCGATGGCCTGGGCGTCGGGGGGCTGCGAGATCCGCACAAACGAAATCGATGAGATGCCCACGCTGGCAAGGTCGATGGGGACGCCGCCGCCGCCACCGCCGTAGAGAGTGACAAGGTCCTCGTGCCAGAGGCCCAGTGCGTCCTCGATGGTCAGCCGCGGATCAATCGGGCGGGCCATGTCCGTGGGAACCTCGCCGGGCGCCTCGTCGTAGGGCCCGCTGTCGAGGAAGGCCAGGGTCGGCCAGGGTCCGTCGGCCACTGCGCCGGGAATCAGAACCCAGTTCGTGCCGTCCTCGGACACCTCCACGATGCCCCCGTCACTGCCCAGCAGGCCCGAGACCTGCCCGCCGGGATACGCGCCGTCGGTGCAGGCGGTGTTTCCAAAGAGGATGAGGTCGACGCCCCAGGGATTGTCGGGGTCGTCGATGACCGGGTCGTCGAAGGCGACGACGAGGGAGCCGCCGGGGCCGATCGAGACAATCTCTCCTGGCATGAAGGGCGGGTTGAAGGGACTGACGACCCCCGGCCACACGCCTTCGCCTGTGAATCGCGCAGGTTCACCGAGGGCAACCTGCGGATCGGTGTACGGGGCACCTGTGCCCTTGCCCGGTTCGTAGAGCGCAACGGAGTCGGCCCACGGATCACCGTCGCCGGCAAGAGCGAGCAGGAGCAGGAGTGTCAGTGGCGGCATGACGCGACCTCCACGTGGAAGCCCGTGCGACCGAATCGCTTCGCCGACCGTCGGCGCCGCGGGCCCGTGTCGCGCGGGCAACGCCCTTTGGACGGGGCCGGTCTTCCGGCTTCGAGCACGGTGCCGCATCCGCCTTCCCGCGGTCGTCCCGCAGTGGCATCCTGGGTGGGCATTCGACCCTCCTGGGTCGAGGCTCGTTACGGCGGCGCGTCCGCGGCGGTCTTGCACCGCCTTCCCGTCGACACCGATCCTGGCGTCGACGTCCCGCACACAGGCGGGACGCACCCCGTCCACGGGCAGTCTAGCGCCTCCTCGAGGGGCTCTTCGTTGACACTGGCGGGGAGGTTGGGATACTCTTGCCCGCCCCGTGGTCCTTCGGCCACGTCATTTCTGCGACCCTCCCCTTGGAGCGCATGGACATGCGGATTGGAACTCGACTGCTCGCCGCCTTGGCGGGCCTGCTGACGCTGGCGACTGCGCCTGCGCACGCCCAGGAAACCGATCCCGGGGTGCTGCTGGATGACTTCGTCCACTATGCCCTGATTGCAAACGTCGACCTGGCTGAGGCCAATGCCGTTGCGCTGCTGCGATCGTCCCTGGACGACGAAGGCTTCTACCTGCTGGTGACGGCCAACAAGCAACGCGCCGATCGCTTCGATCGGGCCGTGGGCTGGGCGCTCTACGTCGAGCGCCTTGAACCACTGGTCGCCGAGCTCGAGGCGAGATTCGAGGATGGTCGCATCCAACTCGTGCGAGACGGCACCCGCATCGCCGAGGCCATCGACCTGCTTGATGGGACGACGAGGCAGCGCATGCTCGCCGAGGAGCGACTGATTGCCGCAGGCGAGTTCGCCGTGCCGCCACTGCTGCGAACTCTGCTCAACCGGGGAGACGCTCGCACCACGCGGGCCATCACCGCCATGCTCGTTCGGATCGGCGCAGACGCGGTGTCACCGCTCGCTACGGCGCTGCCGCATCTGGGTGGCGATACGCAGATCATTGTTGCCGATGTGCTCGGGGAGATCGGCTACACGCATGCCGCCCCGGCGCTGGCCACCCTGCGCGATGACACCAACGCCGCGGAGGCGGTGGTCGCATCGGCTCGACGGGCAATGTCCCGCATCGGCGTCGACGCAGACGCGCCGCTGGCGATGCTGCGAACCGTGCTCGCAAGCCAGTACTTCGACGGGCAGCAGTCGCTGCTGCCCATGGCCATCGGCGGCATCAATAACTTCTGGACCTGGGACCCGATGGCCGGGCTTGTCTCGCTAGCGGTGCCTGAGGCCATCTTCGACGACGTGATGGCGATGTACGCGGCCTCCCAGGCGTTGGCAGTCGACCAGGACAACGCGCGTGCGATGAGCCTCTTCGTGGCCGCCAACCTCCGCCGCCAGCGCGAACTGGCCGGCAGCGACGACCTTGTCTACGGGAATCTCGCCTACAGCCCGCAGTTCTACGCGACCGTCTTCGGTCCACGGGTGGCGCGACAGGTTCTGCGCATGGGCCTCGATCGCGGAGACACGCCCCTTGCGCTGGACGCAATCGCCGCCTTGGCGCGCACTGCCGGCGAGGACGCGATCCTCGCAGGCGACCAGGCGCTGGTCGAGGCGATGTTCTATCCAGATCGACGCGTGCAGTACGAGGCGGCGCTGGCTCTGGCGGGGACGCTTCCGACCACTGGCTTCGAAGGCGATTACCGAGTCGTGCCGCTGCTCTCCTCGGCCGTGCGCAGCGGCGACCAGCTCTACGCGATCGTCATTGGCGACGACAGCGAGGAACGCCGCGGCGTGACCACGATGCTCGAGTCCATGGGCTGGAGCATGGTGGGCGAGGGCGACAGTCCCGCCGCTGCGATTACTGCGGCCGGTGCCGTCCCGGGCATCGATCTGGCCGTGGTCATCACACGCAGCGCCGAGGCGGGCGAGGCGTCCGCAGATGCGCTTGGCGCACTGACGCAGACGACGGCGACGCCGGTGCTGATGCTGAGCGACGGCGCCGAAGTACGCGTGCTGGCCAACGCGGTCGGCGGGCGTGACATGGTCGACGTTGCGCACGAGGGCATCAGCGAGCAGGCGATGTCCGCGGTGCTCGAGGACCTGATGGCATCCGCGGCAGGTGGCCTGCTTGATTCGGCGGCCGCGGAGGCGTTTGCAGAGCGAGCCCTTGGTGCGCTGCGGGATTTGGCGCTGACCGACACGACGCTGGACGTGGGCGACGCGACTGGCGCGCTCGTGGATGCATTGGCTAGTCGCATCGGCACCACGCGGGCACTTGTTGCCCAGACGCTGGCGATGATCGACGATCCAGTCGCCCAGCAGGCCCTCATAGACGCGGCCATCGCCGAAGGCGGTCTCGATGATCGCATCGTGCTGCTGGACGAATCGGCCTCAAGCGTTCGCCGCTGGGGAAACCTTGCTGAAGACTGGCAGGTTGAGGCGGTCATGGACCTCACCGAGACGACCACTGGGTTGCTTGCCGATGCAGCCGCGAGGCTCAATGGCGCCTTGAACCATGCGGGCACCTCGGCCATGATGTTCATGCCCTGAGCGTCCGGCACTAGCGAATCACGCCACCCTAGCTCAGTTGGTAGAGCGGAGCTTTCGTAAAGCTCAGGTCACCGGTTCGAGTCCGGTGGGTGGCTTTCAACACCCGCCCCCTTGCCCATGAAGCAGGGGGGCTGTTCTTTGCGCGGTAGGTCGTCGCCAGGACCCACCGCATCATCAGTGGATCATGGGTAGTCAAACCGACTCTGGTGACGACAATTCCCGCAGCAGCCACGCTCGCGCAAAGGCCCACTCCCTGACGACCTTGTCGGAGGAGCGGTCTGTCGCCATGGCCACCTGATCAATCGTCAGCCCGCAGATGAACTTGAGCCGTGCGATCTCCGCCGTCAACGGCGACACCTCCTCCAGTTTTCGGACAGCCAATACAAGTTCCTCGCTCGTGGCAGGGTCAATGGCTGTCAGATCAGCCCAGGTGCCGTCGGCGGCTTCCAGGGGAATGCGTCGCAGGCCACCTCCTCGCTTGAGACGGTTCCTCGCGCGAGCGTGGTCGATCAGGAACTGCTCCATTGCCCGCGCCGCGCTGCCGAAGAAGTGCCGACGGTTCTCCCATCTCGGCGGTGGTTGGGTTGCAGACAAGCCAATCCGCAGGTAGATCTCGTTGACCACCAGGGTGGGCTGAAGGCTGGCCGTTGGGCGCTCCTTTGACAAGACGGCGGCTGCCATGCCATGGATTTCCGCGTATACGGCCTGCCACAACTCTTCAGCGGCTGATCTGTCTCCGGCCGCCGAAGCATCAATGAGTCGTGTGATTTCGTGCTCAGTAACCATGCCCCACTCCTCGGGGACTCCCTTTCCCCCCGTAGCCGGAAATACTGGAAATGGGCTGCGGTAACCCTCGGCGAAACGCCGCATGTCTATCTGGAAGGGTCAATGATCCGCCGTCGGGTGCCGTTGGCGCTCTGTGAAGCGCCCGTCCGAGGGGGACAACGTACGCGGACGAATAAGGCGGTGCAACACCGAGACGATCAAGTTACCTGAGCACGTCAAAAAGGAGCTTGCGAATGAGATTTGGACGAATGACAGAGTTGAGTTTCGGACACACACGAAGAGGGACACTCCACGCGGCCAGTGCGACTGTTGCCCTGGGGTTGGTCTCTGGGATGGCAACTGGGAATCCAGTTCACTCGAACGAAGATGGCCGGAATCTGGCGCGCCAGAATCAAGTGCTCACCACTACGGATCAGCATGTTCTCAGGCGGGCTGATCAGCGCAGCGGGCTACCGAGTCTGGCACGTGCAAAGATCATTGCTGGAGGCGGACAGGGATGGGCCATAGTGATCCAGCCGGACAACACCCTGCGGGGCTGGGGACAGAACCTAAACAACGTGCTCGACATTCCCGAGGACCTCACTGATGGGTCACGTCGCGTTGTCGCCGTTGATTCGTGGGGGGGGCATGTCATGGCATTGACCGAGGACGGTACCGCGTATGCGTGGGGCCTCAATAGTTACGGCCAATGCAACATTCCCGCCGAGCTTGGCCCCTGCCACGACGTGAGTGGCGGGGACATGCATTCGGTTGCTATTCGTCGTGCAGATGGCAAGGTGTTCGCGTGGGGACGACCTGACTACAACGCCACCCAAGTGCCCGCAGGCTTGACCGCGGTGGAGATCCATGCCGGAAACGTGCACCAGCTCTATCTGCGTGAGGACAACACGATTGGCGGATTTGGCATGAACTACAACGGGCAGTGCAACATTCCCGACGGTGTCCAGCCCCCGATCGACTTCGATGCGTCCGAGTCCTGGAGCATGGGCCTCTCAATTACAGGGCAGCCCGACGTCTGGGGATTCAACACCGGAACCTATCCCCCCATTGATGGCTGCAACCATTGCATTCCATCCGAGGCTGCTGACGCCATCGACATGGCAACAGGTCATTACTGGGCAATGGTCCTAACTGCAGATGGCTCGATTGTCACCTGGGGCGACAATGACAATCAACAATGCGAACCCCCGTCCGACATGGCCGAGGTCATCATGATCCACGCAAATGGCGACACGGGATTCGCCATACACCCGGATGGCTCGGTGACGGGCTGGGGGAATGGTGCCGGAGCCGACGTACCTGAGGACGTGCGGGTCTGGTTGCTGGACGAACCCTTCAACGATTGCAATGAGAATGGCGTCTCGGACTATGAAGACATTGCCTCCGGTACAAGCGAGGATCTCAATGGGAACTTCACGCCCGACGAGTGCGAGTGCTTGGCTGATGTGGACGAAAGTGGTGCGGTTGACCTTCAGGACATC
>CAZKTE010000045.1:0-14437 GCA_964555625.1 uncultured Isosphaeraceae bacterium | reverse complement strand
CTGACCTCCGTGGGACTCATCGAGGGAAACCCGATTGCAGCGTGGCTGATTCACACCACCAGGTCCCCCTGGGCCTTGGCGCTGTACAAGGGGCTGACGGTCGCCATCTGCGTCTCGCTGCTCTACCGAATGCGTCATCGACGCGAGGGTGAACTTGCCGCATGGTGCTCCGTGCTGATCCTCGTGGCCCTCTCGATCTGGTGGAACAGGTACGCCCTCTACCAGCCGGACCTTCCCGGACTGGATCGCATCGTCATGGCCCAGCCTGCGCCACCGGCGACGCCCGGACTCTGGTAGCCGCCGATCACTCTGCTAGAGTGCGGCCATGTCCAGGGGCTTCCTCTGTGTACTGCTGCTCTTGTGTACCGGATGCGGTCCGAGGCCACCGGTGGCCCGGTTCGCCGCCTCGCGCGTCATCGAGGTGCTCCCGGAGGCCGTAGCGTTCGAGGTCGAGTTCGAACTCTCCAATACGAACGATGAGCCGATCGAACTGCTTGAGTACACCTACACGGTGCACGTCGGTGGACAGGCCGTCTACAGCGGCCGCGCCGGCGGCGGGCGAACGCTGCCACGGTGGTCCGCGGTGCGAGCGGCCATACCCGTGGTGATTAGGCGCGACCAGCTACCAGGTGGTGGCGTGGTCGAGTGGAGCCTCACAGGATCGCTTACCTATGCGTCGCCCGGGGCACTCGCCGAGACTCTGCTCGACTCGCGAATCTGGCGGCCGGCAATCTTGATCGCCGCGTCGGATCGCACGCCGGTTCCTGATCTGGGGAACTAGGTTCACCTCACGAGGCGATGACTGCAGCCATGGCCCGGTCCGCCAGGTCAGCGGCGGCCTGGGCGTCGCGACCCTCGGCGATGATCCTGGCAATCGGTTCCGTGTTGCTCGCGCGAACGTGCACCCATCCCTCGGGGAGATCGATTCTCAGCCCGTTCTGGACATCGATGGCAGCTCCCTCGAATGCGGCTTGAAGGTGCTGATGACGCCCCGAGAGGGCATCGCTGCCGCCGAGTGGCGAGAGATCCATCGTTCGCTTGACCATCGACCACGCCGGCAGGCCCGCGACGATGGCTGACATCGGTTGGCCCCGCTCCCGAAGCAGATCCAGGACCAGCGCCATGCCCCCGAGGCTGTCGCGGACCCACCCGATGGGCGGGTAGATCACGCCTCCATTGCCTTCGCCACCGAACACGCAGTCGTGTTCGCGCATGGCGGCGGCCACGTGGGCCTCGCCCACGGCAGTGCGATGCACGCGACCACCGCTGGCGGCGACCACGTCGTCGATCATGCGGCTCGTCGAGAGATTCACCGCCACGTCACCACCACCGCCATCGAGCACGTGCATTGCGGCAAGGACCAGAGTGCACTCCTCGCCGATCCATGCCCCATGCTCATCGACGACGACCAGGCGATCGGCGTCCGGGTCCTGGGCGAAGCCGATGTCCGCGTTCGAATCGGCTACCACCTCCATGAGTTGCCCGAGATTCGCCCGTATCGGCTCGGGCGCATGGGCGAAATCTCCGCTCGGTTCGCTGTTGACGTGTACTACGTCGCACCCGAGATGCGCAAGGAGTCGGCGGCCGCTCTCGCACCCGGCGCCATTGATCGAATCGAGTACCACGCGGAATCCGCGTTCCCGAAGGGGTAGTGGATCGACTGCGCCGAGTACCCGCGCAATGTGCGTGTCATGTCCGGCGTCGCTGGACTCGAGCTCGCCGGGAGGACCCAGCGGTTTCGAGGGTCCCTCGTGAAACGCCGCGACGATGCGCTCGGCATTCGCAGCGGCCGGCGCCGTGCCGTTCCCATCAAGGCACTTCACCCCGTTCCATGGAGAGGGGTTGTGGGACGCGGTAATGACGATGCCACCATCGGCACCCAGTGCGGTGACCATCACGCCTGCAGTCGGGGTCGCGACGACGCCCAGATCCGTGACGCGGCAGCCCAGTTGCACGAGCGACCCGGACACCGCCGCCGACAGATCGCCGCCGCTTGGGCGTGTGTCGCGAGCGAGGCACAGGTGCGGCGGACAACCAAGATCCGTCCCGAGCATCGCCGCGAAGGCGGTCGCGTAGCGGGAGGCAACCTCACCGGTCATGGACGCACCGGCAATGCCGCGGGCGCCGCTGACTGAGATCATGAGCGGTGCATCGGCCATGGGTCAGGGCCGCCAGGTGGCAATGCAGCCCGGCGCTTCGGTCACGCAGATGGAGGAGACTGCCGCCGACGGCAGAGAGGCGTCCAGCCGAGCGCCGATGAACCTCGCGACTCGCTCTGCGCTGGGATTCTCGCCACTGAGCGCCTCGGCGAGATTGGCATTTCGGAGCGGTGCCACCGCGGCGTTGAGGAGTCGTTGGAGTTCCAGGAAGTCGATCAGGAGGCCCTCTTCATCGAGTGATTCGCCAGCAACGGTCGCCACGACATACCAGTCATGATCGTGCAACTCCTCCCCTACGCCGCCAACCGTGACGGCGTGCGTGGCATTGAAGGTGCAATTGACGGCGATCTCGTACATCGCCGCGGAGTATATCCCTCAGCCCCCGATGGCCGACTCATGCACCGTCCACATGAAGGGATCCACCGAGCAGTCGATGTCCGCGGTGAAGAAACCTCGCCGCGAGCGGGACATCAATGGCCAGAGCACCTTGCGATCGGTCTCTGGGATGTCCAGGTCTGCCACCTGCGTGACCGGAACCCAATTGAGCACGCCCTCCGAGATCTCCATCGTCGGGATCTCGTCGACGCGAATGGCGCGGTCCACCTCGAAGACGAAGATCAGCCAGTGACCGGAGCCCTCGTACCCGCGCTCAGCCACCAGCCCGCAGAGGCGAACCTCGGAGACGTCGAGGTCGACGCCCGACTCCTCCCTGATTTCGCGGACGGCGCACGTATCGGGACTCTCGCCTGCGGCGAGATCCAGCTTTCCGCCGATCGGGGAGTACTGCCCCGCGTTTGGCGACTTCTCGCGGTGGAGGAGCAGCAGGCGCCCTTCCTGGTCGTGCAGGTAACAGAGCACGGCGACGCGATAGGGAAGATCCTGCGCTGCGTCGCTCATCCCGCGGCCTCCACCATCAATCGCTTCATTGAGGCCACCGACTCGCGCATGCCCACCAGGATGCTACGGCTGACGATCGAGTGGCCGATGTGCAACTCTTCGAGACCGGGCAGGGAAGCAATCGGCTGGACGTTCTGGTGAGTCAGACCGTGGCCGGCGTTGAACTGCATGTCTCGCCCGAGGATCTCAGCTCCGGCTTCTGCGACCCGGGACACCTCGGCCGCGACGGCGTGGGTCTCCAGGTCAAATCCACCTGCCTCGACGGCCGCGGCGAAGGCGCCCGTGTGGACCTCGCAGACCTCGAATCCACAGGCCCCGGCCGCATCTACCTGCTCGATGCACGGGTCGATGAAGGCGCTGACCCTCATTCCTGCATCCTTCAAGGCCGCCACGATGCCGCTAAGCCGTTCGCGGTCCGCGTCCACGTCGAGGCCGCCCTCGGTGGTCACCTCATCGCGGCCCTCCGGGACGAGCATGGCCATGTCCGGGCCGGCGGCGCCGGCCAGGGCGACCATCTCATCGGTGGCGGCCATCTCGAGATTGAGTGGGACCTCCACGATCTCGCGAAGGCGATGCAGGTCATCATCCTGCACGTGGCGACGGTCCTCTCGCACGTGCAGGGTGATGCCGTCGGCCCCGCCGAGTTGTGCCGCCAGCGCAGCGGCCACCGGGTCCGGCTCGAAGGTCAGCCGAGCCTGGCGTATCGTGGCAACGTGATCGATGTTGACGCCGAGTCGGATCATCTCTCGCATCCGTCGGACAGGGGGAGGAGTATACTCCTCCGAACCTTTCTCGAGCAGGGACCATGTCCGACTTCGAACGGAAGCTGGCGCAGCTCAAGGCCGACCTGATCACCCAGGGCGACCGGGTGTCCAACCTCGTCCTGCGGGCGGTGGAGTGTTGCTTTGACACCGATGCCACCGCGGCGTCGGAGGTCATCAATGACGACGAAGCAATCGACCGCGTCGACGTGGAGATCGAGCGAGCGTCCATTGAGCTGCTCGGGATAGGGGACATAGCCGAGCACGGCATTCGCAGCGTCCTGACGGTCGTGAAGGTCAACAACGAGCTCGAGCGAATCGCTGATTGCGCCGTGGTGGTGGCGGAGACCGTCGCCGATGTCGAGGACGCGGCGGCCTCGGAGGTCCCGGAGACATTCAGGGTAATGGCCAACAGCGTGGTCGGGATGGTCAGGGACGCAAACAAGGCCCTCTCGGACGCGGACACCGAATTGGCGGTCCGCGTCCTGTCGTTCGACGACACCGTGGATCGGTTTCGCACGGAGATCACCCTCGACGCCCAGCGGCGAACGAGCGAGGGCGAGATGTCGGCGACGGCGGCATTCAGGCTGCTGGGCATCACCCGCGCCATGGAGCGCATCGCTGACCACTGCACGAACATCTGCGAGCAGGTCATCTACCTGCAGACGGGCAAGATCGTTCGACACCTGCCCGAGGGCTGGACGAACCCGGAAACGCCCGAGTTCTAGGATCGATGTCCGATCCACCTCCTCAACTGCGAGCGGCACTGGCCGAGCACGGTCTTGACGCGGTACTGGGCGCCTGGCCGCACCTTGATGCGCGAGGTCGCGATCGGCTCGCCGAGCAGGTGGCGTTGCTTGATCTGGCGCAGCTGGCGGCACTGGCCGCCGGCGAACCGAACGAGGTGGCGGACGGTGAAGTCTCGCCGTGTCCGACGATCGACGCGGCGCACCTCGACGATCAGGCGATGTGTGAGGTCGGCGCAGCGGCGCTGCATGCGCACGGCGTAGCAGTACTCACGGTCGCCGGGGGACTGGGTACGCGACTCGGATGGGCGGGGCCCAAGGGGACGTTCCCAGCGACGCCCGTGACGGGGAAGTCGCTGTTTCAGTTGATCGCCGAGCAGATCTGCGACGCAAGCGCACAATTCGACGCGCATGTGCCCTGGTACATCATGACCAGCGAGGAGAACGATGCGGCGACGCGGGCGTTCCTCGCTGACAACAACTGGTTTGGGATCCCACGAGGGGACGTGTTCCTCTTCTCCCAGGGCGCCTTGCCCGCCGTGGACGCCATGGACGGCTGCCTGCTGGCCGATGCAGGTGGGCTTGCCACGGGCCCAGATGGCCACGGCGGCGTGGTCGCGGCCCTGCGAGGCAGCGGCGCGCTGGAGGAAATGCAGGCGCGGGGCGTCCGGCACCTCTCCTATGTACAGGTCGACAACCCCCTGACGAAGGTCATAGACCCTGTCTTTCTGGGCGTGCACCTGCAGGGCGAGGGCTCCTCTGCGCAGGCTACGAGCAAGGCCATCGCCAAGACCGATCCATCCGAACGTGTGGGCGTCTTCTGTCGTCGCGAAGGGCGTACCTGCATCATCGAGTACAGCGATCTTCCGGAAGATCGCGCCTCGGAGCGAGCCGACGACGGTGGGCTTCGATTCTGCGCCGGGTCGATCGCCACCCATGTCTTCGCAACCGACTTCATTGCGATCCTCGCCGAGCGCGGTGATGAGGCGCTTCCCTGGCACCGCGCGCTGAAGCGAGTGCCGCACCTGGACCTCCTTACGGGCGACATGGTCGAGCCGGCAGAGCCAAACGCGACACGATTCGAGCGATTCATCTTCGACGCCCTGCCGCTGGCAGACGGGTCGCTGGTCCTAGAGGTTGCGCGCGAGGACGAGTTTGCTCCCATCAAGAATGCCGCCGGGTCGGACTCGCCGCAGACCAGCTTCCGCGCGCAGAGCGATCTGGCAGGTCGCTGGCTTGCGGCCCGAGGCGTGGAGGTGCCCTGGGACGACGAGGGCCACGCGGCGGCGATGCTGGAGATCAGCCCGGGGATCGCTGCCTCGTGGGGCAAGGGGCTCGATGAGGAACTGCCTGACCGCATTGAGCCCGGCGAGACCTTCCGACTCTGATCGCCGCTGTGACTGGCGGTAGCATCTGCGTCAACCATGGAGGCATTCGTCAATCAGGCGCTCGAGTCGATCGACCCGACGGCAGGACCCTTCTTCGTGTTCGCGTTGCTGTTGCTCTCAGGCGTGGGCGTGCCTCTCGGGGAGGACATCATCAACATTCCTGCAGGGATCCTGGTCGGGTTGGGACGCATGCCCTTCTGGCCGACCGTGCTCGCGGCGTATCTGGGCGTAGTCTGCGGGGACATGTTGTGGTTTCAGGTGTGCTCGCGGTGGGGGACTCGCATCATGCACTCACGAATCTTCCGGCGCATCGTTCATCCGAGGCGCATGCTGCAGGTCAAGCACCAGTTCGACCATCGCGGCGGATGGGTCATCATCGCAGCGCGCTTCATCCCGGCCAGCCGGACGAGCGCCATCACAGTTGCGGGCCTGATGCACATGTCGTTCTGGAAGTTCGCCATGATCACCATGGCCTGCTGCCTGATTACGGCACCGCTGCAGGTTGGCGCCGGCTGGTTGATTGCGCAGGGGCTGGGCAGTCGCGCAGGCGTGGATCGAATGCTCTGGATCGTGGGATTTGTGGCATTTGCCGCCGTGGCAGTGCTTGTGGGTCGCACGTGGTTGCGGCACAAGGGGTCGGGGTCATCACCGCGCCGGGCTCGCGCTTCATGGCTTCGCTACTTTCGGCGCAGGGGCAGACAGTAGCGCCGCCATATAATGGGCGCTCGCCCGGGAGGACCCCACATGCGAGCAGTCGTGACTGGCCAGATCGGCGTTGACAAGAAGCCCTACTTGGAGGACGTGCAGTTGCGCGCCGGCGAGCGGGGAGACCCGCTGGAGCTCTTCAATGTCGGCGAACGGATGTACGCAGAGGCGCCGGATGTGCGAGCGGGGCGAATCCTCGACCTGCCTCTGAGCCGGCTGCACACGCTGCGTCGCGCCGCATTCAAGGACATCATCGCTTCGACGATGCCCGCCGAGGACTCTCCAAACCTCATCGTGAACACGCATGCCACGTTCAGGTGGCGGCACGGCCTCTTCAGCGCCTTTGATTTCGACCAGATGCGGGAGCTTGCCCCCGACATGCTCATCTGCCTCGTTGACAACATCGAGGTCGTCCACCAGCGTCTGCACGCCGAGCACGACATCGACGCAACGCTCAAGGACTGCATGGTCTGGCGCGAGGAGGAAATCCTCGCCACAGAGCTGCTCGCGCAGGCGATCGGCTGCAGAAACGATTTCTACATTCTCAGCAGAGGCCGCCATCGCGACACGGTCGAGACGTGCCTGCGGCTGGTGACGCGGCCCGAGATGCGCAAGGTCTATCCGAGTTTCCCGATGAGCCACGTCGTGGACCTGCCTGATGTGCTCGAGGAGATCAGCACCTTCCGCGCAGCGCTCAACGAACACTTCATCACGTTCGACCCGGCGGATGTGGATGAGAAGCTGCTGCTTGACCGCGGCTTGGCCGCGGCAAAGGATGGCAAGGACTTCATCGAGGTCGCAGAGCACGCCTTTGGTGGTCGGGAGGGCAGCGAACCACTGCGAGTCAGCGTACGGGAGATCCTCGACATCGCCGGCGACGTCGATGGACAGATCTACATGCGGGACTTCAAGCTCATCGACCAGTCCGACATGATCGTCTCGCTGGTCCCGGAGCTTCCCGGCGGCACGCCCGGACTCTCAAGTGGCGTGGAGCGAGAGCTCCAGCATGCCTGGGAGCACACCAAGGAAGTGTACGTCGTGTGGAAGCCTAAGAAGGCGCCCTCGCCGTTCATCACCGAGACGGCGACGAAGATCTTCGCCAGCGTGGATGATGCCCTTTGCTACTTCCAGGAGCAGGGGTACTTCCCGGTGACGAACCTCTTTGGCCACTGATCGCTAGTCGTAGCGGACCCACATCAGGCACAGCCCCTCCGGCGGCATCGTCTGTCCGGCATTGGCCCGGTCGCCCGTTGCGATGATGCCGGGGATGTCGGTCGGCTGGATCCTGCCGCGGCCCGCCTCCAGCAACGTGCCGGCGATGATTCGGACCATGTTCCACAAGAACCCGCTGCCCGAGACGTCGATGGCGATGCGCCCAGGTGAAGGTTCGGACACCGCGCAGTCGTCGATGCGGCGCACCGTCGTATCGCGGCCGTGATTGATCCGCGCAAACGCCGCGAAGTCATGCTCACCAACAAATTGCCCAGCCGCCTCCTGCATGAGAGTTGGGTCAAGGGTGTAGGGCGTGACAGCCACGCAGCGACGATCGAAGAGCGGTCGGTTCCGGGGGTCGCGGCATCCATGAGCAAGGGTGTAGCGGTATCCCTTGGACGTGCAGTCGGCGATGGGATTGAAGGCCTCGTCGGCGAGATCCGCCTCCACGACCTGCACGTCGTCGGGGAGCCGGGCGTTGAGTGCGCAGAGCATGGGCTCCAACTCAAGGTCCCCGTCGTAGTCGAAGGCAACCACCTGCCCGCGAGCGTGCACGCCCGCGTCCGTCCGCGAGGCTCCCTGGGTCGAGACGTCGGCTCGCAGCACCCGCCGAAGTGCCGCTTCCAGCACCTCCTGCACCGTGCGAAGCGGCATCGCGTCGGGCGGATGCTGTTTTTGCCAGCCGTGGAAGTCAGTACCGTCGTAGGCGAGCTGCAGTCGAATGCGTCGCATGGGGCACAAGCATAGTCACGCGCCGCTGGCCGTATCCTTTGGCCCATGCGGATCATGCACATCTCGACCCGGCTCATCCTCGGCGGCTCCCAGGAGAACACGGTGCTCTCCTGCGAGGGCCAGGCGACCGACGGGCACGACGTGTCGATCGTCCATGGGCCGATCTATGGCCCGGAGGGATCGTTGCAGGCGCGGGCCGCAGCGCACGGCGGCATCGAGCTCATCGAGTCGGCTAATCTCTGCCGCGACCTCGCGCCGCTGCGGGACTTCCGCTGCCTTGGAGATCTCAAGTCCCTGGTGCGATCCTGGGCTCCGGACGTAGTGCATACGCACTCGTCCAAGGCCGGCATCCTTGGCAGAATGGCTGCATGGGCATGCGATGTGCCCTGCGTCGTGCACACGATTCATGGGCTGCCATTTCACCCGTACCAGTCGTGGTGGCGCAACCGAATCTACATCGCCGCCGAACGCATGGCCGCGCGGCGCTGCCACCGCATCGCCTGTGTCGCCGACGCCATGCGCGACCAGGCGCTGGCGAAGGGCATCGGCCGGCCAGCGCAGTTCGAGACGATCTACAGCGGGATGGAGGTTGAGCGCTACGCTCAGTGTGATGCCGATCGAGCCGAGATTCGGGCGAGTCTCGGGCTCGATGAGCATGACTATGTCGTGGGGACCATCTCGCGTCTTGCCGAACTGAAGGGCCACGACGATCTACTTGACGCGATTGGCGGTGCGATGGTCGCAGACAAGCGCTTGAAGCTGTTGTGGGTGGGAGACGGGTGGTGGCGAGCGCGCCTGGAGCGGCGACTTGCGTCGATGGGACTGGCCGATCAGGTCGTACTCACCGGACTCGTGGAGCCCGACGACATCCCGCGGCACCTAGCTGCCATGGATCTGCTCGTGCACCCGAGTTGGCGAGAGGGCCTGCCTCGGACCGTGGTGCAGGCGCTCCTTGCTCGCACGCCGGTGGTGGCCCACGACGTCGACGGTACGGGCGAGGTCTGCATTGACGGCCAGACAGGTCGACTGGTTGCCCCCGGGGACCATGCGGCGCTGCGTGCGGCCGTCGAAGAAAGCAGGGACGACCCTGCTGAGGCGGCTCGGCAGGCAGAGCGGGGGTACGACCTTTGCAAGTCTCGATTCGATGGGCGGCTGATGGTCGAGCGACTCGACGAGCTCTACCGGTCAATCCTGGGATCGTGACGCTACCCTCTTGGCCATGACGCGCATACTCATCGTCGGCCCACACCCCGACGATCAGGAACTCGGAATGGGTGGAACGATCGCGAGGCTCGTCGACGACGGCCATGAGGTCTTGCTGCTGGACATGACCGACGGCGAGCCCACGCCGCACGGAGATCGCCAGACGCGCGCAGCGGAGGCGGAGGCGGCGGCGAAGATTCTCGGCGTGCGCCGCACCTGTATCGGCCTGCCCAACCGCGAGGTCGAGCACACGATCGCAGCGCGGCATGCGGTCGCTGGCGTGATCCGCGAGTTCGCCGCGGACATCGTCTTTGCGCCCCATGGCGAGGACGCTCACCCCGATCACGTGGCGACGACCCGCATCGTCGAGGATGCACGGTTTGACGCCAAGCTCGTCAAGACGAACTTGCCCGGCGATCCGATTCACCCTCGGAGGTTGTTCTATTACTGGTGCACGCACCTGCGGAGCGTGCCCTCGCCGAGCTTCATCGTGGATACGAGCGGGTTTTCCGATCGGAAGCGAGACGCCATCCTCGCCTACCACTCGCAGTTCGTAGCCCCCGAGCGAAATCGCCCGATCGTGGATTGGCTCGACGCGAGCGGCCGCTACTTCGGCAGTCGAATCGGCGTCGAGCATGGTGAGCCGTTCTTCACGCGCGAGCCGCTGGGACTGCGCGGATTCGACGAGATCCTCTAGGTACCCGTCGAGCCGAATCCACCATCGCCGCGCGCCGTCTCGTCGAGGTCCTCCACGACGCTGCAGGTGGCGCGGGCCACGGGTGCGATGACTATCTGGGCGATGCGCATTCCGGGTTCGATTGTGAAGGGGTCGTGCCCGTGGTTCACCACCGGCACCGTGATCTCTCCGCGGTAGTCGGCATCGATCGTGCCGGGACTGTTGATGAGCGTCAGGCCATGGCGGGATGCGAGGCCACTGCGTGGGCGAACCTGGGCCTCAAAGCCGGCGGGCAGGGCCATTGCCAGCCCCGTTGGCACCATGGCGATCCCGGCTGGCGCAATCGTCTGCGGCATGTCGATGCATGCGTGGAGATCCATCCCGGCGGCGTCCTGGGTCTGATAGGTAGGCACGACGGCGTTCGGATGAAGTTGCTTGAACTGGACGAGAACCTCGCTCATGCAGGCAGTGTAGGGATGGTGCACGTGAAGAATGCGATCAGGTCATGATGCAGGACCCGCCCAAGGCGACGGCAGGCGCGCCCACATGGGCAATCCATCGCAGACTCTACGACTGGATCCTCGGGTTCTCGCGCCGGCCCCGTGCATCGCTTGCATTGGCGGCCGTGGCGTTCATCGAGGCCTTCATCCCGTTTGTTCCGCCGGACGTGCTCCTTGCCCCCATGTGCTTGGGCAATCGCCGTCGCAGCGGCTTCTTCGCCGCGGTGGCCATCGCAGCCAGTGTTGCCGGGGCATGCGCGGGCTACGCGCTGGGCGCCATGGTGACCCCGCTGGGGGAGTGGATCGCCGGTGCTGATCGGATCGCGGCCTTGGTCGCCGAGTTCGACGCTCGCGGCGATGTCTACGTCTTCATCGCCGCGCTGACCCCCGTGCCGTTCGTGCTGCTGACGATCGCCTCGGGCGTCGCCAAGCTCAACCTCGCCACGTTCCTCGTGGCGTGCGTAGTAGGGCGATCCTTGCGGTATGGGCTGGTGGCGGGACTGACCTGGTGGCTCGGGCCGCGTGCGATGCCGCTCATCGATCGGTGGTTCAACTGGATCTGCGCCGCGGTCGCGGTCATCGTCATTGCCGTGTGGATGGTGGCCGGCAGCTGGTAGGCACTGGAGACGCGAGTCAGCCTCCGATCATGTGCATCGATCGCTGGGGCCGCTCGAAGTCCGCGGCGTCGATCCCATGCCCTTCTTGCTTGGCCCACGCGGCGTCGACGATGAACCGAACAACATCCGCGTCGCTGGCGCCACCGCGCAGCAGCGGCCGCAGGCTCCACTCCTCGTGGCTGAAGAGGCACGGCCGCACACCGCCATCGGCGGTGATGCGAAGTCGATCGCAGTCACCACAGAATGGACGCGATACCGGCGCGACGATCCCGAGGCGGCCTCCAGCCCCGTCCTTGAAGCGGTAGTTCACCGAGGTGCTCGCAGGATGGTCGCGTGGTTCCTCGATCAGTTCGTGACGAGCCGCCACAGCGGCCACCATCTCGTCTGCAGGCACGAGGGTGTCACGTGACCAGTCGCCAGCGGCGTCCAGGGGCATGAACTCCAGGAGCCGCAGGTCCACGCCTCGATCACGCGCGAAGTCCGCGAAGTCGGGGAGTTCATCGTCGTTGATGCCACGAATCACTACGACATTGACCTTCACCGGTGCGAGTCCCGCATCGATGGCGATGTCGATCGCCGAGAGCGTTCGATCCAGTGATGTCTTGGATCGCGTGATGCGCCTGCAGCGATCGGGTTTCAACGAGTCGAGGCTGATGGTGAGCCGATTGAGACCCGCATCCTTCCATCGCCGCGCGCGATCGGCAGTCAGCTGAGAGCCGTTGGTCGTCATGGCCAGGTCATCGAGACCATGGCAGCCGATCTCCTCGATCAGGTCGTCGAGGTGCGGATACATGGTCGCTTCTCCCCCGGTGATGCGGATCTTCTCGATGCCCATGGGGATCACGATCCGCAGCACGCGAGCATGTTCCTCGAGCGTCAACAGTCGCTCCTTGGGCATGTATCGAACATCCGGCTCCATGCAGTAGATGCAGCGGAAGTTGCAGCGATCTGTGACGGAGAGCCGCAGGTCACGGAAGCGGCGACCGTGCTGGTCCGTCAAGCCATGTTTCTGCTGTGCTTCGTCTGGCGCTTCCGGGGGCGCGCCGTCGTCGAACAGGGGCAGGGAGACACTCATCACTGCCAATGATAGGTCCCCGCGAAATTGGGCAGTCCATTCAAGATCGCATTGCGCAGGAATCTAGGATCCCGGCATGCTCTCCGGGGTGCTCATCGCTGCGACGTGGCACGTGCCCACACAGGTGCCGACGATCCAGGAGGCGATCGACGCTGCCGTCAGCGGGGACACGGTCCTAGTGGACCGCGGCCACTACCACCAGCAACTGGACTATCGCGGCAAGGCGCTGGTGGTGCGAGGAATCGGCGGCGCCTTCACGACGGTGCTCGACGGAACGGGGCTGCCTGGTTCGGTGGTTTCCTTTCGTAACGGCGAGGGCCGCGACAGCATGCTGGAAGGCTTCGAGGTTCGTGGCGGCCGGGCCGAGCGCGGTGGCGGACTGTACATCGCAGGCGCGTCGCCAACCATTCGAGCGTGCCTGCTTTCGGACAATGACGCGGACGGTGGCGGGGCGGCGTATGTCGATGGCGGCACGCCGCTGTTTGATCGCTGCGTGATCGAGGGAAACACCGCAGACCAGGGGGACGGCATCTGGGCCGTCCGCGGGGACCCGGTGCTGGTTGCGTGCGTGCTCTTCGATGACGGCATCGAGTGGAGCGACGGGCAGGCGGTGAGCATCGGAGGTCAGGTCGCACCTTCTGGAGCCTGCTGCGTGGGAGGTGCCTGCGTGGTTGCGACGCCTGCAGCGTGCTGGCACGCGAGCGGCTCCTACCGCGGCGATCGTTCGTCGTGTGAGAACGCGTGCCGGCCCTCGTGCGACGAGGACGTCAGCGGCGATGGCCTGGTCAACGCGACGGACCTCCTGCTGGTCCTGGCCGCCTGGGGCTGGTGTCCTTAGGGGACATGCGAGGGCTGGTGAGATCGGTGAATGACGACCCGAGCTTGGCGATCATGTGGTCTATGTCGAGGCCCATGAGATCCATCTCGGCGCGGCCGCGATCAGTGAGGTCCCGCGGTGTCCATGCCGGTTCCCAGGTCATCTCCACGCTGACGCTGGTCACTCCTTCCACGCCTGCTATGGCGGACCGCACCTGTTCTGGGAGGAGGTCGGCGACCGGGCAGTTGGGCGTCGTGAGGGTCATCATGACCGCCACCGCCCCGCCGCTATCTACGTCGACGCTCCGAATGAGCCCGAGGTCGTGGAGGTTGACGGGGATCTCCGGATCATGAAGCGTGCGAAGGACGGCGATGATGTCGTCATGCAAGGCCATGGCTTACTCGGTGGTCACCGTGCCGCCACCTGCCTTCAGGGCGGCCATGAGCGTGTGCCAGGCGAGCGTTGCGCACTTGACTCGCATGGGAAACTCCCGAACGCCGGCGAACGTCGCAAGTTTCCCGAGATCATCCGGCGCGTCCTCGCAGGTCACCATCGTCTGGAAGGATTCAAAGAGCGCCCGAACCTCCTCCAGCGATCGCCCGCGCACTGCATCGGCCATCAGGTCAGTGGACGCCGTCGAGATCGCGCAGCCCTCACCGTCGAAGGCGACGTCGGCGATGCGATCGCCGTCCATCGTCAGGGTCAGGTGGATGCGATCTCCACAGAGGGGATTGTGTCCATCGGCACTGTGGTCGTACGGGTCGAGCGTGCCGCGATGGCGCGGATTGCGAGCGTGGTCAGTCACCATTTCCTGGTAGAGATCGGCCAGATCGCTCATCAGGCAAGCATCCCGACCGCGTCACCAAGTGCATCGCCGAGGCGGTCGAGCTCCTCCACCTGATTGTAGAACGCCATCGAGGCACGGCAGGTCGCCGTCGCGTCAAAGCGT
>CAZKTE010000044.1:5060-15213 GCA_964555625.1 uncultured Isosphaeraceae bacterium | reverse complement strand
CAGTTGGTAGAGCACCTGGTTGTGGTCCAGGAAGTCGCGGGTTCAAGTCCCGTCGTTCGCCCTTCTCCTCAGGCCGCAGGCCGTATCCGGCCACACTCGCTGCATGTCTCCGAGGCGGCTCCCGTCCGGGGGTATCCGCAGTAGGGACAGTGATCGGCGTCCCAGGGACGGCGGTGTCGCAGCAGCAGAAACACGATGCCCGGGCCCAGCAGCCACAGCGCCGCGGTGAGCCCCACGATCAGCGCGCCGAAGGTCCCCGTGGTGCAGTAGCAGTCGTTGCGACGTCGCACGAGCAGGTCGACGGGTACGGTCAACACGACCTCGATGGCCGTGCCCGCAAGGAGCAGCGCCGTGAGGCGCGGCAGCCAGGCGGCATCACGATGGCGCCGCCGCGCGAAGGCGCGCAGGATCAACGTCCATACCACCCAGGACACAGCCAGGACAGCCAGGCCGATGGACAGGGGCGCCAACATGTCGTTGTCCCACTCCAGCAGCGAGAGGAACGCCATGACGGGCATCCCCCACTCGTCGTCCGCATTGGCAGGGAGCAGCGTCACTGCGCTGGCCAGGGCCATGAGCAGGCCACAGGTGAGCATCCCGGCGATGCCCCCGGCCACCACGAGGCTGCGGCCAAGTGATGTGCCCCTCTCGCCAGCGCGTGCACGTTGGAAGATCGGCAGGAGAAACATGACCTGCGACGCAGAGAGCCCCAGGGCAACCAGCAGCAGCCATGCGCCGGGCCACTCCAGGAAGGCATCCCAACCGGGCCACTCCCACATGATCATTGTCAGGCCCAGCACGAACAGTACGACGTAGATCGCAGAGAGCACGATCCACGCGATTCCAAGCATCGGCCAGCGTTGCCAACGATGCATGGCGGCGATGATAGGCGTCGCTCGTACAATCACCGCCGATGCGATGCCATGCGATCCAAGTGGACCTCGTCCACGAGTCGCCCGATGAGAATCGCCGCGTCTACGAGGCGGCGATCGCCGCCGCCGCGCCCGTTGGTGGCGACCTTGTGCTGCTGCCGGAGTTCAGCGACACCGGCTACTCCCAGGACCTCGACGCCGTCGCCGACAACGGGTGCCTGGAGTGGGCCGCGTCGCTGGCCGCCGCGCACGACTGCTTCCTACAGGTCGGGTGGATCGGCCGCAGCGGCGATCGCGGGTCAAACCACGCCTCGATCATCGGCCGCGACGGCAGTGTCCTTGCCACCTACGCCAAGGTATTCCCCTGTGGCCCCATGGGCGAGGGACGGACGTTTGACAGCGGCGACGAACTGATCATCGTCGATACCGGCACTCTGCGGATCTGCCCGATGATCTGCTACGACCTGCGCTTCCCCGAGCTCTGGCGCATCGCCGGGCAGCGCGGCGTGGACTGCTTCATGATCGGCGCGAACTGGCCTCGCTCCCGCATCGCCCATTGGCGCAGCCTCCTGGTGGCCCGCGCAGTCGAGCAGCAGGCGTGGGTCGTGGCGGCCAACCGCATCGGCAGCGATCCGGCCATCGAGTACGGCGGCGCATCGATGGTGGTCTCGCCGATGGGCGAGGTCGTCGCGGAACTTGGCGAGGAGTCACCGGGATGCGCCGCTGCAACCATCGACCTGGAGGCCCAGCGGGCATGGCGAGCGGACTTCGCGGTCCTTGGTGACCTCAAGCCCGCGCTGCTCGGGGACCTGCCGATCAGGGAGGTGTCCGCGCCCGCTTGATGCCCCGCGGGGGCCGCGGTACGCTCCTGCCGGCGGCGAGGTAGCTCAGTTGGTAGAGCACGGCATTGAAAATGCCGGTGTCCCCGGTTCAAGTCCGGGTCTCGCCATTGGATACGGCTTCAGCCGGTCTCGCGCATCGTGTCGATGCGCATCTTCGTGATCAGGCGACGAATGCCGTCGCCGGACACGGCAGAGTCGGACAACCCGGGCATGGGATACCAGCGGTCAAGCGCCTGCGCGAGGCGGGCGTCGGTGGTCATCTGGAAGTAGGCGGGGCGATCGAGCACGCCGAATGCGAATCGCAGTGCCCGTCGCAGGTGCCGTGGCGTCGTGGCCAGGACCAGGGTGTCACCGTCGAGTGCCATGGGCATCACCCCGAACTGCCAAGCCTGTCGTCGCGTCACCAGCACGCGGGCATCCTCGCGGGGTGTCTCCGTGACCGGATCCACGGTGCGCGTGCGATGGGCGTACTGCGTAACCCACGCATCCTCGATCGCTTCTGCCGAGACCCCGAAGTGCTCCTCGGCCAGTGCCCCGATGGGGCGGCCGTTCTCCGCCTGGAGGGCGAGGAGATGGTCGACCTGCGCCTCTGCCAGGAGCCCCTGGCGGGCGAGGACTTCACCGAGTCTTGGCGTCATCCATGACGGCTTGCTGCCCACGAAAGGTCCATCGACGCCCCCCAGCCGCGCCTGAACCTCCTCCTGCGCCCATGCGCGGGGGCCAGCGAAGCCATGCGGGCTGTGCGGGGTCCCCTGCCGGTTATGGGGCCGCAGCGGCCCCGCAGAGCAGTTCCTGCGGGTTCAACGCGACGAGGTCTTCGGCCACGAAGAGGCCGCCATCGCGGATGACCTCCCCGTCGAAGGTGATGGTGCCGCCGCCGTATTCGGGCCGCTGGATGAGCACCAGATCCCAGTGAATGTCGCTGCGGTTTCCGTTGTCGGCATTCTCGTAGGCGTTTCCGGGGGTGAAGTGCAGGGACCCTGCGATCTTCTCATCAAAGAGCGTGTCCTTCATCGGCTCGAGGATTCCCGGGTGAAATCCGATGGCGAACTCGCCGACGTACCGTGCGCCCTCGTCGCTATCGAGGATCGAGTCAAGGTGCTCGCCGCCCTGGTCGGCGGTGGCCTCGACGATGCGGCCGTCCTTGAAGGTGAGGCGAATCCCCTCGAACGTGTGGCCGCGGTAGATCGAGGCGGTGTTGAAGTGAATCACGCCGTTGACCGAGTCGCGGACCGGCGCGGTGAAGCACTCGCCATCGGGGATGTTCATGCGACCACAGCATGGCCGCACCGCAATGTCCTTGATTGAGAAGGTCAGATCGGTGTCGCCCGGGCCCAGCAGGTGCACCGCATCGGTAGCCTCCATGCGGGCGACCAGCGCGGCGGCGGCCTTCTCCATGTGGCCGTAGTCAATCGTGCAGACATCGAAGTAGAAGTCCTCGAAGGCCTCCGTGCTCATTCCCGCCAACTGCGCCATCGAGGGAGTGGGCCAGCGAAGCACGCACCACTTGGTGTTGTTGACCCGCTCCTGGAGGTGCAGCGGCTTCATGTACAGGCGACCCCAGGCCTGCTGGCGATCGCCATCGACGTCGCTCATCTCGCTGACGTTGTGCGAGCCCCGCAGCCCCAGGTAGGCGTCCATGCGCTTCATGCGGTCGATGTCGCAGGCAGCCCAGGTCTCAAATGCCTGGTCCTCGCCGCCGGCCTGCAGCGCACGCATGACCTCATTGGTCCGCAGCGCCACATGGGCGTGGCCACCGGCCTCCTGCGCAGTGCGGACCAGTTCGATGACCATCTCCTGGGGCATGTCGATGGCCTCGATGAGGATGTGCTCCCCGGGCGCAAGCTGCGTGGAGTGATTGATCAGGAGATTAGCGAGGGTGGCGAGCCGTGGGTCCTTCATGGGGGCGTCCTTTCGGGCCCCTAATGGTAGAGCATCAGGACGGCTGGAAGAGCGACCGTGCCAATGCAACGGCCTCGTCATCGACGCTGCATCCCTCGCGCACGAAGAGGCTGCCCTCGAAGTCCTCGCGCTGGGGAGCCAGGCGAAACCAGCCGCCGAGCTGGGAGTCGAGGAACTGGCGGCCCTGCCAGAATCCGTCGTCACCGCGGCCGACCGCAACCCGTGCGCCACGCGGCGGGTGGGCATCCCATCGCTCCTGGTGTGCGCCAAGGAAGGCGCTCTCGACTTCCGCCGCCCCGTCTCGGTCCTCGGTGCAGATCAGGACCAGATTCACCGCCCGTGGCATGAACTGCTTGTGCGCGCGGTGAACCAGGCGCCGAATGCGCGGCGTGTCGTCGATGAAGCCTTCCGGCAGCCCGATGGCCAGCGACACGCAGGGGCCTTCGCTTGGGCCGATGATCCGCACCCCGCCGATCTCGCCGCCGCGTTCGTCGTGCACGACCAGTTCATCGCCGAGTTGCGCGGTCTCTATGAAGGAGGCGGCCTCCATGACCAGTTGCTGCATCTGCTCGTCACCAGCACCCTCGTGCCAGCGAATCTTCACCGTCCAGGGACGTGCGATCCGCTCCAGGATGCGCAGCCGCGAGGAGATTCGAAGTCGTTTCCCGGCCGCTCGGCGGCCGGCGATGCGCTTGACGTGGATGTGCAGTTCGGCGCCGTCGCGAGCGACCACCAGATCGCATGTGCGGCCGCTGGGCGTGGGTTGCTCGATCTGGACGCTGCACCCGGCGCCGCGAACATGGGCTGCCACGATCGCCTCGGCGTAGGTGTCGAGGAACCCGCGGCGGGTCGCGCGCGACTGCAGCACCTGGTGGAGGTTTCGCAGATCAGGATCGTCAGACCAGGATCGAATGGCCGCGACGATGCGCGGATTGAGCTCGTGCCCGAACGCGTCGAGTCCCTGCGCCGCTGCGACCATTATCGCATCAACCTGTGGGGCGGGAGTTGGCAGGCGGCGCCGTGCGGCGGCGCCGGCGGCCAGAGCGCATCGAGGGCGTCGCCTGGGGCCATGCCGTCGATGAGCAGGTCGATGCCGTGGGACATGAGCTGCTCGACCTGCCGGCGGCCGATCCGCACGCGGTAGATGCTGCGATCGTCCTCCCAGGCGCGGTCCAGAACCTCCGCACGCTTCTCAAGGAAGTCGATCGACCGCGACTCGGCGCTGGGCATTGACACGGTGGCCTCCGCGGTGGGCCCGACGACGTGGCCGGAGACGACCTCGGCCAGATCCGAGAGCCCATCACCGGTAGTCGCGCTCACGAGGATGGCCTCAGGGTATTCCTGCACCCAGGCCAGTTCCGCTGCGCGATCACGCAGGGCGTCAATCTTGTTGATGACTAGCACCCGCGGCTGGACCGTGGCGCCGATCTCCTCGAGCGTCGCCTGCACGACCTCCAGATGCCCGGCGGCTCCCGGATCGGTCGCGTCCACCACGATCAATAACAACTTGCAGTGAATCGTCTCCTCGAGCGTGGACTTGAAGCTTGCCACGAGGTGGTGGGGCAGCCGCCGAATGAAGCCGACCGTGTCGCTGAGCATCGCGGCCGTTCCTCCACCGAGTTCCCATCGCTCAACGCGAGTCGAGAGCGTCGCGAAGACCTGATCGTGCTCCCATGCACCCCCGCTGGTGAGCGCGTTGAAGAGCGTGGACTTGCCCGCGTTGGTGTAGCCGACGACACCCACGGTGAAGTGATCGCTGTTTCGGCGGTGGACCTCCCGTACCGACCGGGCGTGGATGCCCGTCAGTTCCGTCCGAAGCTGCTTGAGGCGTCGCTGGACGAGTCGGCGGTCGATCTCCAGCTGCTGCTCGCCGGGGCCGCGCGTGCCGATGCCCACTGGGGCGCCGCCGGTCACCTGCCCGAGGTGATCCCACATTGCGCGCAGCCGCGGATACGTGTACTCGAGCTGCGCGATCTCGACCTGGAGTCGCGCCTCATGTGTGCGCGCGCGGCTGGCGAAGATGTCGAGGATCAGTTCGCTGCGATCGATGATCTTGCGCTCGGTCTCCTCCTCGATGTTCTGAATCTGTGCGGGCGTAAGGTCGTGGTCGAAGATGATCACGGCGGCCGACGTCGCCTCGGCGAGCGCGGCGAGTTCCTTGATCTTTCCCTTGCCGATGAAGGTGCGGCCACTGGGAAGTCGTCGCCGCTGGGAGAGTTCCCCGACGACCTCGGCGCCGGCCGCTGCAGCCAGGCCATGCAGTTCCTTGAGGCGATCGGCGACCGGCTCGGAGTCTGCGTACAGGTCCACGGCCACGAGCACTGCGCGTTCCCGGGCAACCGTGAGATCCTGACGATGAAGTTGGCCCATGCAGATCGCGACGCGTAGGTCGCGTTGCTATTGTAATGGTCAGAGAGGTGAAAGCCGGCGCATTGCGGGGGGAGGCAGCACGTGCATCGCGGCATGGGCGCGCCTGCGTACGGCAGGAGAACAGCATGGCCTTGATCCTGGGAATCGAATCGAGTTGTGACGAGACGGCGGCGGCCGTCGTCGAGGACGGGCACGCGGTACGCGCCAGCATCGTCGCCTCCCAGGACGCCCTGCACGAGGAATACGGCGGCGTGGTGCCGGAGATCGCAAGCCGGGCGCACCTGGAGCGGATCGTGCCGGTGATCGACGCGGCGCTGCAGGAAGCCTCCTGCACGCTTGAGGACCTGGACGCCATCGCTGTCGGTAATCGCCCGGGCCTGATCGGCTCGCTTCTGGTTGGAATTGCGGCAGCCAAGACTTTGGCCTGGGCGTGCGAGCGGCCGCTGCTTGCCGTCGATCACGTGCTTGCGCATCTGGTCACTCCCGCCCTTGACGGATCGCCTCTGGCTTACCCGGCACTCGCCCTGGCCGTCAGCGGCGGCCACACCGCCCTGCTGCACCTTGACAGTCCCCTGCATGCGCGCGTGCTTGCCCGCACCATCGACGACGCGGCCGGCGAGGCGTTCGACAAGGCGGCCGCGATGCTCGATCTCGGGTGGCCCGGCGGGCCGCTCATCGAGGCGGCTGCCAAGGGTGGCACTCCGCGCCACGCGCTGCCACGGCCGCGTGCCGGCAGCGACTTTTCCTTCAGCGGGCTCAAGACTGCCTTGCTCTACGGCATTCGCGGCACGCCGCGGCGTGACGGCGACCGCATCGTCTTTGAACGCACCGCAGTGGATCTCAGCAAGCAGGATCGCGCCGACTGGGCGGCCTCGTTCCAGGAAGCCATCGTCGACACGATTGGCGCCCGCGTGGAGGAGGCTCTGGAGCAGGAGTCATCCACCTGCCTCATCGCCGGCGGCGGGGTCGTCGCAAACGAGGCGCTGCGGGCGCGGCTCTCTGAGATCGCCGATCGCGCGGGCATCACCCTGCGGCTCTCGCCGCCGCAGTGGTGCATGGATAACGCCGCGATGATCGCTGCCCTCGGCTGGCATCACCTCCAGGAGAGTGACGCGGCAGGGCTCGACGTGACGGCCGCAACGCGAGGGGCTGCCTGAGGTGATGACGCTGGACGCCAACAAGGCCAACGGCCCGCGCATGGTCGCGTCTCCCCACCCGGCGACGCTCGGTGAGGAGGACCTCCTCAAGCATGTGACGCTCTCGTTTGGCCGCAGCAGCGGACCCGGGGGCCAGCATCGCAATCGCAAGGCGACCGCGTGCACGATGACGCACACACCCACGGGCGTCAGCGGCGAGGCGACCGAGCGGCGCCGCCAGAGCGAGAATCGCCGACTTGCCCTGCACCGTCTGCGCCGCGCGTTGGCCGTCGAGCTGCGCACGGAGGCACCGAGCAACGGGCGCGCCCCAAGCTCGCTCTGGCTGGAGCGGCGAAACGGCAACGCACTTGCTGTCAATCCAAAGCACGAGGACTATCCCGCACTGCTCTGTGAGGCGCTGGACGTCGTGCATGGCACGGACCACGACCTGGCAGCGGCGGCGGAGATGCTCGGCGTCAGCCGCACGCAGTTGACCCGACTCATCGCAGACAGCCGCCCTGCGTTTTCGTGGCTCAACGAGCAGCGCCGCGCGCGCGATCTTGGAGTACTCAAGGGATGACCACCACGACGAATCGACTTGCTCGCGTTCGCTCCCTCATCGAGGAGATCACGCCGTCGCTGGTTGAGATGCGGCATGATCTGCACGCGCACCCGGAACTGGGGTACGCAGAGACACGCACCAGCGGAGTCGTACAGGCGCAGCTCGAGGCGACCGGTGTTCCCTTCGAGGCCGGGCTCGCCGGCGGCACCGGCGTCGTGGGTCACATCGGCGGCGCAGCGGATGGTGCCATAGGCCTCCGGGCCGACATGGATGCGCTGCCGATCCTCGAGGAGACGGGCCTTCCCTACGCATCAACCACCGACGGCTGCATGCATGCATGCGGTCACGATGGACACACGACGATCCTGGTGGGCGCAGCGCGGGTACTCTCTGCGCTGGCCGCAGAGGAGCCACTGCCCAACCCGGTGACCTTCACCTTCCAGCCCGCCGAGGAGGGCGGCGCAGGTGGCGCTGCGATGGTCGACGACGGGTGCCTTGACGGATCGCGCATCGGAGTCCCGGTACAGGTCATCTACGGGCTCCATGGTTGGCCACAGATTCCCCTCGGGATCGTGGCGACGCGACCTGGTCCCATGCTCGCTGCGGCACAGAGCGTAGAGATCGCCGTGCGCGGCACCGGCGCGCACGCCGCCTACCCACACGAGGGACGCGACGCGATTCTCTGCGCATCTGCGATCGTCACGGCCCTCCAACAGGTCGCGTCTCGCACGGTTGACCCCCTGGACTCGGTGGTCGTCTCAATCACGCAGGTCCATGGCGGGACGACTCACAACATCCTTCCCGAGACCGTGGCCATCGGTGGCACGTTGCGCTACCTCCACGACGCAACCGGCGAATTTGCCCGAGGCGAGATAGAGCGCATCGTCGAGTCGACCGCGACGGCCTACGGGTGCGCAGCGAGCGTGACGATGCCGAAGGGATATCCCGTCACCAGCAACGACCCGGCGGCCGTGGATCGATTCAACGCCGTGGCCCGCGCAACCCGCGGCGACGACCAGGTGGCAACCATGGAGCATCCGGTCATGGGAGGCGAGGACTTCGCCTTCTATGGGCGGAAGGTGCCGGCGTGCTTCTTCGCACTCGGGCTGGTGCGGCCAGGCGAGTCATCGATGCCCCTGCTTCACCAGCCGACGTTCGACTTCACCGACGAGGCGATCCCCATCGGCGTGGAACTCTTCTGCCAGTTGGCCCTGCAGGGCCAACTGCCCATCACGTCTTGATGGGCTCCTGCTTGACGTGACGAGCGAGCATCGCGTCGTACTCGGCGAAGTCGATGGCCAGAAACCGCTCCACCATGGACGCGTCGAACTGTGATCCGGCGCAGCGATCGACCTCGTCGAGCACCTCCTGGCGGTTGAGTCCGTCGCGGTAGGCGCGCGATGAGCACATCGCATCGAAGGCATCACCGACGCCGAGGATGCGGCCAAAGAGCGGGATGTCCTTGCCGGCGAGGCCGTCGGGGTACCCGCGGCCGTCCCAACGCTCGTGGTGGGATCGGACGCCCGGGAGAATCGATCGCAGTTGCGGGACGCCGTTGAGGATGGACTCGCCGATGGTGGGATGCTGCTTGATGCGGCCGAACTCCTCGTCTGTGAGCTTCCCGGGCTTCTGCAGGATGGCCTCGGGGATGCCGATCTTGCCGATGTCGTGGACGAGGCCGCACATGTGCAGCTGGTCGACGGTGTCGGCGTCGAGTTCCAGTGCCCGAGCGAGCGCAACGGCGAGCCACGCCACGCGGTCACTGTGACCGCGGGTGTATGTGTCCTTTGCGTCAATTGCGGCCACGAGCGCGGCGATCGTTCCAAGCAGCAGGTCCTGGCGTTCCTGGGCGTGTCGACGCTCAATGTCGACGCGCATGAGGTTTGACATGGCGAGTGCGGCGATCTGGGCGAGCCCAGCGCAGTACTCGATGTCCTCCTCGATGCCGACGCCGCGCACCTGGCCCTCGCGGTTATCGAGGTACAGGCAGCCGGCCGCGGCGTGCCCGAGCATGATGGGTACGCAGAGTGCCTCCTCGATGGAGTACTGCATGATGCTCGCCGCTTCGCCCTCGACGATGTCGGTGCGCTGGAAGCGCACAGGCTCGCCTTCCATGGCGGCCTCCAGCAGCGAGCGGCTGAGGTTGGGCTTCCCCTCCGTGACGATCTCCCCGTGAGAGGCGAGGACTTCGATCATGCCCTCGCCTGCGGGCCGCACCACCGCGACGTTTCCGAAGGCCGTGCCGGCGGCGGCCGCCTCGGTGACTGCTGCGGCCATGGCCTGGGGCGTGTGGGCGAGGTGGATCGCGCTGCTGCAGGCCAGCAGGGCAGCGAGGCGTTCCTGCGCGAGGCCTCCACCGCTGGTGTGGCTGACGCGCTTGATGCTGGTGCCGCCGGCGGTGGCGTCATCAAGCGTCTGGAGAAGCTGGCGATCGCTCCCGCCGGATCCCTTGACCTGGAAGGTCCACGG
>CAZKTE010000044.1:0-5050 GCA_964555625.1 uncultured Isosphaeraceae bacterium | reverse complement strand
AGCGCAGGCGGACGCCGCGGCCGCTCTCGAGGGGAATGCCGTTGAGCAGCGTGCCGTGGCGCGATCCCAGGTCCGTGAGCATCCAGCCGACCCCGTCGTCGCCCTCGACGCGGGTGAAGACGGCGTGATCGCGTGACACCGTGCCGCCGGAAGCCAGTACCAGGTCATGCTCGCCGCGGCGTCCGGCCGTGTAGGGGCCCGGGGGACGCAGGTCCAGACTCAGCACCTCCGGTCCGTGCAGGGTCACGAGCGTGAATTCAGCGGGCTCGCTCACGACCTGCAGGGTATCAGGGGAACTCTTGCCCTGGCGCAGCGGTGTTGGTACCCTGCCCGGCTCGACATCGAGACCGATTGAACCACTCCGTCGCGGATCGTCCATTGGCCTTTGGGACCGCGACACGCCCGCCGAAGCGGGCCGGCGGGGTGGGAGGCAGGAGACACCAATGGCCAAGAAGATTGAAAAGGTATTCAAGGTCCGCGCCCCCGGGGGACAGGCCACGCCGGCCCCACCACTGGGACCTGCGCTTGGCGCCAATGGCGTCAACCCCGGCCAGTTCATCCAGGTTTTCAATGACCGCACCAAGGACCTCAATGGCAAGGTCGTCGGGTGCATCATCACCGTCTACCACGACCGCTCGTTTGACATCGAGGTAAAGTCATCGCCGGCGGCAGAGCTGCTGAAGGTGGCCGCGGGCATCGACAAGGGCAGCGGCGTGCCGCACACGGAGAAGGTCGGCAGCGTGACCCGCGCACAGGTGCAGGCGATTGCCGAGGAGAAGATGGAAGATCTCAACGCCGCGACGGTCGAGTCGGCGATGCTGATCATCGAAGGCACCGCACGCTCTATGGGCGTGACGGTGGACGGGTAGCCCCATGGTGCAGAGCAATCGCAAGAAGACAAACGCTCAGTTCATGGACGCCGCCAAGACCCCCCAGGGTGTGGGCGAGGCCATGAAGATCCTCAAGTCCTTCGCTCCGACGAAGTTCGACCAGACCATCGAGGTCTGCGTGCACCTGGGCATCGACCCCAAGCATGCCGATCAGCAGTTGCGCGGCGCCATCGCCATGCCCAAGGGCGTCGGACGCAGCGCACGGGTGATCTGCTTCTGCGGAGATGAGCACACGGAGGCGGCCAAGTCCGCCGGCGCCATCGAGGCGGGCGGCGCGGACCTCGTCAAGAAGATCGAGGACGGCTGGTTTGACTTCGACATCGCCATCGCGGCGCCCGACCAGATGGCGCATGTTGGCAAGCTCGGTCGCGTTCTGGGTCCCAAGGGCCTGATGCCCTCGCCCAAGGCCGGCACCGTGACGGCCGACATCGAGACGGCGGTCAAGGAGTACAGCGCCGGCAAGCTCGAGTACCGCAACGACGAGGGCGGAAACATCCACTGCGTCATCGGGAAGATGAGCTTCAGCGAGGACGATCTGGCCGTCAATCTGCGGCACTTCCTGGACATCATTGAGCACGCCCGGCCTGCTTCCGTAAAGGGCGAGTACATAAAGAGATGCGTCATCGGCGGCACGATGACGCCCAGCGTTCGGATCGCTGTCTAGGAGGCCCCATGAGCAAGCACGTCAAGGAGATGGTGGTTGGCGAGTACCGGCGTCGCTTCGGCGAAGTCGAGAGCGCCCTGATCGTGGACATTCGTGGCATCGATGCCAATACGAACAACGAGTTGCGAGTGGACCTGCTGGGCAAGGACATCCGCATCACGGTCCTCAAGAACACCCTCGCGCAGGATGCATTTGCAGGCACCGCGCTTGAGCCGCTCACGGACGCGCTCGACGGGCCCTCTGCGCTCGCCTTCGGTGGCGAGTCGGTGGTCCACGTAGCGCGCAACCTCGTCGACTGGGCGAGGAAGGTCGACAACCTGGAGTTGAAGGCCGCCGTCCTCGACGGCGAGTACTTTGACGGCAAGGACGGCGTGCGGCGCCTCAGCGAATTCCCCACGCGGGACGAGTCGCAGGCGATCGTCGTCCAGTTGGTCCTGTCACCGGCCCGCAATGTGGTCGGCGCAGCGACCGGACCGGGAGGACGCCTCGCTGGCGTCGTCAAGGAAGTCGGCGAGCGGCTTGAACGAGGCGAGACGATCACCGCGGTAGCATCCGCCTGATTAGGAAGACCGAATTGACATCGCGCGGGACTGGCCCCTCGGGGTTAAAAGTCGCAACGGGCGGCTCCTCTCCCTCGCATGACATGTTTGACTAGGAGTTTGAAGCAGATGACCGAGGAAGCAACAGCACCAGAAGAGACGACGGCCGAGGAGACCCCCGCGGTCGAGGAGACTGCAGCGGAGGAGACCCCGGCGGCCGAAGAGGCCCCGGCAGTTGAGGAGGCTCCCGCCCCGGCAGCCGAGGAGGCTCCCGCCGAGATCAAGGAGTACGACGCCAAGGTGTCGCAGCTTGGCGATGACATCGCAGGGCTCTCCCTCAAGGAGGCCGTGGATCTCGCTGACTACATGAAGGACACCTACGGGATCGAGCCTGCCGCAGGCGGCGCGGTCATGATGGCCGGCCCGGGCGGCGGTGGTGACGGCGACGGCGAGGAGGAGCAGACGGAATTCGACGTCGTGCTCGAGGCCCCCGGCGACAAGAAGATCCAGGTCATCAAGGCCGTCCGTGAAGCCACGGGTCTGGGCCTCAAGGAGGCCAAGGAAGTCGTTGACGCAGCTCCCAAGGCCATCAAGGAGAAGATCTCCAAGGAAGAGGCCGATGACCTCAAGGCCAAGCTCGAGGAGGCCGGCGGCGCAGTTACGATCAAGTAAGTTCCTGCTTACAAGGCACTTGCCGACGGCCAGCGGGTCTTCCCGCTGGCCGTCGTCGCATTCTGATCCCCTGTGGCAGGGGCCCGCGTGGTCCAGGCGACGCAGACATTTCCGCGTTATTTCTCAAGTAGGAGGGGGCTTGCCCGTTGTTTGCAGGGCCGCTGGCACATACGCTACGTGGCTCGGCAGCGGCGGACCGGACCCAGACAACCGAGATGAACTAGTTCCGGCACTCTGACCACACGCGATCCTGGCCAGTTGCGAGGTGATCTTATGGCGACTCTTCCCGTACGCGATTTCTCGAAGCGTGGCGATGCGATCCCAGTGCCGACGCTTACGCAGGTCCAGGGGGACGCGTACGAACGACTGATTCAGTCGGAACGTGAATACAACAAGCGTGTCACCGACATGGGTATCGAGTCCCTCCTGCGGGAGGTGTTCCCCATCGAGTCCTATGACGGCAAGATGCGCGTCGAGTACCTCTATTACAAGCTCGACAAGGCCCGCTACACGCCCGACGAGTGCAAGGAACTCAAACTCACCTACGGCAGTCCCTTCAGGATTGGCGTGCGATTCACCCGTGACGGCTTTGCGGAGGTCCTCGAGGAGGAGATCTACCTCGGAGAGATCCCGATCATGCTCGGCGGGGGTGAGTTCATCGTCAATGGTGCCGAGCGCGTAATCGTCAACCAGTTGCATCGCTCGCCCGGCGTCGACTTCGACCTGCTCGAGGACACCGGCGACCGGCAACTTCACAAGGCGAGGGTGATCCCGGAGCGAGGCTCCTGGATCGAGATCGAGGTCACGAAGAAGGACGTGCTGGCGATGAAGATCGACCAGTCGCCCAAGATCGCGGCAACCACGTTTCTCCGGGCGCTCGACGAGAACTTCGCGTCCACCGACACGCTGCTCAACTGCTTCTACGAATCCGAGATCAAGGAAGTAAAGGCCAGCGCAATCCTCAAGGATCTCTCCTCGGAGCATCCTAAGCACATCTACTACAGCGCCGAATGCATCATGAGCGAGGCTGGCGACATCTGCAACGTCGGCGACTTGCTGACGGCGGAGGTCGCCGAACTGTTGGTGGAATCCGAGAAGAACCTCGTCATCACCACCGTCCTTGATCCCGCCGACCCCCTGATCCTGCACACCCTGAACCTCAAGATGGAGCGGGACCATGATCTCCCCGCCGACGTCTCCGAGCATGAGGCGGCGCTGCTGAAGATCTACGGCCGCCTGCGTCCGGGCAACCCACCGCAGGTCGACAAGGCACGCCAGCTCTTCAACGAGAAGTTCTTCGATGACAACCGGTATCGCCTCGGCAAGGTCGGTCGCTTCCGCATCAACCGGAAATTTGACATGGACGTGGCTGAGGATGTCATGCATCTGCGGGCCGAGGACTTCCTGGCCGTCATTCGCTACATCCTCGACCTGCGTGCCAAGCGCAAGACCGCGCACATCGACGACATCGATCACCTCGGAAATCGCCGCCTTCGCACGCTCGATGAGTTGGCCGTCGAGGAGATGCGCAAGGGCTTCCTGAAGTTGCGCCGCACGGTGCAGGAGCGCATGAGCGTCAAGGACCCCGACGAGCTCAACAAGGTCGCCGACCTTGTCAACTCCAAGGCCGTCAGTTCCGCCATCGATTACTTCTTCGGCCGCAGCGAACTCTCGCAGGTCGTCGACCAGACGAATCCATTGGCGATGCTCGTGCACGAGCGTCGGCTCTCGGCGCTTGGCCCCGGCGGCCTCAACCGCAAGCGAGCCGGCTTCGAGGTCCGCGACGTGCACATCTCGCACTACGGTCGCATCTGTCCTATCGAGACGCCCGAGGGCACGAACATCGGCCTCATCGCGTCGTTGGGCATCTACGCGGCGATCGACGACTACGGGTTCATCCTCACCCCCTACCGCGCCGTCACCAAGAGCAAGGCCACGGACATCGTCGACTACCTGCGGGCGGACGAGGAGCTCAACGCGGTGCTCGCACCCACAGAGGTGATGGACTCCGAGGGCCGCATCGACCACGAGCATGTACTGGCGCGCCGCGACGGCGAGCTCACGCAGGTCAGTCCAACCGAGGTCGACCACGTCGACATCTCGCCCAAGCAGTTGGTGGGCATCAGCGCCTCACTGATCCCCTTCCTCGAGCACGACGACGCCAACCGCGCCCTGATGGGCTCAAACATGCAGCGGCAGGCAGTCCCCGTGGTCATTCCGCAGGTGCCCTTGGTGGCGACGGGCATGGAGAAGATCGCAGGCGAGTGCTCGGGCATGCTCGTGAA
>CAZKTE010000043.1:0-15410 GCA_964555625.1 uncultured Isosphaeraceae bacterium | reverse complement strand
TCGAGCTTGGAGACCACACTGGCGGCCTGCTCGATGTCGTCTGCCGCGCCCGAGGACATGCCATCCAGCAGCGTGGCCACGGCATCCACGCACTCTGTCACCTTCTCGAGGTGCACCTGCAGGGGCACGAACGGCGAGCGGCCGAAGAGTTTCGCAACGGTCCGAACTGGCATGCTTCTCTCCGTGGGTCCTTGAAAATGGCGGGCCGGAAGGATCGCGCGGATTCTACCGTGGAGGCGTGACCAGGGGGCCCGGTCGCTGGCGCCGCTGGGGTTCGCGGCGATCAGAGGCCGTGCCGGCACGAGCTCGTCCTGTCACGACCGCCACACGGCTGCCGTCAGGGAGATAGACCACGCCTGGATCCGCGCCACTTACTCGGATCGCCGTGGGGCCCATCCAATCCAGGGCGTCGGGCGACCAGGCCACTGGCAACCCAACGCCTCGCATCTTGGGGCCACGGGATCCATAGAACTCCACGCCACCCTTGACTGCCACCATGCAGCCCAGCCATCGCATGTCGCCGGAGAGGTCCTCGTGGCGAGTGAACGAGAGACCATCGCTGCTGGTGGCGTGATAGGCGCGCGTGCTGCCGCCCTCCATCACTGGGCAGACCAGGTGCCACGTGTCGCCGACCTTCGCTGCCGAACAGTCGATTGTCGGTGTGTCCTCGATGGCGAACCGGATGCCGGGATCGCGTGTGAAGTGAATGCCGTCGTCACTGGTGGCAGAGGCAATGGATGGGGTCGCCTCGCTGAATTGCCGCGATCCGACCATGTACGTGAAGAACACGCGCACCTTGCCATCTTCGAGGATCACCAGCGTGGGATCGAACGGGTAGCGGGCGCCCTCATCGAGTCCCGTGAAGATCATTGAGCGCGGGTCGCTCCAGGTGCTGCCCCCGTCCTCGCTGAACCGCACCGCAACCGTGTCGAATGCATCCTTGTCGTCTTCCGGAAACCACTGGTGGGCCGCGATCAGGCGGCCATCGGCCATGCGCGCAATGGTCGGCACGCCGGCTCGCTCGAAGGTCGCCAGCCGTGATGACCCGCCAAGCGTATTGACCAGATACACATGGACATCGTGATCCCATGGGCCAGGCCGGGAGGTGTCGGCCCTCGGCTCAGTTGGCGACGTAGAAGGAGGCGGCTTCAGTGGCGGCGCCTGGCCAAGGAGAACCACCATGGCAAGTAGGGATACCTGCAGCATCTCGTCGGCCCTCAGCGTAGCACGCCGTTCCGCGTCACCGGCGCCCTGCCCCCTGATCGCCTCAGAAGAGGAACTGCAGTTGTGTCCGAAGCACGCACTGCCCGTCCTCGTCGCCCGAGTCGCCAAGCCAGCCGTTGCCGGCAGTTCCCCAGTCGGCGGAGGCACTGCCAGTACCGGCTCCATCTGCGATGCCCTCGAGGGCGTAGCCGAAGTCGGTCGTCCACTTCACTGCGTTGTTGCCCGGGACCGGCCAGTGATTGAATCCCACCGTCAGGATCTCCAGGTCACTTGATCCGTCCGTGAAGGTGGCGTCCTCGATTTCGCCGATCTTGTAGGAAGCAAACAACTCTGTGTTGTCCGAGATCATGGTGCCCGCCTGGAGGACGGCGCCCCACGCATCGGTCTCCGCTCCTGCGGCGTTCTCGCCGCTGGTCCACACGCCGTAGGCGAGGAGGTTCCACCCGTCGCCTCGAAGGGAGTAGTCCACGGTCCAGCCCGCACTTTCGGTCACGCTGGCGTTTCCGTACTCGAGGGCGGTGTCGGAGTCGAGCCACTCGATGCCCAGTCCCAGCATTGCTCCGCTGGTTCCGCCCCGCCGGGACGTCAGGTAGCCGAAGTCCTTCCAAGGTGCGTCGCCGAGCAGGAACTCGAGGCGCGCCACGATCGCATCGCCCTGCGCATCTGCGTCCAGCGCGGGCGTGTTCCACCGACCCGGGCCGTCCGTGTACATGGCATGCAGCCGTGCGGTCTCGCCCGACCAGCCCAGGCCAACGCCTTGCGTCCAGCCGTAGGTGAAGGCATTGTCGACGACGGATCGCTCGACCTGGAGTTGGTTGCCCGAGGAGATGATCGACTCGCGCAGGAACGGGGCCTTCCACTGACCGAACTTCAACTGCCAGCCGTTCCCGAAGTCCTTGGCCACCCAAGCATCTTCGGTGTCGGACCCGCCCCCTCTGTTCCAGGTCGCCGTGATCTTGTAGGTGAAGGATGGATCCATCACATGGCCCGACGCTCTGATCTTGGTGCGACGCTGCTCGAATCCGCTGGTGTCACCGGCGGCGTCTCGGTCGTTGTTCATCCATCGCGCCTGGATCTGCCCGCTGATCTTCAACTTCCAGTTGCCGTCGGCGGAGCCGACGAAGAAGCCCCTGTTCCAGCCAGCAGTCGACCCGTCGCCCTGCATGGCGATGCGGGTGTCGGCGTCGGCAAGGATGTCCCGAACGAGCAAGCGAATCTGGTCCGCTCGCTCCTGCGTGATCCAGTCGGTGTGCTGCTGCGCCTTGAGCTCGGCGACCTCCCCCTGGAGTTCGCGCACCATCGAACGCAATTCTTGGATTCCAGCACCGTCCACCTGGGCTACAGGCGCGGGTGCGACGGCCAGACTTGCCACGAACATTGCAATCGGCAGGGTTGCCATGGCGATCTCCTCTCCGGTGAACGATTCCCTCGCCCGGGGCGAACGGTATCGATGCGCCGCTGTCGCCATGCTCAATTGACAACTAGTCCACAGCCTGTCGCGACGGCCAGTGGTATCCTTCCCGACCCCCGGGCCGAGTACCCAAGTGGACTAAGGGAACGGATTGCAAATCCGTCATTCGTGGGTTCGAATCCCACCTCGGCCTTTGGCCGCTCAGTCGAAACTGGAAATGCGTCGCTGCGTAGGCTGCGTCAGCGAGAGCGTCGCCCCGATGACGCGGGCGTCCTCACTTGGCTGTGAGAGCAGCCACCCTCGGACACCGCCGAAGAATCCTCGCTCGATCCGCACGCGCAGCGGGCGGCCAAGATCATCAAGCACGGCTTGGTGATCGACCCCCCGCACCAGCCAAGTCGTCTCCCCGCCCCGCAGCGCGGCGCTTCCCTCTCCAGAGAGCTCGACCTGTCGCGTCCCGCTCTCCCACCCAGAGACCGTGATGGCGCCAGGCGTCGCCACCTGCAGGCTGGCGATCTGCTCCGAGGCGTCATCGAGCACGCTGCGTGTCGCGCCGCCCAGAGGCGTCGACCAGAAGAGGTATGAGCCGAACTCCAGCGCGCCGTAGGCGTCGTCCCCGGGATCACCGGCAGGTCGCGTGGCCACATATTGCTCACTGAGCACGACGCGGCCGGTCCGCAGGTCCCGCGCCTCGACGTCCATCGCCACGATGGCATCGTTGGCCTCCGAGAACCAGGACAGTCGTCTCGCGCCCGCCGGCGCGTCGCTCGTGTGCAGGTAGTCTGTGATGCGCGCCTGCAGGAGGTATCCAGAATCGGCCTCGAGTCCGCGGAGCACGCTGTCGAGCATGTCGCGGCGTACATCGGCCGGAACCCGCATCGCGTCCTCGGCCTCGGCCACCCAGCCTGAGTCGGTCACGACGTCAAACCGCCCCGTCTTGCGCAGCATCCTCGCCAGCGTGGTCTGCATCGCATCGCCGACCCCGGTGAACCTTGCATCGACATTGGGCGCCTCGGAGATCGGCGCGATCACCATCGCGGGCCTCGCGGGCCCGGCGCCGTCGGCAGCGCCCTCACCGGGCGGCTTGTCGTACGCCCAGGGATTGGACAGGCCGCTGCAGCCACAGAGTGCGGCAGCAACAATGATCGGGCAGAGACGAGGCATGGACCACTGCATCTCCAGTGCATCGACGCAGCCTGCCTCCGGGCTTGAGCGAGGGGGATGCCATGCATGCCACCGCTACACTGATCCTCCCGATGCGCCGCGCAACCGCCACCATTGCTGCAGTTCTACTCCTGCTGATTGCCGCCGACGAGCGGCCTGCCGCCGTCCTGCGCGAGGGCTCCATCGTCTCCGCCGCGGTGGCCACCCTCCACCGAGCGGACCCCGGGTCCGCGCTGCAGGTCCAGGTGGCTCGCAGCGACGGCAGCGGCAGCGATGACTTCATCCTCCTGCCATGTCGCCGCATGGAGGAACTCGAGGCCGCAGCGCCTGAGCACGATGGAACCTTTCTTGTCGGTGGAGAGGTGTTCGTCTTCGGCGGCGTGCAGTTTCTGCTGCCGCTGGAGGCCGCAATCCTGCAGGATCCGACCCGCCGAAGTCACCCGACGGAGGTACCTGCCGCGCCTGGCGCAGACGACGGAAGTTCCCAGGATCATGAGGACTCGATCTCGGACATCGTCGCCGACCTGCAGCGCGCTACCGGCTCGCTCGCCCAGAGCATCCGCATCGCCTCGCAATACCCAATCGATTCAGAGCATGCCATCGCGGAGGGCACTCTCATCGCATCGCGGCGCGCGCGCCTAGTGCGAAACAGTGCCGGCGCCTGGGTCGCCGTCTTCACGGCGGACGCCACTGGTCTCTCCGATCCCCCGGCCACGATCCTTCCGGGCCGACAACTCGCATTGCTCGCCAAGTGGGCGCGTGCCGGAGGCTTCGAGGCGCCAGTCCTGCTCACAGGAGAGTTTGTCTCGTACCACGGACATGCGTTCCTCGTGCTGCGCTCCTGGCGAAGCGTCCACCGAACGGACCACTTGGACGGATAACAGCGACGGCGGGGCGATCAGCAGTCGGGGCGGGGCCTCGACTAGCACCGCGTTGTGGATCACCGGTGGGTCGATCGGCCGGCCTGTCGCCGGGTTGGCCAATGGGGCGGCGGCGATGGCGCGAATGGTCTCCCCGCCTTCGACCGTCTCGCCGAAGGCGCAGTACTGCCCATCGAGCCGTGCCGTGCCTTCGCGGCCCAGGCAGAAGAAGAACTGGCTGCCGGCCGAGTCTGGATCGTCGGCACGGGCCATCGAGATCACGCCAAAGTCATGGGGCAGCGTGCTGCGCTCGATGGGCAGCCACCACCCCGGCCCACCGCTGCCGGTCCCGCTGGGATCACCCCCTTGGATCACGAATGGGTGGCCATTGCGTCCGATGGGTACGACGCGGTGAAAGACTACGCCGTCGTAGAAGCCACCTTCAGCAAGCTCGCGGAAGTTCCAGGCGGTGTTGGGCGCTGCATCCGGCCGCAGCGCAACGCGGATGTAGCCGGCCGACGTTTCCAGAAGCACTTCACGATCGGGATAGAGCCTCCAGCCACTGAGCAATGACTGTGGGGTCCCCTCGCCGGGGTCCGCCTCGTCCTCCATCTCGTCTACCCAGCCGCTGATGCGCCGGTAGGCCGTGGAGCCGTCACCGCGCATCACCCGCTCCTCCTGCGGCACGAGCCGTGACCGCATCGGCTGTACGACCACCGCCGACCCGTGTGGCACGTCATCAACGAGCAGCTGCAGCCATGCGGCACGTTCGAGATCCACGATGGTGGGCATGCGACCAAGCAAGTCGTGTGGGCCGCCAATGACCGTCACTGGCCCGGCGATCGTCGCGCCTCTGGCATCGAGCAACACCAGTCTCGCCACGTCCGCCTCCGCCGGCACCTCGACGTCGATCATGACCGACTGTTCAACGCCGTTGTAGCGGTGAAGCGGCGTCACCGGATCGCCGCCGAGCAGCGTCATCACCAGCAGGAGCGGCACGCTCATGCGCGCAACACCTCTACGAGCTTCGCTCGCACCGCGGCCGGATCTGCCGTCCCGCCGCTGTGCTTCATCACCTCGCCGATGATTCGACCGGCCGCGGCGTCCTTCCCGGCAGCGAAGTCCTCTGCGGCCTGCGGTTGGGCCGCAAGGGCTGCTGAGATCCACTCCTCCATGTCGCCGGCATCCGCGACCTGCAGCAGGCCCGCTTCCTGCGCAACCGTATCTGCATCCTCTTCGCGATCGCAGAGCATCCCGAACAACTCGTCCGCCGACGAGGACCCGATCTGGTTCTTGGACCGCATGGCGATGATCCCGCCGAGTTGCTGGGGACTGATGCCCAGCTCATGCAAGTGGCACCCTCGCTCGTTGGCACGCTTGGCGCCGGCATTGAGCAACCACTTCGCACACGCTGCTCCATCACCGGTCACTTCCACGCACGCCTCGAAGAAGAAGCACTCCTCTGCGTGCTCGGTCAGCGCCGCTGCGTCCTTGTCGTCAAGGCCATAGTCGTCGTGGTATCGCTGGCGGCGAACTCCAGGAAGCTCCGGGATGCTCGCGCGCACCGCCTCAATCCACTCATCGTCGATCGACAGTGGTACGAGGTCCGGATCTGGGAAGTAGCGGTAGTCGTGGGCATCCTCCTTCACTCGCTGCAGGAGCGTCACGCCGGCCTGGTCGTCCCACCCCCGGGTCGTCTTTCGCCCTGGCCCCATCTCGATGCCATCCTCCTGCCAGGCCGTAACCTGCCGCGTGGTTTCATGCTCGATGGCGCCGCGCAGCGCGCGGAAGGAGTTGAGGTTCTTGATCTCGACGATCGGAGTGGCGTGCTCCACGCCATCGTCGCTCGTGATGATCATGTTGATGTTGGGCTCGAATCGCATGTGACCACGCTGCATGATTCCGCCGGTCACCCCCAGGAAGGTGCAGAGGTTGTGGAGGTGGCGGGCAAATGCCACGGCCTCGTCAGCGGTTCCAAGGTCGGGCTCCGTGACGACCTCCAGCAGCGGCGTACCAGCGCGATTGAGATCCACCAGCGATCCGTCGAATGCACGCCCGCCGGGCAACTCGTGGCCGAGCTTCCCGGTGTCCTCCTCGAGGTGCGCGCGGGTGATGCGCACGCTGCAGGTGTCATCGCCGCAGGGAAACGCCACTTGACCGCCCGTGCAGAGCGGCTTGTCGTACTGGCTGATCTGGTACCCCTTGGGCAGATCAGGGTAGTAGTAGTTCTTGCGATCCCACTTCGTGTGTCGCGAGATGTCGCAGCCAAGGGCCAGGCCGACGCGCATCGACATCGTGACGGCTTCCCGGTTGATAACCGGGAGCGTGCCGGGCAACGCCATGACCACCGGATCCACGAGCGTGTTGGGCTCGGCCTCGTAGCGATCGGGCGTGGCGCCACTTGGCGCGGAAGCAAACATCTTGCTGTTCGTCGCCAGCTCGATGTGGATCTCCATGCCCACCACGAGCCGCGTCGACCCGATGGAGGTCATCAGGCGGTCTCCGCGATGCCCAAATCAGCCACCGTGAAGAGGGACGTGAACGCGAGTCCCTTGGCCTCGATGTGCTGGCGGGCGCCCTCGCAGCGATCCACGACCGTGACGATGCCGGCGACGGTCGCCCCCTGCTCCTGCACGATCGCCGCCGCCTCCAATGCCTGGCCGCCACTGGTCGCGACGTCCTCGACGATGAGCACGTGATCGCCCTCGCCACAGGCTCCCTCCAGCTGCTTGGCCGTACCGTACTCCTTGCGACTGTTGCGAATGAAGACGCAGGGCAGGCCCGCGGCCATTGCAGCGGTGGTCACCAGCGGAATGCCGCCGAGTTCCGCCCCGGCAAGCAGCGTCACGCCTTCGGTGACCTGCTCGGCGAGCATGTGCCCCAGAGCCTCAAGAATGTCCGGCTGCGTCGAGAACCGGTACTTGTCGATGTACCACGTGCTCTTGCGCCCACTGCGCAACGTGAAGTCGCCATGAAGGATGCTCGTCTCGGCGATTCGACTGGCCAGTTCCTCGCGCGTCATCCCGCGGATCGTAGCCGACGTCGCACCGCCGCGATGCCGGCCACTCCCGCCGGAGCGATCACCAGCAACTCGATCGCCCGGTTGACCAGGTCGGCAAGCAGCCCCATTGCAGCAGCGTTGGGCAGCGGGGCCAAGGCAAGCGACATGCCGCCGATGACCCACTCTCGCACACCCAACCCACCCGAGGGCAGCGGCAGCATCCCAACGAGCATGCTCGCCGCCGCGAGTACTACGGCCACATCCATTCCGATCTCGGCGCCAAGGAGGCGGAAGATCAGCCAGTAGCGGGCTGCGATCAACAACAGGTCGCCGTATCGACAGGCCCAGGCGACTGCCCAAGGACGCAGGGTGGTTCTAGTGGCAACCGCGGCGGCGATCGCCAGAGGCGCCCCGACCGCTGCAGCCACGGGCCACGCGAGTGCCAATGCGATGATCACCGCGCCCAGCGCGACGCCGACGCCGAGCACTGCAAGGCCCACCGTCTCAAGCAGGACGCGAAGTGTCCATCGCACGCTCAGGTCATTGACGGCCTTGTGGTACGCAGCGCGCCCAATCAGGCCGGCTCGCAGAGGCAGCCAGTTTGCCAGAGATGCAGCTGAGATCACGGCGAGCATCTCAAGCGACTCGACGTTTCCGCGTCGATTGGTCAACTGTCGAAACGCCTCGCTGATCAGCGGCAGTCCCCCGGCCACGCATGCGCAGATCAACGCGATGGAGATCGGATCCGGCTGCCGCAGCATTGAGAGGGCCGACGTGATCTCGTCATGGCGACGGGCCAGCGTCACGACCGCCACCACCAACAGTAGTATCGCTGCGGCCCAGCCTGCAGCAGAAAGCAGCCGTTGCCTGTTCATCAGGGATTGATCCCGGATCCGCTCGGGGCATTCAGTCGCTGCGCATTGCGGCGGGCAATGACATCAATGATCCAGCCGTGGACCCACTTCGCGATGCTCCGCACGCGATCGTCCTCGTCCTGCAGCATTGCCAGCAGCCGCGAGTCGTCCTGAATCTTCTCGGACACCATGGGCGAGAGCAGTCGCAGCAACCATGCTATGCGGGCCGTGGACTCCCCTCGCTCGGCGGCGATGGCCTGCAACGCGGCCAGTGACGGGTCGTCTCCCATCACCGAGAGGAGCCACGCCTGTGCCATGGGGTCCAACGAGGGGTACACGATCAGGATGGCCGCCAACGCATCATCCTGCAGCGGATGCCGCTCGCCAGGCGCAACCCGCACCGGCTCCGGCTCGCCGGGGGGCGGCGGGATCAGCGGGCGTTCGACCTGGACATACGCGCCTTCGCCGACCACCCAGGTCAACAGCGCCAGGGTCGTCAGGTCCTCACCGCCGGTGACTTCCTTGACGCTCTCGATGGCACCCGAGAGCCACGTGTCGGTCAATCGCACGCCGTCGATGCGGACCTGGTCTGCCTCGACATCCACGCCGAAGCGGCCCGGCTCGAAGACCAGCTCTTGGCCGCCGCTCATCAAGTTGCCCTGCCGCGCGGTGAAGTTCGTCACGGCCCGCAGTCGCACGAGGCCGCCGCGCAGGACAAACTGATTGAGGATGCCGCCGATCCAGTGTCGACGCAGGTCCGCCTGCAACGTCAGTCGTTGATGTGGCCGGAGGACCATGGCTCGATTCACCGGAATGATGATCGGCGTGTGCGTGCGGACGGACGTATTGGCGATCTCCACGCGCGGCTCAAGCAGCAGCAGCGGGAGAATCGTGCCCGACTCCCCGATGGAGAGCGGCACGACGCCGTTGTTGCGCAGTTCGATGTCCACGATGATCGGCGCAAGTGGGCCGACGGTCGCCTCTCGCGGCCGCACACGCAACGAGAGAATGGACCGAGGATCCGCGGCGTAGCGGTCGATCGACGGCGAGATCTCCGCGATCAGCCCATTGAGTTCCGCCGCTTCCTCGCGCACCACGACCCTCCGGCCCAGTGCGCCTGCAAGCTTGCGTATCGACCAGATGCCGAGCAGGGTGCCGGGCTGTCGCTCGGCGATGCCGTGCCAGTGCGATGAGGCCGCCTGCATGTCCCCGGCACTCGCGGCCATCAGGGCCAGGGCGGCAATCGCCTCATCCTCATCAAGTGATTCGAGGATCGATCGGGCCACATCCGTTTCACCGCGCCGCATGGCAAGCCACCCGTCGAATCGGAGTTGTAACCCCTCGGCCAGCGGTGCGAGCGCCGCGGCATCGCTCAGCAGGGTTTCGGGTACCTCAGGATCAGTCCCGAGCCACAAGGCCACCCACGCGGCCTGTCGCTTGTTCGTGGCCAACTCAAGGCTCGTGTCGCGATTCTGCGCCTCGAGAATCCTGCCCAAGACTTCGAATGCGGCAAGTGTGGACTCCATCGCCTCCGCCGACTCCAACTCGTCCCCGGTGTCGGCCAAGATCGCCGCCCGTACGGTCGCGAGCTTCGGGGCAAGCGGGCCGTGCAGCCGCGCTAATTCAAGCGCGGTGACACGCGGCTCCTGTTCTCGCACGCTCGTCCGGAAGGTCCCATCCACCGTCTGCTGTCGCAGGCGGATTGATAGCAGCGCGCCAGGTGCATCACCGGCAGCCCACTGCATCATCACGCAGTCCGCTAGGAGGTCGTTTCCGACTGCCTGCAGATCTCCGTATCGCTCCGAGATCGCCATCTCGTACATGCGATGTGAACCAGCGTAGGCGCCGTAGGACGACAGCAACTCAGCGAGCATCACCTGGGAGGTCGTGTCGCGAAGATTCGCGAGAACCAATGCGGTCATCAGCTCCGCACGGCGAAACGCGTCCGCGGACTCGTCGCCGAAGTAGCCGGCGGCAAGGGCGGCTGCATCAGCATTCGTCGGATCCAGCGCCACTGCCTCCGCGAGCCATCTGGCGAACTGATCGATGTTGCCAAGCCGCCGTTGCAAAAGCGCCGCATCCAGTGCCAGTCGCGCGGTGACGGCGGCCCCGATCCGATCGCGACGCGATGGGTCAAGAAGCCGTTCGTAGGTGTCGACGCGCTCGCTTGCAGTGTCGATCTGGTCAATTGCGTCGCGAATGCGCGCCAGCTGCGCGGACTGGTCGGCGGGATCGGCCGCCAGTAGACCTTGAATCGCCAGACTGCCGAGCGCCGGATCGTCCGCAACGATGGCGACTTCCGAGAGCAGCCGCCAGCCATCGGCATCTGCAGGCGCAAGCTCCATGGCCAACTCCGCCAACGCTCTTGCCGCCTCGATGGCGCCGGTGCCCAGGGGTTGCTCGCTCGTGGCAAGCTCGGCAGCCCGAAGCAGTTCGCCGGCAAGGCGACCACGAGCAATGGCGGCCAGGTCCTCGCCACCGACAGGAGTCGCGAAGGCTGGGGCTGCGGTCAGGGCGACCGCCAGCGCCAGGGCGTGGACAGGATTGACCATGATGCGGGGCAAGGGACGTCTGCGTGGCACTGTAGGAGGCCCTCGCAGCACTGGCAACGCGGACACGAGCCGGCCGTTGACACCCGTGGAGCCCATCGATACCTTCGCCCGCTCCCATTCCGGGCAGGCGAGCCGCCAATGATCTACCCCCGAACCATCCTAGCGCTGTGTATCGCCATGGTGACACACGTCGCGATCGGTCAACCGACCTACCGCATCAGTGGATTCGTGGGCCGGGCCAACCTGACCGACCGTCAGCAGGAGGAGATCGGCGAGTACGCGGGTGGTTGGGGCGGGGTTCTGGACACCACCGATGCCAAGACGCTGATCGAGGCACGTCGCCATCTCTTGGAGCCACTCGATCCCCGGTGGAGCATGACCGAATACGTGCGATCGCTCTACGGCCGCGCCCTGCGCGAGACGTTTGAGCCACTGCTGGCTCCGGACAACGAGAACGAGATGGCGGCCGTCAATGCCCTGCAGGTTTTGTCGCTGCTTGGGACCGAGCAGGCAGCCGCCACGCTGATGCACCACGCAGATGTCAACTTTGAGCAGCGTGCCGCGCTGCGGCACTGGGCATCGATTGGGATTGGCCGCGCAATCTCCTCGGGAAAGCTGCCGGTGCGTCGCATCCAGAGCACAGCCTCGCTCCTGGCGACCATCGCCTCCCGCGAGCCGACCTGGTACATCGCTTCCCGGCAGTTCGATGCGATGGCCATGCTGCACGTGGCGCCCAACGCCTCGCGAGACGAGGCGATTGCCTTGCAGCAGCTGTCCTTCAAGATCCAGCAACAGGCGCTCTCCGACTTGATCAAGGAGATTGCCGCCAACGCCAAGCCCGACGATCGCATGCGCGCAGTGCGATCGGCACTCGCGTCACTCCGGCTCCAACTCGTGGAACCTGAACTCAATGCAACCGTACGCGCCGACGCGGCTGCGGCACTGCTGCCGATGCTGGTCTCCGCCGGACAGGTGGCCCTGGAGCACGATGGATCCTCCTTCCTGGACAGCGATCTCGAGGATGCATACGGCGGAACACTGGAGCTGGCGTTCTTCATCACCGCGCGACATCGCGGCAAGGACACCGCCGTGGCTACAGACCTTCGCAACGCCTGGCACGCCGGATCGCTGGAAATGACCAGCAATGAGTGGGTCGAGTTGCTCTCCGGCTCCTGAGACCTAGGGATACCATCACAACATGGCCCGGATGCTGCTACCGGTGGGGGTCCTGCTTGCGACCATCATGGCGGTGATCGCCGTCGATCGCCCGCCGCGCCGCGCAGATCTCGTCCTCATCAGTCGAAGCGACGTGTTTACGCTGGATCCGCAGCGCATGAGTTGGCTGCATGACATGCGCATCGGCTACTGCATCTTCGAGGGGCTGGTGCGATGGAACCTCGACGACTACGCGCTCGAGCCGGCTGCCGCATCGCTCCCAGAAGTCAGTGCGGATGGCCGCACCTGGACCTTCCACCTTCGCCAGGACGGCCGTTGGAGCAACGGTGCACCGGTGACTGCGCACGACTTTGCCTACGCCTGGCGTCGCCTCCTCACGCCCGACACCGCCGCCGACTACTCGCACTTCTTCTTCGCCGTGCGCGGCGCAGAAGCCTTCTGGGACTGGCGCAACAACCTCCTGAAACACCAGATCGTTGTTGCGCCGGGGGTCATCGAGGCGCACTTTCAGGACATGGTCGCCATCAACGCGCTCAACCAGTTCACGCTTCAGGTGCAACTCACCGAGCCTGTACCATTCTTCCTCGATCAGCTTGCCCTGGCCGTCTGCAGCCCCGTCTATCGTCCAGCCGTGGAGGGCTGGGTCCTCGACGAGGAGGCGGCATCGCGCGCGCTGGCGGACGGCTGGCACACGATCGACGCGCCGCCGCTCTCGGACTGCCGCTGGCTCTCCATGAACGCCGACACGGGCAGGTTGCATCAGAGGCAGGCCTGGGCGAAGCCGCCAACCCTCGTCGGAAACGGCCCCTACGAGGTCGAATCATGGCGGTACAAGCGGGATCTGCGCCTACGGTCCAACCCCCACTACCACTCGCCCAGGGACTCGGCACCGGCGACGATCTCCGTCCTCACCATCCCGGATGCAAACACGGCTGTGCTGGCCTTTGAGACTGGCGCCGGTGACTGGCTGACCGAAGTTGGAACCACCTACCAGGCGGACATGCTCGCCCAGCAGGCCCGTGGCGAGCGGGACGACATCCACGCCTTCCCGACCTTCGGCACCGATTTCTTCTCATTCAACTGTCGATCTCACCTCGGCGACGGCACGGACAACCCGTTCCATGACGCGGCCGTCCGGCGCGCCTTTGCCCTTGCAGTCGATCGTCAGGTGATCGTGGAGCAGGCCACCCGCATGAATGAGCCGACGATGTCACACTTCGTGCCGGCCGGATCGATCGCCGGATACGGCCAGGCGCAGGGACTTGGCCATGACCCCCGGGCGGCTCGGCGTGAACTCGCCACCGCGGGATGGGAGGATCGCGACGAAGATGGCATCATCGAGGACGCGGCGGGCCGACCCTTCCCGGTCATCGACCTCCTCTACACGACCAACACGGATCGCTATCGCTGGATGTCGCTTGAACTTCGCGATCAGTGGCAGCGGACACTGGGCGTGCAGGTCGAGTTGCGCGGCACGGACAGCAAGTTCTTCGGAGACGACCTGCAGAAGGGGAACTTCACGATCGCACGGGGCCGCTGGTACGGCGACTTTGGAGACCCAACGACCTTTCTCGATCTGTTTCGGTCGACGAATGGAAACAACGACCGCGGGTACTCCAATCCAGCCATCGACGCGACGCTCGACGCCGCGGCCCTCGAGTTGGACCCGGCGGCCCGCATGACAATGCTGCGCGACCTTGAGACGATTCTCTTCACGCGAGAGATCCCGCTCGTACCCATCTGCCAGCTCGTGCAGGTCTACATGTTTGCGCCGGATCGCCTCGATGGCCTCAGCGAGCACCCGCGGATGGTCCAATACCTCTGGGAGTTCGAGGTGTCCGACCCCTAGCACACCACTCAGGCGATGCGGGGATCAGCCCAGCGGTACATGACGTCGACGGCGAGGTTGAAGGAGATCAGCAGGGTGGAGTAGACCAGGACCACCCCCATGATCAGCGTGATGTCCTTGCCCAGGACGGCATCTACAAAGTGGGTGCCTATCCCCGGCACCGCGAAAACCTTCTCGACCACGAACGAACCCGTCATCGCGGCCGCCGTCGCCGGGCCGAGGTAGCTCAAGACAGGCAGGAATGCGTTCTTCAGCGCATGGCGTAGCACGACTGCCCGCTCCGGGAGTCCCTTGGCCCTCGCCGTGCGGACGTGGTCACTGCGCAGCTGCTCGATCATGCCCATACGCGTCAGCCTCGCGATGTAGGCCGCAAACGGCAGGCTCAGCGCCAGAGCCGGCAGCGCCAGGTGCCGCAGATCGCCCCAGCCGCCTACGGGGAACCACCGCAGCCAGACGGCGAAGATCACCAGCAGCGCCATGCCCACCACAAAGGAAGGCACGCTGATGCCGGTGATGGCAAGAAGGAAAGTCGCGCGGTCGATCCAGGTGCCCTTGCGCACGGCGCCAAGCACGCCCGCGGTGAGTCCAATCGCCAGCGCAAGCAGGATCGCTGCGATCCCGAGCGTCATGGACACCGGCAACTGGCTGGCGAGGATCTCGTTGACCGTCCAGTTCTCATGTCGAAGGCTCGGACCGAGATCGAACACCGGTCCGCTGCGATCGCCGCTCAGCCAGGCCATCCCCGAGGCATGCCAGAGGTAGTCTGCCGAGAAGGCCACCGGGTCATCGAGGTGGTACCGGGCGGCCATGGCCTCCATCACCTCCGGCGGTGGACGACGCCCCTCGTGTTCGAGCGGGTTTCCAGGAATGAGCCACGCCAGTGAAAACGTGATGGCGTAGATCGCCAGCAGAATCAGTGGCAGTTGGGCCAGTCGCCACAGCAGCATGCGAGTCGTCGGGTGCACCGTTGCATGCTAGTGGCGGCCGAAGCCAGCGCGGTCGCCAAGCTGCTCTGCGATCCGCAGGAGCTGGTTGTACTTGGCCGTGCGATCGCTGCGGCAGGGCGCGCCGGTCTTGATCTGCCCGCAGCCGGTGGCGACCGCCAGGTCGGCGATCGTGGCATCCTCGGTCTCGCCGCTGCGGTGGCTCATGACCGCCGCGTAGCCACTCTCGTGCGCCAGGCGAACCGCAGCGAGCGTCTCGGTCAACGTCCCGATCTGGTTGACCTTGACGAGGATCGCGTTGGCGCGTCCCGCGCTGATGCCTCGCTCCACGAAGACGGGATTCGTGACGCAGATGTCATACCCGAACAGTTGCAC
>CAZKTE010000042.1:0-15790 GCA_964555625.1 uncultured Isosphaeraceae bacterium | reverse complement strand
ACCGAGCCAAGCAGGAAGGACGCGGAGACGACGGCGAGGAGCGCCGTGCCGAGGAGCCGCCCGATGTCGTCCCCCGGAACGAAGAGCGCGGCGATGCCGCAGAGGGCCGCGATCAGTACGGCGCCGACAAGGACCCGCGTGGCGATGGTGCGCAGTGGCATCGTGGCAGCATAGCCGCCAAAAAGAACCGCCCCCCGGCCAGTGGCCGGGGGGCGGGTTGGACTCAGTTGTCCTCCATCACACCGACCCGGGGTCGGTGTGGACGATTTGCATCAGTCGATGCAGATCGACAGATCGAAGCCCTGGCCGGATACCCAGCCAGTGCCATCGTTCATCATGGAGTCACCATCGCCGATTCCTGAACTCATCCAGAGGAACCAAGAATTCATTCCGTCACTTTCGGACTGAATGCCGAGGTTCGCGACCGCGCCGAATGACGCGTCAATGTCGTACTGGATCAACTCGTAGGCACCGGCATAGAGCTCACCAGTGGCTGCCTCAGTAGGCATGACACCAGCGATCTCATCCGTCATGGTCATCGAAGCGTCGTACGCACGTACGTTCATCGGCCAGTCGCCGGGGGCAGAACCCCATCCGGCGCCGTCGAAGAATGCTTCGATACCCCAGAACCGGACATGGGTCATGCTGTCAACGTTGATCGACTCTGCACGCTCATAAGTAGCGCCACCAGTCGGGTCGTTGGCAGCCGTACCGGCCGTCCAGCTCTCGTCAGAGCCATGCACGTTCTGGCTGACCTGCGAACCCGGGCAAGCGGGCTGCGGGCAAGCAACGTCTGCACATGTCTCACCGTAGTACCACGTGCCGCCGGCTGCAGAGCAGTCCGCACTGGTGACTTCACCAATGCAGTCGCCCATCACGCAGCAAGCTGCCGTCTCATCGCCACCGATCTGCTCGATCGTCAGCGTGCCGGCACCGTACGCGGCCTGCCAGCCTCCGAGACGGACGTAGTAAGGAGTGCCTGCCGTGACCGCGTACTCGATCTTCGAGTAGTAGGCCTGGCAACCACTGTCACCCGATGAGTCACCATTGCAGGCTACCTGCGTGTCGCAGTCGCCTTCATAGAGAACCATCGAGGTGTCATAACTAGCTGCATCGCAAGTCGTGAAGGTCGCGTTACCGCTGGAATCCGGCGTGTAAACGAACCACACATCATTGCTGTTCATCCATTCGAGGAACGTGCCTTCGCACTGTGTCTCGTCTGGCTGAGGCTGGCTAGGTGTAGCGAACGACGTATCGAAAGCATTCGGACCAATGTTGGCTACGCTTGCGTCAGCGCACTCGTCGCCACCAAGTTCCGGATCACAGTCAACACTGTCGCACACAGTGCCCTCGCCCTGGAACGTGCCACCAAATGCATCGCACTGGTTGCTGTCCAGGTCATCAAGGCACGTTACTTCATCAAGACAGCAAGCACCTGCAAGCGCAATATCAAGGGTGATATTGATCGTGCCGGCACCGCTTCCACCCTGCCATCCACCCATGCGGATGATGTAGGTGTTGCCTTCAACCACGTCGTACGTGATCTCTGAGTAATACGTCTGACAACCAGACTGATTCGCCGAGTCGCCGTTGCACGCGAGCTGCGTTCCGCAGTCCGAGTACAGGACCATCGACGTGTCATAACTGGCCGCATCGCACGCATCAAACAGGCACGAAGCTGTGGCGGTTGCAGTGTACATGTACCAACCGTCTGGGCTTTCGTCCCAGTCCAGGTAGGTGCCTTCGCACTGCGTCTCATCCGGCTGCGGCTGGCTGGCGGTCATGCTCGATGTGTCGAACGAATTGGCTCCGTCGTACACAGCGATTGCATCAGCGCACTCGTCGCCCGGCGTTGCGGCCGAGCAGTCCCAACTTGTGCAGTCGTCTCCGTCGTGCCAAACGCCGCCGAGGCCACCGCATGCATCTTCGGTAACGAAGACACAATCGGCGCCGATGCAGCATGCAGCTGCGGTGCAGCCACCATCAGCACACGAACTATTGTCGCCAAGATAGGTTCCGCCGGCGTCGGCGCAACCACTGGCCGTTGAGCCATCGTCACAAGTGCCGTCGCTGTAGCAGCAGGCACCATACGTGGCACAGTCAGCACCCCAGCTGCTGATGACCGCAAGGACATCTGCAACATTCGTGGTGCAGTCACCATTTGGCAGGGGAGCACAGTCGCCCTCGGGGCGATAGGTTCCGTCGCCGGTGTTACCCCAGTCGCCGATGACCGTCAGAAGATCGGTCACGTTCACGGCGCCGTCGCCGTTGATGTCGGTCGGGCACGGTTCAGCCAAGGGAGCACCGCAGGGGTCGCCTGCCGCACCGTTGACACGGTAGCAAGCGTCGTCTGCTGCTTGCCAAGGACCGAAGCCGAAACCACCACCAGGGTTGGCCTGGATGCAGTTGCCGTCCCCAAGGAGGGACTGGGCGATACCGCACTGGCCGGAGGTTGCGAACTCATTGGCAGGAGCGATTCCCACCAACTGGGTGCCAGCCGCCGAGTACATGGCAACTGGAACGTTGATCAGGTAATTAGCTCCAGCCCAAGTGCCGCTGATCTCGGCATCTGCTGCGTCCACCATCTGGTGGGCGATGTCGCCCATCAGGTCGGCGCCCGCAGCGTCGTTGCTGGAGTACAAGTTGACCGAATATGCGGTGATGCCAGATGGATCGACCCAGCCGTTCCATCCGCCTACAACCGCCTCAACGCCGGTAATCTCCTGGATGCTCGTCAGTGTCATGTCGTCAGCGACGACAACGCTGTACTGAGCGTATGCAGCCTCGAAGATCTGGCTGGCCATGATGTTTGCACCAAGGCCAGAACCGTCGTCTGGTCCGATCTGGTCCAACAGGACATCGGCCGAGGCCATGCCTGAGAGACCCAAGATACAGATACAAGACGTAACGTTTCTCATGGGAATGAATCCCCTCCTGAGTTTCGTGAACATTCACTTGATCGATGCGCGAACGCACCGAACACACAACAATTGCGCGAGAAGGTTGGGTACCGAAGTCGGAACCAATCGCTTAAATGTCGGTCGATCCTTCTCTCGACCTTCTCTCCTCAGTCAGCGCGACGCAACCAAAGGGGCGGAGGCTACGCGTTGCCGACCATCAGTCGACTGATGAACGCACTCGGGGTGGATCGCCGTGACCTATTTGGGGAACGAACGAGGCCGTCGACGACCGATCCGATTAGGGTCATCACCCCCTACTGTGGCCCCCACGGGGGGGGCTGTCAAGGAGGCAGTACGCCCATCTGTGATGTTCTACGGGGCTATGCAGGGCCCGGTTGCAGCCTGAGGCCGCCGTGGCCCCTACGACTTACCCAATGTGACGCGAAGGCCTAGGGCAGCCAGGTGCCCACGGGGATTATCGACGTGCAGCTGCCGTTTGTGGTGCACCCGTCGAGGGCACCTGGGCCGCTGTAGGTGAAGTCGCCGACGCCGAAGGTCCCCCCATTTGGAGCCACGCCGCCAAGGCGATAGGCCCAGCCATCGAGGTACTCCCACTTGGTTCCGTTGCCATCGGCATTGATGTCGCCGAAGACGTCGATCACTGCTGTCCCGTTAAACAACTCCACGGCGTCATCGCCGTTGATGCTCATCGCGCCGCTCGAGTAGTCGGCCGCGAAGCCGAAGTAGGCCGCGAAGTTCTCTGCCTCGCTGGAAACGTAGATGAAGGTGCCAGCGGCCACGCTGCCCGATGGGAAGGTGAACTCGACGCCATCGCTTCCACCGCCGTTGTTGGCGGACCCGATCCCGTAGGCACCAAGGTCGGCGATGTCCGCGAGGACGTAGAGCTCGACACCCTTGGGCGTCCCGCCCGATAGCGGGCCGTCGAAGACGGCCGTGATCACCATCGATGCATCGCCACCCTCGCACTCGTCTGGAATCCCGTTTCCATTGTCATCACTGCTATCGCCATTGGCGATGTCGCAGGTATCGGCTACGCCATTGCCGTTGCAGTCGGCTTGGCAGTCATCGGGGACGCCATCGCCGTCGCAGTCGTCACTGGTGCCGTCGGCGATCTCGCAGACGTCTCCAACACCGTCCCCGTCACAGTCGGCCTGGTCTGGGTTGTAGAGGTAGCAGTTGTCGATTGAATCAGGCACGCCGTCGCCGTCCGTGTCCTTGAACGCCGCGCTGCTGAATCGCACGTTGTCTACGAAGACCGCTTCGTAGCCGCTGTTACTGTCGAGCCGAACTGAGAGAGTCGCTTCGGTGTAGGCTGAGAGGTCCTCTATCAATGTGAACCATGCGCCCTCGATGCCTAGGTCATCAATGTCGGTGCCGGTTGTGTCCAGCAGCGTGACGACCGCACCGCCGTCGACGATTGCCGAGATGACGATGGAGTCCTCGCTCTCCCAGCCCGTCTCCACGACAAAGACATCCATCGCGATGTTCCAGCTGCCGCTGGTAGTTACGGTGTCAAGGCGGAGTTCCATGGCGCCATCACAGTCGCTGAGCTCGTAACCCTGCGTTCCGTCGGGGTACTCCCCGACGTTGCCAGAGTAGTCGGTCGTACCGACCCAATCCCCATCGGTGAGGCCAACGTCATCACGCGTGTTCCAGTACCAGGCGCTGAAGCCCATCTCAGCGCCACTGGCTGTCCATGCCACCATCGCCTGACCGTCGTTGTTGACCAACTCGTGGTCCACCGACGCATCGCCGGTATCAACGTACTGCCCGCCCAGACTCGGCTCCTCGAAACTGGTGTAAGCGATGACGTCCGTCTCGCACTCGTCAGGGATGCCGTTGGCGTTGTCATCGCTGCTGTCACCATTCGCGATGTCGCATGCGTCTGCGATGCCGTTTTCGTTGCAGTCGGGCTGGCAGTCATCCGGCACGCCGTTTGCGTCGCAGTCAGAACTGGTGCCATTTGCGATATCGCATTCATCAGGTACGCCGTTGGCGTTGCAGTCATCGTCACACTCATCGGGCACACCGTTTGCGTTGCAGTCCTGCGATACGCCGTCTGCGATGTCACACTCGTCGCCTGTGCCGTTGTCGTTGCAGTCCCATTGGTCGGGATTGAACAGGTAGCAGTTGTCCACTACATCGGCGATGCCGTCACCGTCGGCGTCGGGCAGATCGCAGGTGGGCTGATTCGACTCGCCCGGCGAATCGATCGCCAGGGAGGCGTAGACGCCGATGCGCCACTCGCCATCCAGATCAGGGCATCGATAGACGTGGGAGGGGGGCCAGTATCCGACCGGTCCCAGCGGCTGGGCATACCACGGATCACCCACGCCACCATCGGGATCGGGCTCGACCAGTGACACCGCGTCCACGATGGCCTCCCACGGTTCCACGTCCAGGACACCGTCGTCATCGATATCGAGGTCGTCGTACTCGGCGCCGCTGAAGCCCTGCACGAGCATGTGGGTGACGTTGTCGGAGTTCTCGAAGTTGAGGCCGTCGACGACCATGTCCGGCGTGCCGGTGGTCATCGTGTCCTCGCCGAACGTGAAGAGCCCGTCGGCGGCGATGACCTGCCCGGAGAGATCCACGACCTCTTCGATGACGCCGCCGCCTCCGGCGCCGTCGCCGATGACCAGGTAGTAGAACTCGTCAAGCGAGATGCCCGCTGGTCCGGCAATCTCAGCAAACTCGTCCAGATCTTCACCGTCCTGGTCGACTCTGATTTCGTTGATGGCGAACTTTCCGCCGCCCCCGCCGCACTCCTCGCCCCATGCTGCAATGACCGCCAGCACATCGGCGACGCCGACGCAGCAGTCGCCGTTGGGTGCCGGTGCAACATCGCCCACGGGCCGATAGGTGCCGTCGCCGCACTGACCCCAGTTAGCGATGATGGCCAGAAGGTCACTCACGGCGACCGCGCCACTGTCGTCCACGTCCTCGGCGCAAGCACGAAGGGGATCGTCGCAGGGATCTGGAACAACGGACTCCTGGAGCTCCAGCACCTCGACGAGGTGCATGTTCGGGTAGCCAATCTGTCCGGGCGTAATCCAGGAACCAATGCCGCACTCGCCGCCGCCGGTGCGCAGCCAGGACGAAGAGAGTTCGCCACCGCTGTTGCTGCCGACCTCGTGAGCCTGAGCCAGAGCGCTTGCAGGTACCGTCAACTCGATGAAGAGCAGGTCATCGGCAAGCAACGCGATCGGGGGATCAAACGTCCCCGTCACGTACAGCGGCGTCGACGTCGCAGGTAGGTTCACGGAGGTCGAGCCAAGCGGCCACAGATCGCCGCCGCCGCCCTGCGGCCCGGCCATCCCGTCCGTGTCGCGGTAGATCGTGATGGTGCCCACGGAGCTCTCGGCCTGGGCGGCCAGCCCAAAGTGCGCGCAGGTCGCCTCTAGTGCCAATCCGGCGGTCGACGAGTAACTCGAGAGGTCGTGGCTGCGGCCGTAGTGGTGCTCGGCTGTCCCTGAGCCGCTCCAGCAGACGACGCTGTTTCCCGCCACGATGTCGATGGAGAGGCTGTCGGTGACGGCAAGTGCTGCCGCATCGCATGGTTCAAACAGGAGGCCACGACTCGTCTCTGATCGCGCAGGCCGCGGAACGTCCAACTGCCATCGGTCCTGCGCAGTGGGGCGCGGTGGTGCGGCGATGACTGCAGTGGCCAGAAGTGCGCATGCAGACAGCAGCGTGAGTGATCGTGTGAGGCGTGGCATCGGGTCCTTCTCCTTCCGCGCCCCGCAGCGGCGGGGATCGATCATCTCATCGTAGACCACGACGGGGCCGACACAACCCTAAAACGGGGTGCTGGGGGTGTTAGCATGCCCTATCCCGGCCGGAGTGGCGGAATTGGCAGACGCGTCGGATTCAAAATCCGATTCCCGCAAGGGAGTGTGGGTTCGAGTCCCACCTCCGGTATGCAACAGGGGCCCTTCCAGGGCCCCTGTACTCCCGTGCTAGGTACCCGCTGGATCTTCTCCGCAGATGCGGCGCCGCTCATCCGCCAAGACGGCCAGCAGCGCCGCGTTGCATTGGGCCCGATCATGGGCACGGGCGGCCAGCGCCGCCAAGAGGTCCTCAAGCCACGGAGGCCAGCGCAGCATCAGGGATCTGAAGCAGATCATCGGCCGGCCGGGGCGCACGCCCGCACCCAGCAGGTGCAAGCGCTGGCGATAGCGCGCGTCGGCGGCGGCCATGCAGGTCTGCCACTGCGTGATGGCTTCCCAGATGGCCGCGCTTGCGAGCGGCGTCCAGGCGGTTCCATCCGGGCAGGTGCCGATGATCGGCACGGGACATCCTGGCAGCACGGTCAGCGGTGTGCCACCCAGATGGATCAGGACGCACAGAGGCATCAGACAGGAAAGCAGGCGAGTACGAAGCATGATGTGACCTCTCCCGGGGCCCCATTGCCCCGCGAAGGACCCTAACGCGCCCAGGTGCCGCTTCGAGGAGCGGCTGCCCTCTTTCGACATCCCATCCGAGCGCCACTAGCATGGCTCTGTGCGCGTCTCCGTCATTATTCCGGCCGCCGGGGCCAGCCGCCGATTCGGGGATCGCTGCAAGTTGCAGCAGGACCTCGGCGGGCGGCCACTGCTGCTGCGGACTGTCGAGTGCTTCACGAAGCGCGATGAGGTGACACAGGTGGTTGTCGCCGGACCGCCAGACGATCTTGACGCCTTCAAGGACCGCTTCGGGGCGGCGCTCTCATTTCACGGAGTGTCGATCGTTGCCGGTGGCAGCGACCATCGCTGGCAGAGCGTCAAGGCTGCAATCGAGGGAGTCGATTCCGACGCGGATCGCATCGCCGTGCATGATGCCGCCCGCCCGGCCGTGGGTGGCGAATTGATCGAACAGCTCCTGCTGGCCAGCGAGACGCTTCCTGCCGTGGTCCCGGGCATCAGGGTCACCGCCACGATGAAGATCGCCGAGTCGAACGCCGCCGAACTCGGCGACGAGGATGCGGTTGCCGACGCCATCCTCGGCGAGGACACGCGAGCTACGGTGCATGCCCATCGGGTGGAGCGCACCATCCCCCGCGATGGCCTGTGGGAGATCCAAACGCCGCAGGTTTTCGATGCGGACCTGCTTCGTCGCGCATATGCCCAGGCGGACCTTGACGGGTGTAGCGACGATGCAGTGGCCGTCGAGCGCCTTGGTGAGTCGGTCCACGTGATCGAGGGGGATGCGACGAACATCAAGGTGACCAGGCCAAGGGACCTTGAACTCGTGCGATCGATCCTTGGCATCAAGCCCGAGAAGGCACGGCCGTTGCATAAGCAGTTCTGATCCGCCCATGCCACCTGACACAGTCACCATCATCCTGCCCACCTATCGGGAGGCCGATAGCCTTCCGGACACGCTCGACGCGCTGTCGGCGCTGCGTGATGCGGATCTCCCGGAGGCGCAGGTCATCATCGTCGACGACGACTCTCAGGATGGGACCGAGGCGCTCATCGAGGAGCGTGGAGAGGACTGGGTTCGGCTCATCGTGCGACGTGAGGATCGCGGGCTCAGCAGCGCGGTACTCCATGGCCTGGAGGAGGCCACCGGCGACGTGCTGGTGATCATGGATGCCGACGGCTCCCACCCGGCCAGCGTGATCCCGGCCATGGTGAAGGCGCTGTCCGAGGGAGCCGACTTCGTCGTCGGATCACGCTATGTCCCGGGCGGATCGACCGAGGACGGCTGGGGCGTACTTCGGTGGCTCAATTCGAAGGCGGCCACCCTCATGGCACGGGTGTTCACCCGCGTGCGAGACCCAATGAGCGGGTTCCTTGGGCTTCGGCGCGCGACATGGGAGCGTGCCGTGGATCTGGATCCAATCGGCTACAAGATTGGCCTCGAGCTCATCGTCAAGTGCGGCTGCAAGAGCGTGGCTGAGGTACCCATTGGATTTCGTACCCGACGCCATGGCCAAAGCAAGCTCACGCTGAAGGTTCAGTGGGAGTACCTGCTCCACTGCATCCGCCTCTATCGCTACACGCACCCCTCGCACGTGAGCTTTTTCACGTTTGCAGCGGTAGGTGCAAGCGGCGTGGCCATCTATCTCGCTGCGCTGATGCTTTGGACCGCCGTCATACCCGCGCAGCGGATTGCAATTGCGCTGGCGGTGCTCACCGCCATGTCATGGAACTTCACGTGGGACCGGCGATGGGCATTCTGGTATGCCCGGCGGCAGTCACTCCTGGTGCAGTATCTGGGCTTCATCGCCGTCTGCAGTGTGGGTGCGATTGCGACCTGGGCGGTGACGATGTGGCTGAGCGCCGCCCACGGAATTCCATGGGCCGGGCTGGTCGGCGCATCGGTCGGGTCCGCCGTGGGCATCACGTTCAACTTTCTCGTCTCGCGCTACTTGGTCTTCAAGCGCTAGCGATCGCCGTCCCGAGCAGCGAGCAGAGGGATGTACCGGTGTGGCTCTCTGCGACGGATGCCACCTGCTCGGGCGTTCCCTCTGCGACGATGTTGCCGCCGGCGGTGCCACCTTCCGGGCCTAGATCGATGACCCAGTCCGCCGACTTGATGACGTCGAGGTTGTGCTCGATGACGACCACGCTGTTGCCGGCGTCCACGAGGCGATGCAGTACGCCCAGCAGTTTCTCCACGTCGGCAAAGTGCAGGCCAGTCGTCGGTTCATCCAGCACGTAGAGCGTGTGTTGGCCGCCGCGCACCCCCAGTTCGCTTGCGAGTTTGATGCGCTGCGCCTCGCCACCGCTGAGCGTCGTCGATGGCTGGCCCAGCGTCAGGTATCCCAGTCCCACGTCGCATAAGCATCGGAGCATGCGCTCAAGCTTGCCGTGCGCCTCGAAGACTTCCAGGGCGTCCTCGATGGTGGTGTCGAGCACCTCCGCGATCGACTGGTCCTTCCAGTGAATCTCCAGCGTCTCTGGGTTGTATCGGGCACCCTCGCATGCCTCGCAGGTCACGAACGCATCGGGCAGGAAGTGCATCTCGATGCGCTTGACGCCTTGGCCTGCGCACGCCTCGCAGCGTCCACCCTTGACGTTGAAGCTGAAGCGTCCAGGGGCGTACCCGCGGATCCGCGCATCGCGCGTTCGTGCAAAGAGCGATCGAATGCCGTCGAAGACTCCCGTATATGTGGCCGGATTGGACCGAGGCGTGCGGCCGATGGGGGACTGATCCACCTGGACCACGCGATCGATGCAGTCGACACCCTCGATGCCTCGGCACTCGACATGAGCGGCGGTGCGGCCAGCCACTAGATCCCGCGCTGCCATGAGCAGGACGTCGTTCACCAGCGAGGACTTTCCAGATCCGGACACGCCGCTGACGCAGACGAGGCCGCCCAGTGGAATGGCCACGTCGATCTCACGAAGGTTGTTTCGGGTGGCGCCGAGCATCGTGATGGCGTGCTCGGGCGTGACGCTACGGCGTGCCTCGGGCAGTTCGATGCACCTTGCACCACTGAGGAACTGGCCCGTGAGACTTCCATCGGTGGCCTCGATGTCCTCGACGTTGCCCTCGGCTACGACGAGCCCCCCATGCATGCCTGCGCCTGGGCCGATGTCGACAACGTGATCGGCGGACCGAATGACCGCCTCGTCGTGTTCCACCACGATCACTGTGTTGCCGATGTCGGCAAGGTGACGCAGCGTCCGCATTAGGCGCTGGCCATCGCGGGCGTGCAGGCCGATCGTGGGCTCATCAAGCACATAACAGACGCCAACGAGCCCGCTGCCCACCTGCGTTGCAAGCCGGATGCGCTGCGCCTCGCCGCCGCTGAGCGTGGCGCTGGACCGATCCAGCGAGAGGTAGGGGAGGCCCACCGAGGCCAGGAATCGCAGGCGACTGGTGATCTCCCGCAGCACCGGCTCTGCGATGCGGGCATGTTCTTGGGAGAGTCGAAGGCCATCGAAGGCCTCGATGGCCAGTTCGATAGTCAGTGCCGTCAGATCGCTCAGTCCCACATCGCCCTCCGCGCCGGGCAGTGTCACGGCGAGCGCTTCGGGACGCAGGCGTCGCCCCTGGCAGTCGCCACAGGGCGCGCGTCGCATGTAGCCCATGAGGCGATTGCGCACCAGATCGCTCTCGGTCTGCCGAAGCCTACGCTGCAGATCCGGTATCACGCCGCGAAACGAGACGGACTTCCCGGTGGCGCCCTGTATCAGAGCCCTCCGCTGCGATGCGTTCAAGCTCTCGAAGGAGGCGGTGCCATCGACGCCGATGGCGTCACAGAACTTGCGCAGCATGCGGCCATAGCGCCGTCTCATCTGTGGCACGCTGGTCTTCCACGCATGGATCGCGCCGCGTGTAATGCCAAGTGATGGATCGGGCACGATGAGTTCTTCGTCGAACTCGCGAACGATGCCCATCCCGTCGCACGCCGGGCACGCGCCGTAGGGCGAGTTGAATGAGAAAAGCCGCGGTTCCAGGTCCGCAAGCGAGCAGGACGGATGCTCCGGACACGCAAGGTGCTCGCTGTAGCGATCCTCCTGCCAGTCCTCGCCATCTTCGGCCAAGACGATCACGCTGCCTCGACCGAGGCGAAGCGCGGTCTCGACGGAGTCAGCAACACGATCGCGCTCGGCGGCCGAGACGCTGATGCGATCTACGACCGCCTCGATGTCGTGCATCTCGTAGCGGCCCAGGCCCAGAGGATTCTCATCGTCACCGCTGAGGGCATCTCGCAGGTCGATGACGGTGCCGTTGACGCGTGCCCGTACGAATCCCTGGGACCGGAGGTCCTCGACGGCCTCGCGGTGGAATCCCTTGCGTCCAGCCACGATCGGCGCGCAGAGCAGGATGCGGCGCCCCTCGCCGCGCTCCAGGATCGTCTCGATGATTGCCGTGGCGGTGGTAGCCTCGATTGCGCGTCCGCAGGTCGTACCGTCCTCGTCTGTGTGCCAGCAACGCGGCGTGCCGCATCGGGCCATCAGGAGCCTCAGGTAGTCCTGGATCTCCGTCGTGGTGGCGACAGTCGAGCGGGGGTTGTGGCTGCCGCTGCGCTGGCCGATGGCGATCGTCGGAGGAAGACCCTCGATGCCTTCGACCCTCGGCTTGGCCATGCGGTCGAGGAATTGACGTGCATAGGCGCTCAGCGACTCCATGTACTTGCGTTGGCCCTCGGCATAGATCGTGTCGAACGCCAGCGAGCTCTTTCCGCTGCCGCTGACGCCAGTGATCACCGCGATCTGATCGCGAGGGATCTCAATGTTGATCGACCTGAGATTGTGTTCTGATGCGCCCCGGATTCGAATCGCCCTGGGGGCAGCGCTCGTGCTCACGCGATCAACTCACTTCCCGGCGTTGGAAGAGCACGATGCCGATGCACACGGCGCCGCTGACGTAGAGCCCGCCGTAGATCCCGCTGCGAACGACGTATCGCGTGGGGATGACATTGTGCTGGGTGAGGGCATCGGCAAGCCAGAGGACTTGGAAGTTTGGAAGGATCGCTGCGCCGACGTGGCATCCCGCCCAGGCGGCCAGTTCGCCGTCGGTGGCGTAGGCACGGAGGTTCACGCCCGTCAGCGGCACCGTCACTTCGGTGACCACCTCCTCGATGTCGCCGTTGGTCTTCTCCATCGTGCGCACATGCTCACTTCCCACCGTCTTGCCCTCGGCAGTCGCGCGGTCGAGCCAGGCCATCTCGATGCGATCACGGGGTTGGCCGAACCAGGCGTCAGACATCATCCCGGCGAAGAAGATCAGGAACGTTACAACAAGCGTCTGCAATTGCCCCAGCCGCGTGGACGCGGCGACGGCGATGCTCGCCAGCACCGTGATGGCCACGAGAATTGACAGGAGCGCCTTCCAGAGATCTGGCTTGAAGGCATGGGCCATGGGCAGGGGGGTGAAGTTCGGGCCGAAGTTCAACGTCACCAGATAGGCCACCGCAAGCAATGGAGTGGTGGCGCAAATCCAAGTGCTGGAGAAGACGAATCCGTAGAAGTAGTTGCACCAGACTGCCGCCGTCGTGCCGAGGACGATGGCGGCTACTCCCAGCACGATGACGGGTACGTGGATGGGATCGCGCACCGTCTGCAATACCGCCTGCTGTTCGACCAGCGCGAACACCAGCGCCATGGCAAGCGTTGCGAGCGTGATCGCCGCCGTCACCCCCAGGAACTTGCCCACCACGAAGGAGGGTCGGGAGACCGGTTTGGACACCACCGTCAGGGCCGTGCGGTTGTGGATCTCGCGGCCCAGGACGTTGGCGGCCACGAATGCCGCCAGGAGCATCCCGGCCATGAACACCGTGGCCAGGCCGATGTCCAGGAGCATCTTCTGGTCGTCCTCCATTGTGAAGGCCGACAGCGGGTTCGAGAGGATCAGCAGCAGCATTGCTGCCAGCACAAGCACCAGCAGGATGGGCTGCCTGATGCTCTCGAAGAACGCGTTTCGGGCAATGGCGAGGGTCTGGTTGATCATGGCGGGCAGGTTGTGGGGCGCACCGGCAGGGAGTAGCGGTCCATGATAATCTTCCCCCCCTCAACGAACGTGGGAACAGGGCGGTTCGTATCGCGCGGGGGCCCTCGGAGGCTGCACCTGCGGCAGGAGCCCCCATCTCACGGAGGAAAGTGATCGCGGCGTCATGAGAGTTGATCAACACGCGTGCCAGAGGGCGGTGAACACCGCTGTGACCGGCCTGCTCGTGCAGGCACTGGTTGCGGCCGTGCTGCTCGTTTTTGGGCTTGTGGCCGATGACACGCCCCTCGTGCTGGCCTCCTTCTACGCGTCAATTGGACTTGTGGCGTGGCTGGGCCTGGCAATCCTCTATTACCAGCAGAAGATGGAGCGGCTTGAGGCCCTCGAGGCCGAGGAGCTGGGGGGAGACGCTTCTTCGGCGATGTTCGATACCGACGACGATGACCGCCCCGCGGCCCGTCGTCTTCGCATGATCCATCGCTGGCTCATGCCCGCCGTGAGCCTGGCGGTCGCAGTGGCCCTGACGGTCGTGGCTCTATTGGTCCTGAGGTTCCTTGGTCGCCTGGATCACCCCGACGACAACGTCCGAACCTTGATGCAGATGACGAGCCTGACGGGCTGGGCGCTGGCGATTACGCTGGGATTCACGCTGCTGGCCTTCATCTACTCGCGATTCGTGGCGGGCATGGCGCGGGTGGCGGCATGGAAGAACCTCCGTGGGGGAGCGAGCTGGATGGTGGGCTCGGCGGTTCTCTCGCTCGCGCTCTCGATCGGACTGGTCTTTCGGTTCTTCGATAACGACGCAGTCATCGAGATTATCTGCTGGGCGATACCGATCTTCATGCTCGCGGTTGCCTTCGAGATTCTGCTCAACTTCATCCTGAACCTCTACAGGCCGCGCATCCCCGGTGAGTTTCCGCGGCCAGCCTATGACTCCAAGACGCTGAGCATGCTCGCCGCGCCCGACTCGATCGTGCGTTCGCTCAACGAGGCGATCAACTACCAGTTCGGGTTTGACATCGCCAGCAGCTGGGGATACCAGCTGCTGCTGCGGTCGTTCGGCGGACTCCTTGCGCTGGCGGTTGCGGCGCTGCTGCTGCTGGACACGATGGTCGTGGTAGAGCCCACGCAACAGGCGGTTCGGCTGCGGCAGGGGGCGATCATCGGCGACGTGCATGGCCCGGGCCTGATGTGGAAGTTGCCTTGGCCCATCGAGTCGGCGGAGATCGTCGATGTCACCCGCGTGCGACAACTCCCCTTGACCTTCTCCTGGAAGCAGGATCGAGCCGTCGTGCTCTGGTCAGATGATCTCTCGAGTCTGGCCATCGAGAAGCCGCTCCCCTTCATCGTCAACGGTGTCGCAGACGCCCTTGCCCTGGTCGATCTTCAGGCGGTGCTGCATTACCGCGTCAGCGATCAGGGCTTGCTCCAGTGGCTGGACTTCGCCGCCGATGATGTCGAGCGGCGATCTCGTCTCAGCGGGCGAGAACTCGCCCTTCGATCGATCTCCCGCGAGATGCTCACCGACGTGCTTCAGGAGATCTCCCTTGAACATCTCCTTGGAGCCGGACGGGGGGACCTGTCGGCGACGCTCGTCGGCGAGCTGCAGCAGGTGCTTGATCGGCGGGACGTCGGAGTGAAGGTAGTGTCTGTGGACGTGCTGTTCCTGCGACCGGCAGGCGGCGGCAACACCGGGAAGTACGAGGAACTGAACGTTGCGCGGCAAGGTCGCGATCGCTTGGTGGCCGCAGCGCAGGGCTGGGGCGAGAACATCCTCTTGCGGGAAGTTGGCGACGGGGACCTCGTCGACACCGTCGTCGATGCCGTGGACCGCTACGAGCAGGCACGCGCAAACTGGGAGATCCTCCGGCGCGAGGGTGCTGATACGGGCGAGGCCGATGAAGTGCACGGGCTGATGACGCACTGGCAGGCCAGGGCCACTGCGCTACTGCAGGAGGGGCGCGGCGTTGCATCGCTGCGATTGGCGCAGGCTGGCAGCGATCGGTGGGTCGAGATCATGTCCACCTGGGCGCGCGCCAGTCGCGTGCGGGGGCAGATGATGGCCTACGCCGCGGCGCCGAATCTCTACCGCCAGCGGAGCGTGATGGGGGTTCTTGCACGCAAGCTTCCGACTATGCGCAAGTACGTCGTGGGCATTGAACCCAGTCGATTCGACGTTGATCTTGAACTGCGGACCGTGAATCCGCTGCTGAATTTCGGGGATACGATCGAGGACACCGAAGGAGGCTCCGGGCCATGAGGCGACCACTGTCAATTACAGCGGGCATCGCGCTGCTGGGCGTGCTGCTGCTCTTCAGCATGACGTACACCGTCTCGTACCACGAGGTGGGCATTCGTAGCCGCTTCGGCCAGACTGACGATGCCAGCATCGTTCGAGACGCCGGACTGCACTTCCGCTTGCCGTTCTTCGCCGACAGCGTCACGCTGCTCGACACGCGACTGAAGGTCCGCCAATCGCCTCA
>CAZKTE010000041.1:0-16112 GCA_964555625.1 uncultured Isosphaeraceae bacterium | reverse complement strand
CTCATGGCGGGCACTCTACCCCATCGTCCTGCGCGGTGGCCGTCACCTTCGTGGTGATCGATCCGTCGGCCAAGAGCGTGGTGAGGGGATCATCGACGGTCACATCCGTGACGCTTCGCACGAGCGTGCCATCGGCCCTGCGCGTCAGGCTCCAGCCGCGAGCGAGTACCGCGGAGGGATCAATGGCTGCAAGCGCGCGCGACGCGCCTTCGAGGCGACGGCTCTGCCCGGCGAGGTGTCGCTGAAGGCCACCGCGGACATGGCCAAGCAGCGTCAACAACCGCTCCTGGCGCCGCCGCAGCATCGCGTGGGGCCGCCGGGCAGCCAGCGCCGCCTCCGCATCCGCAAGGCGACGGATGCGCGCGTGCACCTGTCGCTGAGCGGTAGCGTGGAGGCGAAAGGCGCCCTGCTCGACCTGGTGGGAGAGTTCCGAGGCCTCCGGGATCACCGCCATGGCCGCCGCTGTGGGCGTCGATGCGCGAAGGTCCGCGACCAACTCGATGATCGTCGTGTCCGACTCGTGTCCGATTGCCGCCACCAGCGGCGTGCTGCAGGCGACAACGGCCTCTGCGACGACCCGTTCGTTGAATGACCAGAGATCCTCGAGCGACCCGCCGCCGCGGGTGACGATGATGGTATCGACGTCCAGGTGCGCGTCGACTGCGGCGATGGCTGCTGCGACGCTCGCGGCGGCCGCCTCGCCCTGGACGGGCACGTTGACGATGGTGAGTGCGACCGCCGACCAGCGTCGCCGCGCCGTCTCGATGACGTCCGCCGCGGCGGCCGACCCGGCGCTGGTGATGACCGCTACGTGCTGTGGGATAGCCGGCAGCGGCTGCTTGCGATCGTCCTCGAACCAGCCCAAGTCGCGGAGTTCGCGCACCAGCGCCTCGTAGGCCTTCTGCAGGTCACCCTTGCCCGCCGCATCACGCAGGGTGTCGACGTAGAGCTGTGTCCTGCCGTTGGGTGCGTAGTGCCCGACGCGGCCGGTGGCGATCACCTCGTCACCCTGCGCCGGTTCCCAATCTCGGGGCGCCTTCGATGCCCACATCACGCAGTCGATGGTGGACTCGCCATCGGTGAGGGGGAAATACCAGTGCTTCTTGGCCGAGAGCCGGTTGACCTGGCCGACGACGGTGACCTCCTCGATGCCCGACTCGAGGGCGGTGCTGATGCGGCGGCTCAGTTGGGAGACGGTCAGCGGCGGGTCGTCATTGGTCGCGTGGGACACGATGCGTCGATGGTATCCTCAGCCCATCGCCATGCCACGCACGACGCTGCAGTTGACGACCCTCGTGGCTGACCTGCCCGGCGTGCAGCAGCAGCGAGCGCGGGCCTTGGCCGATCTGGGCATCGCCATGATCGCCGACCTGGTCAAGCACGCGCCACATCGATACGAGCTGCACCACGGGGGCTGCACGATCGCCGAGGGTGAGGAACTCCTCGGTGAGCAGGATCGCCTCGGCGACCTCATCTCCATCGACGCGATCGTGGACACCGTTCGGCCCATTCGGGGCCGTCCGCCGCGAGTCGAAGCGGTCATCGAGGACGACTCGGGACGTCTTGACCTCGTCTGGTTCAATCAGCAGTGGGTCGGGAGGTCGCTGCACCCCGACATGCACGTGCGAATCCGCGGCACCCTGCATCGCTACAAGGGGCGCCTGCAGATGACCAATCCACGCTTCGAGGAACTCGACGAGGAGGACCTGCTGCCGGCCGCCGAGGGCTTGGTAGCGATCTACCCGGCCAGTGAGCACGTCTCCTCGACGGTCATCGGTCGCCTGGTCGAGCGCGTACTCGATGACGCCCTGCCGCAGATCGAGGATCACCTTGATGATGCGTTTCGACGCGAACGATCGATGCCTGCCCTGGCCGATGCCTGGGCGACGCTTCACCGACCAGCGTGCGAGACGGACGCCACCGTGGCCAGGCGGCGGCTGATCTACGACGAGTTTCTCCTCTTGCAACTCGGCATCAAGATCAAGCAGCACGAGCGACAGTCAACGCTGGTGGCGCCGTCGCTGCGATGGGACGACGAGATTCGCGATCGCATCACAGCACGGGTCCCATTCACGCTCACCGGCGGACAGTCCGCGGCAATCGAGCAGATCGCCGCGGACCTCCAGCAATCGGTCCCGATGAACCGGCTGCTGCAGGGCGATGTGGGCAGCGGCAAGACGGTGGTTGCCGTGCACGCGATGCTCACGGCGATTGCAAGCGGACACCAGGCGGCGCTCATGGCCCCCACCGAGCTGCTGGCCGAGCAACACCAGGCCACCCTCGCCGCCCTGCTGACGGATTCCAAGGTGCGCGTGGCGCTGCTGACAAGTTCATGCACCGCCAAGGAGCGCGCGGACCTGCTTGTACGCATCGAGGCCGGAGAGGTCGACCTGCTCATCGGCACCCATGCGCTGCTGACCGAGGACGTCTCCTTCGCGAGCCTTGCAGTGGCGATCATCGACGAGCAGCATCGCTTCGGCGTGCACCAGCGCCACACGCTGCACACCAAGGCCGGTGACGCGCGGACCACGCCGCACGTGTTGATCATGACCGCCACGCCGATTCCCAGATCGCTGGCGTTGACCCACTTCGGCGATCTCGACATCTCGACGATCCGCGGACTGCCACCTGGTCGCCAGCCCGTCGCAACGCGGGTCGTCTCCCCGGAGAACGCCCAGGGCGTGTACGAACAACTGGCCGCCACGGTCGCAGACGGCCGGCAGGGATATGTGGTGGTGCCGATGATCCAAGACACCGACAGTGACCTGAAGAACGTCACAAGCCACGCCAAGGCGCTGGCCGCGGGGCCACTGGCTGCCGCCCGCATCGGCACGTTGCATGGGCGCATGCACGCGACGGAGCGGGCAGAGACTATGGAGGCGTTCCGAGCAGGCGACATCGACGTCCTGGTGGCAACCACCGTGATCGAGGTCGGCGTGGATGTGCCAAACTCCACCATGATGGTCATCGAGCACGCCGATCGCTTCGGGCTTGCCCAGCTGCATCAACTCCGGGGTCGCATTGGCCGCGGTAACCACGCAGGATCCTGCGTGCTGGTCGCCGATGCCACGACGGACGAGGCGGGGCGGCGGCTGGACGCCATTGCCAAGACCAGCGACGGCTATGAGATCGCAGACGCGGACATGCGCATTCGTGGCGTCGGCGAGATCTTCGGCTCGGGCCAGAGCGGATGGACCGCGTTCAGGCTGGCCAATCCACTTCGGGACCACAAGCTCCTGGACATGGCCCGCCGCGACGCGGCGGCCATACTCGAGGTGGACCCGGACCTCTCCGATCCGGCCCGCGCGTTGCTGCGAGGTCGAATGCGCAAGGAGTACGGCGAACACCTGGGGCTCGGGGGCGTGCGCTAATGTCCACCAACGGGGACCTCGCCGCCATCTTCCACCAGATGGCCAGCGTCCTTGAACTCACTGGCGCAAACGCGTTCCGGGTCAACGCCCACCGGCGCGTTGCGCGCATCCTCGAGGAGCTCGTCGAGGATGTGGCAACCATCGCCAACGTGGAGACGCTGACGGCCATCGATGGGATCGGCGCCGCAAGCGCGGCGAAGATCATCGAGTTCGTGGAGACCGGCGCAGTCGAGGAAGCCGCGGACCTGCTTGAGGAGATCCCTCCCGGGTTGCTTGACGTGCTGGAGGTACCGGGCCTTGGCCCCAAGAAGGTACGGCTGCTCTGGCAGGAGGCGGATGTCACCGACATCGCGTCGCTGCGTGCGGCGATCGACGCTGGGTCACTTGAGGACCTACCCCGGATGGGCGCGAAGACCATCGCAAACATCACCGACGCGCTGGAGTTCATGGCCACCGCAGGCGATCGCATGCGCATCGGCGATGCCATGCCCCTGGCCGAGGAGATCGTCGCGAGGCTCGAGGATGCGGGCGCCACGCAGGCGCAGTTCGCAGGGTCGCTGCGGCGCGGCCGCGAGACCATCGGCGACATCGACATCTTGGCAGTCGGCGACGACGAGGTGCTTGCCGAGGCCTTCTGCACGATGGAGGGCGTGACCAAGGTGCTTGCGCGTGGCTCGACCAAGTGCTCGATTCGCCTCAATGCGGGCGTGCAGGTTGATCTGCGCATCGTCGAGGCAGCAGCCTTCGGCGCCGCGCTGCTGTACTTCACTGGCAGCAAGGATCACAACGTGCTGTTACGCGAGCGGGCGATCGCTGCCACGATGCGTCTCAATGAGTACGGGCTGTTTCGAGACGATGGTGAGGCGGAGCCACCCCAGGCACGCGGCATCGCGCCGGTGGCCGCCACAACTGAGGAGGACATCTACGCCGCCCTGGACCTGCCCTGGCAACCCCCGGAAGTGCGAGAACACCGCGGGGAGCTTGAACCACGTGAGACCCTGACGCTCATCGAGCTCGACGACGTCCGGGGCGACCTTCATTGCCACACTGTCGCCAGCGACGGGGCGTTAAGCATCAAGGAACTGGCCGCGGCCGCGAAGGCTGCTGGATACGCCTATGTTGGGGTCACGGACCACTCGCGGGCCGCTGTGCAGGCCAACGGCCTCGACGAGGATCGCCTGCGCGTCCACGTCGATGCGATCCGGGCGGTCGACGCGAGCGTCAAGGGCATTCGGGTGCTCGCCGGCAGCGAGGTGGACATTCTCGGCGATGGACGACTTGACTACGAGGACGAGGTGCTCGCCGAGCTCGACATCGTGATTGCCTCGCCACACGTTGCGCTGGGCCAGTCCCCGGAGAAGGCCACGGCAAGGCTACTTGCAGCCATCGAGCACCCCCTCGTACATGTACTGGGGCATCCCACCGGTCGGCTGGTCAATCGTCGCCCTGGCCTGGAACCGGACATGGCGACGCTCATCGCCGCCGCCGTGGAGCATGACACGGCGCTTGAAATCAACGCGAATCACTGGCGCCTTGATCTGCGCGACGTGCATGTGCGCGCAGCCGTCGAGGCGGGCGCGCTGCTCTCGATCAACACCGACCTCCATGGACCCGACGACTTCGACCAGTTGCGCTACGGCGTGCTCACCGCCCGCCGAGGGTGGTTGACGCCCAAGCAGTGCATCAACTGCTGGACCACCAAGCGGCTGCTAACGTGGCTCGATCGCGCCTGACCCCCTGCTAGACTCCCCCCTCGGCCATGTTTGAAGCCCTTTCCGACAAGCTCACCGGCGCCCTGCGAGACCTCTCGGGCCGCGGTCGCATCAGCGAATCCAACGTCCGCGAGGCGATGGAGGAGGTGCGGACCGCCCTGCTCGAGGCAGATGTGCACGTGGACGTCGTCAGCCGCTTCTGCGAGGGGATCCTCGAGGAAGCCGTCGGCAAGACGGTCACGTCGAGCCTAAAGCCCGGCGAGGAGATGGTCGGGATCGTCCATCGCCGCCTCGTGGAACTCATGGGCGGCGAGGACGCCTCCCTCATGCTCGTGGAGCCTGCGCCGACGATCATCATGGCCTGCGGCCTCCAAGGCAGCGGCAAGACGACGACCTGCGGCAAGCTTGCTATGCACCTGCGCGGCGAGGGCAAGTCCGTCTGCCTCGTGGCGGCCGACCTCCAACGACCGGCCGCCGTCGAGCAACTGGAGGTCATCGCCGCGGATGCAGACGGCGGCAGCGGTCGCGTGAGCTTCTACGGCGAGCCGGATCGCTGCGCTGAGTACGGCACGGCGACGGGCGTCGCCGTGGACGTCTGCAAGCGCGGCATCAAGCATGCACAGTCGCTGAGTGCAGACGTCGTGATCCTCGATACCGCCGGCCGCCTGCACATCGACGATGACCTGATGAAGGAATTGCGGGGGGTACAGCGGACGGCCCAACCCCACCAGATCGTGCTGGTCATCGACGCGATGGTCGGCCAGGATGCAGTCACTGCGGCCCGCGCCTTCCACGACCAGCTTGCCGTCGATGGCGTGATCCTCGCGAAGTTCGACTCCGATGCGCGCGGAGGTGCAGCACTTTCCGTCAAGGCCGTCACTGGCGTGCCACTGCTCTTCGTGGGAACCGGTGAGCGCGTCGACGCCTTGGAGCGATTCCACCCGGAGCGCGCAGCGGGCCGGATCCTGGGCATGGGCGACGTCGTCTCGCTCGTCGAGAAGGCGCAGGCAGAGGTCAGCGAGGAGGACGCCGAGAAGCTCGCCGAGAAGATGGCCAGCGGGTCGATGACCATCGGCGACTTCATCAAGCAACTGCGGATGATTCGGCGCATGGGCCCGATGAAGAAGGTCCTCGGACTGCTCCCGGGCGTGGGCTCGGCGCTCAAGGGCGTCGACGTGGACGACAGGCAGTTCGACCGAATCGAGGCGATCGCAAACTCCATGACGCCCGGCGAGCGCGATGACGCGACGATCCTCGGCAAGAGCCGCCTCAAGCGCATCGCCGCCGGCTCCGGTACCAACCAGGGTGATGTGGGCCGCTTCGTCAAGCAGTTCGAGATGATGCGCAAGGCTACAAAGCAAATGGCCGGGACAGGTATGCGCGACAAGCTGGCGGCGATGAAGGACCTCGATCCCAATGACCCGTCGTCCCTCCCCGGGCTCGATGCGCTTGGCAGCGGCCGCGGCAGTACGCGCACCGACAGCCACAAGAAGCGCTTCAAGAAGCGCAAGAAGCGCTAGTCACGGTCGATTGGCAGTGGGTCGCAAACCTCGCCCCGCGCCCAGGCCCGCAATTGCGGCAGCACTTCCTCCTGCAGCAGGATCTTGATACAGGCGGCGACTGGAATGGCGAGCAACATGCCGTAGGCGCCCAGGACGCTGCCTCCGGCGAGTACGGCCACGAAGATCGTGACCGGGTCAAGATTCGTGGCCTTTCCGGCAATCGCCGGGGTGAGGATCCAGCCATCGAGTGCCTGGACGACGGCGAAGACCAGGGTCGGCCAGAGCAGGATCCCCCAGAAGGCCATGCGCTCCGCTTCCGGGACGCCCAACTGATCCAGCAGCAGCAGGCCGATCGAAAGCGGAATGCCCACGAGCCCCAGGAAGGGCACGATGCAGAAGACACCGATGACGATGCCCAGCACGATCGCGTAGGGCACGCCGCAGATCATCCAGCCAACGGCCAGCGCCGAGCCCATGATCACGGCGATGACCACGCGGCCTCGCACAAACCCCGCGACTGCGCCATCCATGCGCGCAAGGAGTCGCTCGATGCGATCGCGGTCATCGTCGGGCACCAGGGTGCGGCAGAAGGCCGACATGTCGGGGAACCAGAGGCTGAAGAAGAAGAAGTAGAAGGGAATGAGGAACGCCAGGAGACCGAACCGTGCGATGCCGCCGAGCACCGCCAGCGCCCAGTCGCCGCTGCCCTGCACGAGGTCCAGCAGCGCGCGGTCCTCGTCCATGACTTCCGCGCCCTCGGCCGATGGAAGCAGGCCGATCGTGCCGACCACTTCCTCGCGGACGAGTTCCGGCGCGTGTTCCTCGGCGACGATGGTGAGCCGCTCGCGCATGCGGCCGCTCTGCACGTCCGAAACCAGACTGCTCGTCTGGGTGATGACCATGGGGGTCGCAAGCGCAAGGACGATGAGCACGCCGCCGCCGATGATGGCAAGCGTCCCCCCGATGACTGGCGCGCGGCCCAGTGGAAACCGCTCGCTGTTGGCCAGTCGCGAAATGATCGGCTCGAAGAGGTAGGCAAGCAGCAGCGCAACCAGCAGCGGCACCGTCACATCGCGCATCGCATAGCCGAGCCAGATGAGGGCCACTATCGCGGCGATCACCAGCACGTCGCGTACCCACTGAATCTGCCAGAGATGCAGGCGCGTCAGGTCCGACCCGGCGTTTGAGGTTGTCCTTTTTCGGGTTGCCTTGGCCACGGGTCTAGCGACCGGCGCCGATGCGCTCCGCGAGCTCATGGTCGTGGAACACGACCTCGAAGTCGAAGACGGCGCGGAAGTCGTCCAGCGAATCCGAGGCGTTGGTTCTCAGCAGCCCAAGTTCCACCATGTGGAAGACCATCGTCCCGAAGTCGTCGGTGCGATCCACCCCCCACTGCCGCAGGACGACCGGGGCGAGCAGGCCATATTGCTCGATAGCGAAGTCCCGCAGTCCCAGGCAGAGTTGCTGGCCGTCAATGTGACGATCGAGCTCGTGGAGGCCATACCCGTCCTGCACGACCAGATCCGACGTGTAGCCGAGTCCCTCCTGCACAAACGCGAAGGCCGCCGGTGGGAATGGTGTCCCATCGGCTACCGCCGTCCAGTCAATCGTCATTTGGGCCGTTGCAGTACTCATGGTCCCTCGGGTCCTCGGATGCGCCATCATATCGGCGTAATCTCCGTTTCGACCACACAACCCCCCTCTCAGGACCGCGCAGCGGGTGTTTCGATTGCCCGCGGCGCGTGCACCCACCGCGGAAGGACATCGCCGGCGCACAGGGCCGAGAGATCCTCGCACTGCTCAAAGCCCAGCAGCCCCAGCACCGGCCCCGGCGTCAGCGACACCATGCCCGCGTCCATCCCGAGCGCCACTGCGCCGTTGACCGTGGCCATCGCAAGGAGCGTCGCCGGATCGCCGCCGTCGCGGCGATGAAGCAATCGCATCTCATCGAGCACGCTGATGCGATCCTCGGTGTCCAGACACAACTGTGAGTCGGTCCCCAGCGCAACGCGCACGCCCGCATCGACCATCTCCTGCCAGCGATGGCCGCTGTGGCCGAAGTAGGCGCTCGCCCTCGGGCAGTAGGCCACGGTCACCTGAGAAGCTGCAAGCAATGCCAGATGCGCATCCTCCAGGTAGTTGCAGTGTGCGGCAAGGCACGGTGCGCCTCCGAGCACGGCCACCAGCACGTCGATGGGATGCGCCTCCCATCGCGCCACGCCTGCATCCGCGACGCCAAGACGCTCAAGGAGCCCCATGATCGGCCCTTCACCGGCGCCGATGGCATCGAACTCCTCAACCATCTCCGCCACGTGGGTGGACATGGGCATGCCGCTTGCGACCGCTGCCTCGTAGACGCCGACCGCGCAGGAATACGGCGCGTGGGGCTGCACGCCGCGGCGCGGGCCCCGCGGCAGTGCGTCGATGCGCTCGATGGTGTCGGCGACGCGGTCGCCGAGGCCGAAGACCTCAAGGAACGAGACTCCCTCCATGCCGTTTACCAGGAACGCCTCCTGCGCAGCGGCCGAACCGGCGATGTCACCGATGGCCCCACACCCGCCGGCGAGTGATCGCTCGACGCCGATGGCCACGTCGCGGGCAATGTCGTCGTCGGTGGCCCCCATGCGAATTGGCCAGACCACCTCGTCCACCCACGCCACGAAGGAGGATCTTCGCGGGGCGGGCCCGGGGCCACTGAGGTCAAGATGGGCGTGGGCATTGACCAGAGCCGGGATGACCAGGCCTCCAAGGTCGACGACCTGGGCATCGGGGACTTCTCCAAGTACTTGGGGCGCGGCGGCTTCCACCACGTGACCGTCGCGCAGCAGGATCGCGCCGGGCGCGGCGATGACGCCTCGGTGATCGGCAATGGCATCGGCTCGCACAAGTGTGACTGGCATGGGCATCTTGCCCACCTTTCCGGAGGTGGCGATACACTGTAATCGCTGCCGGGACGGATCCTGGCAGAGTGCGTTTCAGAGGAGGAAGCAATGCGCCGCACAATGCTCACCACGACCGGGATTCTTGTGCTGGTGGGCCTCAGTGCCACCGGCTGTGTTCGACACGACCGCTACGACACGCTCATAGAGGCCAACAACTCCCTCAAGGAGCAACTGGTCCGCACCGAGAACGATCTCGGCGCAGCACAGGCGACAGCGGAAACGAAGGACCGGCAACTGGCACAGGCCACCGCCAATCTCGCTGCGCTGCAGGACCAGTACGGCCGGCTCTCGGGTGAACTGGACACCATCGCCGGTGAGAACGACGCCCTGCTGACGGCCGTCACCGGCATCCAGCTCGGCCCCCTGCCCATCGAGGTCCAGCAGAAGCTCGGAGCCCTCGCCGCCGCGTATCCGGACGACATGTCGTTCGACGCGCAGAACGGAATGCTGCGATTCGGCAGCGACTTCACGTTCTCAAGCGGTCGCGCCGCGCTGAAGCCCACCGCCGTGGAACTCATCGGCCGCGTCGCGAGCATCCTGAACTCGCCGGAGGCGGCGGAGTTCGAGATCGTGATCGTCGGCCATACCGACAACGTCCAGCCAAGCGCATCGGCCGCTCGCTATCCCACCAATTGGGATCTCTCCGCGGCACGCGCAATCAGCGTCGCAAAGGCGCTCTCCAGTGACGGCGTCAACGCCGTGCGAATCCAGGTCAGCGGCTATGGCGAATTTCGCCCACTGGTCGCCAACACAGAGCAGGGCACGGCAGAGAATCGCCGCGTCGAGATCTACCTGCAACCCATGCCCGACACGTGGTCTTGGGCAACGGGCACGGTGTCGGACGTGACCTTCACGGAGACGGCTGAGGTCACGGAAGAGCCAATGAAGTGACATCGAGACCTCGCTGGCAGCACCCCGGGCGCCGCCGGCGTGCACGAAGCACACTGCACCGGCTCCCGATCTTCGGGGGCCGGTGTCTTCTTGCCCTGGCCCTGCTCGCTGCGGCACCGCTCCCGGCGGACGTGCCCCCCCAGGAGCTCCTCCAGCGCAGCGATCCGCGGCTCTACGACCTGACCGTCACGCTCACGATTCCCTGGAACCAAATGAAGCCACCGTCGGGGGCCGCCGGCAGGCCGCTGCGCTGGCCGATGCTGCCGCGGGCGATGTGGAGCTTCGTGGACGTCGACTCCATCTACGTGGAACTCTCACACGGAGGACAGGTCACCAAGCAGGAGGGCGCCTGGGATCTGGCCAAGACGGCGCTGCCCACTGGCCAGTGGATCATCGCCGTGCCGATGCCCTCCCAGATTGCTGGACCGCCGCGGGTCCAGCTCCGGCTTCGAACCAACACCTACTCCTGCCAGTTCGACGAGCAGAGCGCCGCGCGCGTGGGCTGGCCACAGCAGTGGCCGCCACTGGCGCAGGCCTTCTTGGCGCCGGGCCAGTTCATCGAGTCCGACCACGAGCTCTTCACTGCGGCGGTGACCGACGCCCTTGGCGGCGCCGATCCTCGCTCGGGTCCGCCCCACCTGGCCGCCAAGCTGCTCATTCGCTACTGCACGCAGAACATCGAGAGCAGCGGCGAATACCAGCAGGACGGCTCGACCGGCATTCGCGGGCTGGCCGTCGACGGCGCCCTGAAGGCTGCGCAGGCGGGCAGCGGTACCGCCTGCGACCTGGTCTGCGTCTGCGTGGCGACTCTTCGGGCCGCGGGCATCCCCGCTCGCCCCGTGATCGGCGCCACCAATGCCGACACCGTCGGGATCGGTACGACCGCCGCTCGCTACATGGTCTGGGGCGAGTACTGGCTGCCCGGATCGGGCTGGGTGCCCTTCGACCCCAAGCGCATGGCCGGCACCGTCGATCGGGTGCCCCTCGCCGACTCCTGGCAGGGGCTGGGCACGATGCCCTACCTCAATCGTCGCATCGCCCTTGCCCACACCTTCGTGGTTGGTGGCGTCGATCAGGCCTATGACTCGATTGGCCCATGGAGTTGGGCGCCGATCTTCAAGAACCGCCCGCTCCCGGTCCCCATTGAACTCGAGTCCATTCCCATCTACGAAGACGATGACAAGACGATCAACGCGCTCGTGCCGTTCTCACCGAGCGTGCAGGACCTCCAGATCATCTTCGTCGGTACCGGCCAGAGCGAGCCGCCTTCATGACCGACGAGGGGCCAAGCGGCGAGGACATCGAGCGATTCGGCGGTGACGAGACCGGGTTCTGCCCATCCTGTGGCACAGAGGTGTGGGATGACGCGCCGCGCTGCAACAGCTGCGGGTTCTGGATCGAGGGGGGCGCGGCACCGCGAGGAAGCGACGAGCAGGACCTTCGGCGCCGCTGGAAGGTCATCGTTGTGGTCCTGGTACTGCTGGGCTTCCTCTGGTGGGTGGTCGCGGCGCTGCGCTGACGGGATCCTCGAAGTCGCGTGCGACAAGGTGAACAATCGCTCCCTCTCGCTGGACGCGGCCGCGTGCGATGACCAGCGGCGCATGGCGGACCTCCCTGCGGAAGCGCTCGTAGATCTCCGGGCGGACCATGAGGTTTACGATGCCGCTCTCATCCTCGAGCGTGACGAAGACCATGCCCCGCGCTGTAGCCGGACGCTTCCGCAGCAGGACCAGCCCGGCGACCGCTGCAGGCGCTCCATCCGCGAATCGATTCGCGTCGCCAAGATCCGCGCAGGGCACCGCTCCGCGCCGCGCGAGTTCCCCGCTCAGGAACGAGACCGGGTGCGCCCGCAGCGACAGCCCCACCGCCGCGTAGTCGCGGCAGACCTCCTCTGCCGCCTCCACCCCCGGAAGAGGTGATCGCGTGGTGTCACTTCCGGCCTCCAGCAGCGGGCAGGGCGCATCGCGCAGGGCCACCTCGCCCGATGGCCAATCCATCGCATCCCCGAATGTTGGGTTTTGTTCGGTTTACGACAAGGGCGCCGCTGGCTCGATGCACCGCGGGTCGTCGTTGGCCGGGCTGTTGACATGGCGCGACACGGCCAGGGTCTCCATCGCCTCGGCAAAAGGCACCAGGAGCGCTTCCAGCGCCCCTCGGTCGCTCGCCGGGTCGAGCCAGGCGTCCCATGTCTTCCGGGGGAGGATCACCGGCATGCGGTCGTGGATCGCAGCGCAGGTGGCATTGGGCTCCGTGGTGAGAATCGTGAAGGACTCCATGGGCGACTCCCCCTGCTCCCAAGGCTCCCAGAGCCCGGCCATGGCGAAAAGCTCGCCACCTGCCATGGCAATACGCCATGGCTGCTTGGCCCCCTTTTCTCCCTGCCACTCGTAGAAGCCGTCGGCCGGTACCAGGCAACGCCGCGCCCGGAACGCCGATCGGAAGGACGACTTCTGCGCGACGGTCTCGCTGCGGGCATTGATCATGCGGTTGCCGATGGAGGAATCCTTGGCCCAGGAGGGCACCAGTCCCCAGCGGGCCATCGCCAGGATGCGGCGATCCTCGCCGAGGCGCACGATCGGGGCGTTCTGGGTGGGGGAGATGTTGTAGCGGGGCGCAAACGCGTCTCCCTCTATCGCCCCAAGGACTTCCAGGACGGCGTCGGCAGGCGTGGAAAGTAGGTATCGGCCGCACATGGCCCATTGATTCTAGGTCCCCCAGCCTGCGCAGTCCCAACTCCCAACGTCCGAGAGCATCGCCAATCGCGACAGACCCACCCTTGATTTTGCCTTCGGAGTGGACGCTCGCGGAATCCGTGGCATTGGTTGAATCGGTTCGTTGCAGAGAGAGGCGAACCAGGGAGAGACGAGCGATGAATGAGCGACACATCGAGGAACGACTCAGCCTGCTCATCGAGCGCCTTCGTGCGCTTCCCGACGAGCAGCGGCGGCCCCTTGAAGAGATCTGCGAAGAGGGCAGAGACCAACGGTCGCGTGTCGAAGAGTCGGTAGCGCAGCTGCAGGACTCCCTGGACTACCTGCGATTGAGCGTCAAGTACCTGGTCTTCGACCTGGAGGCCACCCGTCGCGAGAACATCTATCTGCGCAAACTCGTGGAACAGATCCGCCGGGACGGATCGCCGCGTCGCGACAACGACGACAACTTCTACGGCAACGGCGCAGACTGATTCAATTCCAACTCAGCGAACGCGTGACGCGGCCCGGCGGGCCGAGTCCGGTGCACCGCGCACCAAGCGATTAACCGTATCGCCGTCATCGCGCATCTCATAGAGCAACTGGCCAAGGTGCTCGTCGCGATCGTGCGACCATCGCTGGAAGTACGCCTCCAACTCCGTGCGATTGAATCGCGTCAGTGGATCGTCCATGCCCGTCTGCGTGCACGCCCACTCGATGAGGCCACGGCCACTGGTGTCATAGCGATAGAGCTCCAGCGTATTCCGAAGCCGTATCTCTGGCCCGTTGAAGGGATCGCGACAGGCGATCGGGATGGACCGCATGATCTCCATGAGCTTCTGCTCGATGGCCGAGTCCAAGCCCGCTCGCTCGAGATCCTCGACCTCTGCGATGGGCGGACGCGGGCCCATGGCCGCCGGCTCGCAGCAGGACTCGTCCACGACCGACAGCGGAACCTCACGGCCAACGAGCACCTCGAGCCCGTGGTCTGGGAAGCGCACGGAAATCCTCGGCACGTGGCCGTCGTGATCCTCGACGGCCTCGACCTTGACGACGGAGCCAATTCCCCAGTCGGGGTGGCTGCCGTGCCGGACACGGTCACCAAACTGCAGCGTGGTCATTGATATCTCGTTCGTGTTCGTACACCAAGATCCATCGACAGCGTCAATGGAAGATCGCGACGCTTCTGGTCGCACGTGGTCTTGGATCGCTGCGAGCCCCCGCACTCGCTACCGCAAGTATACCCCCACAGCACCCCGCAAGCGACAATTCATGCCCGGTTGCTCAGACAACGCCCTGATCAACCATCGCCTCGGCCACCTTGACGAACCCGGCGATGTTTGCGCCGTGGACGTAGTTGCCCGGCATCCCATATTCCTCGGCGGCACCCAAGCACTGGTGGTGGATGTTGTGCATGATCCCCCGCAGTCGCTCGTCGACTTCCTCGCGGGACCAGGCCACGCGCTGGCTGCTCTGGGCCATCTCGAGACCCGACACGGCAACGCCCCCAGCGTTAGCGGCCTTGGCCGGCCCGTACATGATCCCCGCCTTGATGAACGTCTCCTGAGCATCGCAGTCACTTGGCATGTTTGCGCCCTCGCTGACGAGCGTGACGCCACCGGCGAGTAGGTTCGCCGCGTCCTTGCCGTTGATCTCGTTCTCGGTCGCAGAGGGGAACGCACACTGGGCGGGCACGTCCCACATGGGGTTGTGGTCGGCCGACTCGTCGTGCTCGTGGTAGGTCGCAGACGGGTACTGCTGGGTGTACTCGCTGATACGACCACGTCGCTCGTTCTTGAGGTCCATGATCCAAACGAGCTTCTCGTGGTCAAAGCCGTCACCGTCATGAATCCAGCCGCCGCTGTCGCTGAGCGTCACGACCGACGCGCCAAGATCGATGAGTTTCTCGGCGGTGTACTGCGCAACGTTGCCCGCGCCTGACACGAGGCAGGTGCGGCCCTCGACCGACTCACCTCGATGAGCAAGCATCTCGCAGGCGAAGTAGACCGTCCCATAGCCGGTCGCCTCGGGCCGCATGTGGCTGCCGCCCCACTCCTCGCCGCGGCCGGTGAGCGCCCCGACGAAGCTGTTGGTCAATCGCTTGTACTGGCCGAAGAGGTAGCCGATCTCGCGCCCACCGACGCCGATGTCCCCGGCGGGCACGTCGGTGTTGTGACCGATGTGGTGGTAGAGCACGCTCATGAACGCTTGGCAGAATCGCATGACCTCGCGATCACTTCGGCCCTTGGGGTCAAAGTCCGCGCCACCCTTGGCCCCGCCCATAGGCAGGCCCGTCAGGCTGTTCTTGAGAATCTGCTCGAAGCCAAGGAACTTGAGGATGCTCAGGTTGACCGAGGGATGAAAGCGCAGGCCGCCCTTGAACGGGCCGATGGCGCTGTTGAAGGCGACGCGGTAGCCACGATTGATGTGGACTTGGCCCTCGTCGTCCATCCAGGGGACGCGAAACGACACGACCCGCTCCGGTTCAACCATGCGCGGCAGGACCGCAAGTTGACGATAGCGCGGGTGGCGATCGAGGACCGGCTCAAGCGAGATCACGACCTCGTGAACCGCCTGGTGAAACTCCGGCTCATTGGGGCTGCGCCGAGCAACTGAGTCCATGAAGTCGCGTACGAATGGCGTGGGACAATCAAGGTTGGATTGGCAGGTCGTCATCAGTCCTCCTGGGAACCGGCCCGGGCCACTGAGGGCGGGCATGGTACCCTTCGACGCGACCCATGTCCGACCAGCCGGACCCCCCATCCAACATGCCCGTTCCACCGGCCCTGCAGGCCCTGCGGGATCGCATTGATGACGTGGACCATCGGCTCCTCTCCCTCCTAGAGGAGCGCAGCGCGATCGTCGCGGAGGTGGCCGCCGTCAAGCAGGAGACTGGCTTCGGCATTCGGGACTTCGTCCGCGAGCGTGATCTCCTAGCAGATCGTGGAGGCCGCGGCCAAGCAGCAGGACTCTCCTCCAGCGTCGTCGAGAGCCTCTTCCGGGT
>CAZKTE010000040.1:0-16440 GCA_964555625.1 uncultured Isosphaeraceae bacterium | reverse complement strand
CTACACGAGCGCTGGCAGCAGCAGTCCGCGGCGGGGACACAACAGCGATCGCCGCAACCGAGTCTCGGCTTGAGCGCTGCAGCAATCAGGACGGAACCATCAACGCCTTTCACGAGACCTGGACCGAGGAGGCGATGGGGCGGGCCGCATCGATTGACCAGCGCGTCGCCGCTGGCGAGGATCCCGGGCCGCTCTGTGGTGTGCCCATCGCCATCAAGGACAACATCGCCACGCGCAGCGGCACGACGACCTGTGGCTCGCGAATGCTCGAGGGCTACCAGAGTCCATTTGATGCCTGCGTCGTCGAGCGACTCGAGGCAGCAGGCGCGGTCCTGGTAGGCAAGACCAACTGCGATGAGTTCGCGATGGGATCGTCGACCGAGCATTGCGCCTGGGGACCGACTCGCAACCCTTGGGACACGAGTCGGGTCCCCGGAGGAAGCAGCGGCGGCAGCGCCGCGGCCGTGTCGGCAGGGTTTGCGCTTGCGAGCATTGGCAGCGACACCGGCGGGTCCATTCGCCAGCCCGCATCGCTGTGTGGAGTCGTGGGCGTCAAGCCCACGTACGGGCTCGCCAGTCGCTGGGGGCTGGTCGCCTTCGCATCAAGCCTCGACCAAATCGGTCCGTTCACCAACGACGTGACGGACGCGGCGCTCATGATGTCGACGATCTGCGGATTCGACGAGCGTGACTCGACGTCCTCCCCAGGTGATGTGCCGGACTTCATGAAGGACCTCGATCAACCAATCAATGCTCTGCGGGTCGGCGTGCCATCGCAGTTTCTCGACGATCGCAATGAACCGGCAGTCAACGAGGCGATCGCGTCAGCGATCGACGTCTTCCGCAAACTCGGCGCGACGATCGTCGAGGTGGACCTGCCCCTGATCGACGTGGGCATCTCAACCTACTACGTGCTCGCCCCGGCCGAGGCCTCCAGCAACCTCGCCCGTTACGACGGGATTCGATACGGTCATCGCACCAGCGAGGCAAATGGGGATCTCTTCGATCTCTACGCGCGCAGCCGTGCCGAGGGGTTCGGCGCCGAGGTTCGACGTCGCATCATGCTCGGCACGTACGTGCTCAGCGCCGGGTACTACGACGCCTACTACAACACCGCCCTGAAGGTGCGGCGGTTGATCTGCCGTGAGTACAAGGCAGCATTCGAGCAGTGCGACGTCATCGCCGGGCCGGCGAGTCCCACCGTCGCCTTTGAACTCGGCGCAAAGGCCGACCCAATCTCCATGTACCTCTGCGACGTTTACACGGCCAACACGAACATCGCTGGCATTCCCGGCATGTCGCTCCCGTGCGGAATGAGCAAAGAGCACGGCACGCCGCTGCCCATTGGCCTCCAACTCCAGGCAGCCTGGTTCAACGACTCCACAATGTTGCGCGCTGCGCGCATGTACGAGGTGGCAGCTGGCATCTCGGATGCCGCGCCCGATCTCTCCGCCATCGATGGTGTGGCCTGATGGATGCCCCGCTGATCGGCATCGATCTGGGAGCGACCAACCTGCTGGTTGGCGCCGTTGACGAGGATGGCCAGGTGATCGATCGATCGCACCGATCCAGCAACCGCGAGCGCGGGTTCGACGGCGTGCTCGATGCTGTCTGCGCAGCGGTTGCTGAGTTCGAAACGCCCGCGGCAATCGGCATCGCGGTAGCCGGCTGCGTGGACGTCGAGACAGGCATGGTCGTCCGGGCCTACAACCTCGACTGGACGCACGAGCCGCTCGGGCCGGCGCTGCAGGATCGCCTTGGCTGCCCCGTGGTCATCGAGAATGACGTCACCGCTGCCGCCTGGGGCGAGCACTGCCACGGCGCTGGGCGTGGTGTAGGCAGCCTTTTCGCGGCATGGGTCGGCAGTGGCATCGGCGGAGGTCTGGTACTCGACGGCGCTCCCTGGCGAGGACCACTGGGCACCGCTGGTGAATTCGGCATGACCGTCAGCGATCCCTGCGGCGACGATGGTCGGCGCCTGGTGGAGGACTTTGGTGGTCGCATCGGCATGCAGCGGGTACTCGGTGAGGACTCCACGACGCAGGAGATGGCGGCGGCGTTCGCCGCAGGCGGCGATCGCATCAGCAGCGTCATCGGCGAGGGAGCCGCGCACCTGGGAACTGCGATTGCAAACGTCGTAACGCTGCTGGGGATCGACCTCGTGGTGCTCGGCGGCGGGCTCGTGGAGGCGATGGGCGATCCCTTTGTCGCAATCGTGCGCGAGCGCTTCGAGCAGGATGTCTTTCCACCCGACAACACTCGCTGCCGATTCGCCCTGACGGAGCTTGGACCAAATGCAGGCATCCTGGGGGCGGCGGAACTGGCTCGCACGGCGTCCTGAGGGGCTACGAGGCGTGAATTCCGTTCGTCGCCCATGGGGGTGAACCGATAATGGCAGCGGACCATGAGCCCCTCGGAGACTCCACGCAGAAGCGCCGGCCGCCACCGCCGAGACAAGGTGCTGCAGAACCTGCCCAAGCAGGGGCTGGCACTTGGCGACCTGTTCGTGCGCCCGGAGTTTCACCGCACGAGCTTCATCGTTTTCATCTTCCTCCTGAGCGTGGGACTCCTGGTGGCCTGGTCCCGCGAGCAGGTCAAGGTGAGAGACGGGCAAGTCATGAGCACGACTCGCATCACCCGGCTGGACTTCACGGTCGAGGACGCGCAGGCCACCGACGCCCGCCGCGAGGAGGCACGCGCCGCCTCGCCTCGCATCTATCGCACCAATGACACCTACCTGGATCGCCTCCAGGCATCGCTGCTGGGCCTTCCGCCGGCCGTGGCGGGCACCACTGCAATCGAGGACCTGTCGCCCGAGATCGCTGCCCAGTTCGGGCTGGACGCAGGATCGCTCGCTGCACTCCAGTCCATGTCCGCCGACGGTGAGCCGACGACCTCGTGGAAGGGCGCAGTGGCGCGCATCGGCAGCGACCTTCTGCGGCGCTCGCCCCTCCTGACAAGCCAGGAGTTTCAGGTCTTCACGACCACGCCGGCGGCCAATCGCGCGATGCTCGACGCCGGCGGGCGCCTCAGCCAGCCCTTCCAGGCGCAGGCGATTCCGCTCCCCTCGGACATCGACACCGAGATGGACCCGCGGCTCAAAGAGTTGATCGCACGAAGCGGATTCGCCGATTCACTTGCGCCGGTGGTGGCAACACGACTCATCAGTAGTGGCCAGCCCACGGTGCACCTTGATGCGCAGATGACCGAGGAGCGCGCAACGGCAGCCGCGGAGGCAGTCGAGTCGGTCATCGTCAGCCACCGCCGAGGTGACGTGCTCTGGCGGCGCGGCGACGTGCTCAGCGCAAGCCAGTACGACCAGGCCATGCTCGAGGCCCGGCAGTTCGGCGCCACCGCACCGATGCTCTCACGCTGGCTTCCGCGCCTTGGCGCAATGGGGCTGCTGGCCATGCTTGCCATCTTCATCGGCGCCTACACGACGGTGTCGACGCCGCGCATCGCGCGAAATGCGCTGCGGCTCGTGGCGCTCTGCGCGCTGATGGGTGGGATGGTCGCCGCGAGCGTGCTCGTGACTCTTGAGGCGCCCGGGCTGCTCTTTGCGGCCGCCGTCGCGCCGACGCTGCTGGTAATCACCGTCGCGACCCTGGCCTATGGGCAGCGACTGGGGATGTTTCTGGCCTTCATGCAATGCGCGATCATCGCCCTTGCGCTCGAGCAACCGATGGGCTGGTTCGTGCTGCTTGTGGCCGGCTGTGGCACGAACATCGGCCAGCTGCGCGAGGTGCGGCAGCGGCAGACGCTCATCCGGGCCTCGGCGATCACGGCCCTCGTGCTGGGATTCGGGGCGTTCCTGCTGGGCATGGTGCAGTACCCGGAGTTCACCGTCGCCTGGCAGCAGGTACTTGCCAACGCGCTGCTGGCTGGCATCGCCGCGCTCTTCGTGGGCTTCTTCGTGCTGGGCATCCTTCCGAGCATTGAACGGGTCTTCGACATCACCACCGGGATGACGCTTGCTGATCTGCGCGATCCACGCAATCCCCTGCTGCGGCAGCTGCAGCAGCACGCGCCGGGCACATTCAACCACTCGCGGCAGGTGGCCGACATCGCCGAGACCGCCGCCGAGGCGATCGGGGGGAACTCCCTGCTTGCCTATGTGGGGGGGCTCTACCACGACATCGGGAAGATGAACAAGCCCGAATACTTCGTCGAGAACCAGAGCGGCTACAACCGGCACCGCGAGTTGCGGCCGTCGATGAGCCTCCTGATCATCGTCGGGCACGTCAAGGACGGCATCGAACTTGCGAGAGAGTACGACCTGCCCCGCCAGGTCATGCACTTCATCGAGTCACACCACGGCACCACGCTCGTGGAGTACTTCTTCCATGCCGCCAACCGCGAGGCCATCGACGCCGGGGAGGATCCCATCAAGGACGTGGACTACCGCTACCCGGGACCGCGACCTGCATCCAAGGAGGCCGCGATTCTCATGATCGCCGACGCCGTCGAGTCGGCAGCGCGCGCGCTTCCAGACCCGAACCCCGCCCGCATTGAGGCGCTGGTGCGCGATCTCTCGCGGCGCCGGCTGCTCGATCACCAGTTCGACGAGTGTGGCCTCACGTTCGCGGAACTCTCGCGGATCGAGGAGGCGATCATCGCTCGCCTCAACTCGATCTACCACGCGCGCATCAACTACCCCAAAGAAGACGGTGACGAGGGTGGCATCGACGAACTTGATGCAGCAGCAGCCGAGACCTCAGCCTGACGCTCGTCGATCGAGTCGCAGTCAATCTCCCTAGCACGCCGCCATCGCATCCTGCGCCAAGTCGAGCACGCGGCGCTGGGCATTGGCCATCGGCCGCCGCTCAAGATCCCACCGCGGGTGCCACTGGAAACGATCGTCGCTGTCGACTTCCGCGGCAAGCACGTGGAACGTGACATGCCGATGGGTCAACAGGTGGTCGAAAGTGCCAAGGTCCTCGAAGGAGGCGTCAACACCCAGGGCCTCCATCACCTGCGTTGCGTCGATGGGCGAGTCTGACTCAAGCGTCGGGACCTCCCACATGCCCGCCCAGGGACCATCGTCGCCGCGCTGCTCGAGCGCGATCTGGTCGCCGCAGGTCAGCACGAGCGCGTGGTGATGCACGTGCTTGCGTGGCGTACGCTTGCCAGGAGCGGGGAACTCGTCCTGGCGACCCTCGGTCGCCGCTGCGCAGAATCCCTTCAATGGACACGCATCGCAATCGGGATTGGAATTCGTGCAGACCAGCGCGCCGAGTTCCATCAGGCCCTCGTTGAACGTCGCCGGACAGGTCGCCTGCTCGACCATGGAGCGTGCCAAGGTCCAGGTCCACTCCCCGTCATCCTCGCGGACGGACAAGCGGGAGAGGACTCGTCGGACATTGGCATCCACGATCGGCACCGGTCTGCCGTAGGCGATCGACGCCACTGCGCCGGCGGTGTACCGCCCGACCCCAGGGAGCGTGAGGAGATCGGCGAGCGAGACGGGAACCGCCCCGTCGTAGCGCTCAACGATGGCCGCGGCCGCCGCCCTCAGATGCTTGGCGCGGCGGTAGTAGCCCAGCCCCTGCCAGGCAGCAAGGACGTCCTGCTCATCGGCCGCGGCAAGGTGCGCGGGCGTTGGGAATCGCTGCATGAACAACTGCCAGCGATCAATGACCCGCGAAACCTGAGTCTGCTGGAGCATGAACTCGCTGACCAGCACGCCCCAGGGCGTGCGGCGCTTGCGCCAAGGCAGATCACGCGCCTTGCGCGCGAACCACGCCTCCAGCTGCCCGGTAATGCTGCTGTCGCTCTCGCTCATCTCCGAGGCTAGGATAGGCGCCCCGAACCACCGGGACACGAGGAGATTTCCAATGATTCCACGACTTGCAATCGCCCTGGTTGGCTTGGCGGCCATTTCGGCCACTGCCCTGGAACCAGACAGTGTTGTCAGCGATCCCTGGCCACTTGATGCGTGCCCGATGAGCGGCGCGAAGTTGGCGGGAATTCCCGAGCCGATCATCGCCGACATCGACGGCCGCGAGGTCCGCTTCTGCTGCAACGGCTGTCTGGGGAACTTCCAGAAGGACAAGGAAGCCCAGTTCAAGAAGGCCGATGCGGCGATTGCCGATCTGCAGAGACGCGACTATCCCCTCACCACGTGCATCGTCATGGACGAGGCATTCGACGAGGAGGACGGCGCCACCGAGCTGGTCTACGGCAACCGCCTCTTCCGGCTCTGCTGCGGCATGTGCGTGCGCAAGTTCAAGGAGAGCCCCGCCGAGTACGTCGCGGCCGTGGACAAGGCAATCATCGCCGCGCAGCTCCCCCACTATCCGATGGACACCTGCATCATCGGCGGCGGACCGCTCGATGGCATGGGTGGACCCATCGACATGGTGATTGGAAACCGACTCGTCCGCCTCTGCTGCGACCACTGCCGCGGCGAGGTCGAGGCCAACGCCCACAGCGTCCTTGCGCGACTCGACAAGGCAGCGGCCGACGCGCAGCGCAAGACCTATCCCCACGCAACCTGTCCCATCAGCGGCCGAGACCTCGGCGGCGTCCCCAATCCGATCGAGGTCATAGCCGGCGGGAAGCTGGTGCGATTCTGCTGCAACAACTGCGTCAAGAAGTTCAACAATGACCCGCAGGCGGGTCTGGCGAAGCTTGCGGCCACGAAGATTGACGACGAGGGCTGATTCCGCCGATGGCGCTCATACACTTGCATTGATCATGCACCAGTTGCTTTCCATTCTGCTCGCTGCGGCCATTGCCCTGCCGTACGCCGCCTCCTGCGAGGTCGCGTCGGCGGCGCCGATGTCCTGCTGCGGGGACCACTGCTGCTGCGGGACGGACACATGCGCCTGCGGCGAGTCAGACCAGCAGTCCCCCACGCAGCGCGATGATGCCATCCCCTCGCAGCGAATCAATGACTTTCGACCAGCGACGCAGCCGCGACTTCCAGAGCTTGTCGCCGTCGAATCGCTCAGCCTCAGCGTACCACCAGTGGCGCCCGCTGCAGTGTCCAGTAGCCGCGATCTCCTGCGGCGCAAGTCCGTGATGCTGACCTGACGCAAGGTTCTCATGAGAGATCTGCGCGTACAGCGCGCATGCGTTTCGGACACGACACACGGATTTCACGTTAAGGACACAACACATGCGATTCCACACACTCGTGCTTGCTGTAGCCCTCGTGGGCTGCGGCGAGAAGACCACGTCGTTCAATGACACCCCCATCGCAGCCGGCAGCGCCACAGTAACTGCCTACGGCATGGGGTGCCCCAAGTGCGCCAACAACATCACCCTGCTGCTTGAAAAGGTAGATGGAGTCGAGTCCATCGACGTTCACATGGGTGATGGAACGATCTCTCTGGAATTCGGTGATCGTCATCCCTCTGAGGCAGAGCTCGCTCAAGCCATCATTGATGCTGGATTCACATACAAGGGCATTAAGGAAGGCGAGTGATGAAAGTAATTGCCTTTGTCCTAGCGTGCATCATTGCGCCTCAAGCACTCGCCCAACAGCCAGTCACGACCAATGCCCCGACCCAGCCAGGCAAGGGGCAGTGGGTGTTACGAACTCTGGTTGAACATCACGACTTCAAGCCCAGTGATAGTGATTCACGAGAGGGTTCGCATACTCATCTGACGACCCGTCTTTCAACCGGGCTCGAGGGGAACCTATCCCTCATGGTCCTGTTCTCTGAGATACGGGACAAGCTCGGCAGCAATGACTCATCCGGCTTTGGTGACATGGAAGCGTCATTGCAGTGGCGTTTCTTCCAAAACGATACTGGGCCAGTAGATACGACCAGGGCCGCTGTCTTTTTCGGACTTCAACTACCAACAGGCGATGATGGGTTCACCCGAGGCGAGGTAAGCCCCTATCTAGGCGTCTCGTACCTCTCTGTCGCGGGCCGACATGGGCTGACGCACTCACTTATGTTCCATGCAACTGAAGGTAGCGAGGATGATCCTGTGATGCCGGGTGAGTCCGAGGACAACATGGTCATGTTCGACTCGACTTACCTATACCGGCTATCGCCCGCAACCTACGGGAAGGACTTGGTCGCCGCTTGGTACACCGGATGCGAACTGAACGGAGCCTGGGAGAGTGACGGCGATTTGCAACTCATGGCTTCACCATTCCTCCTCTATGAAGCCCCGGCGTGGGCCGCAGAACTCAGTATTGGATTCCCGTTCTATCAAGACGTCTCCGGTCGGCCGGAATGCGACAGGGTCATAAAGGCGGGACTTCGGTTTCTCTTCTAGATAACGCCACACCAGACAAGTTCCTAGGAAACTAAGCCTGGTATCAGAGGACCAGATCCGTAACGACATGCCCGTGGACGTCTGTCAGTCGCATCTCGCGACCTCCGAAGAGGTGGGTGAGCCTGCGATGGTCAATACCCATTAGATGCAGGATCGTCGCGTGAAGGTCATACATCTCAAGCGGGTGCTCGACCACCTTGTAACCGAACTCATCGGTAGCCCCATAGACCATCCCGGGGTGCGATCCGCCCCCGGCCATCCAAATCGTAAACCCGAAGGGGTTGTGGTCACGTCCATCGGTTCCCTGTGCAAAGGGCGTTCGACCGAACTCGCCTGCCCAGAGGACGAGCGTCTCATCCAGCATGCCCCTGCTTCGAAGATCTCTAAGCAGGCCAGCGATCGGCTGATCGACAGCACGTGCGTTGTCCTCGTGCCCGGTCTTTAGGCCATCGTGCTGATCCCATCGGTCGTTGTTCTCTGTCACCGGACAGGTCACCTCCACGAATCGCACTCCCCGCTCGATCATGCGACGGGCAAGGAGGCACTCTCGCGCGAAGATCGCCGTGGGCTCATTCGAACTGTCCATGCCGTAGAGCTCGAGAGTTGTCTTTGACTCCCCTGAGATGTCCATCAACTCCGGGACGCTTGCCTGCATCCTGAAAGCGAGTTCGTGGTTTCGAATAGCACTCTCGACGGAGTCTGAACCCGCCTGCTCTTGGAAACGTCCATCGAGGTCTCGCATGAGATCAAACACCCGCTGCTGGCGATCGGCGTCAAGAGCAGGTGTCACGTACTCCAAACCCTGTCCATTCGGAACGAATCGAGAGCCCTGATGGGATGCAGGGAGGAACCCGCTTCCAAAGCAATCGAGCCCGCCAGGTGGAATGAGTCCGCCATTGAGCACTACGAAGGAGGGCAGGTCTTGAGTCTCGCTGCCCAGCCCGTAGGACATCCACGCACCCATGCTGGGACGTCCAGCAAGACCGTGGCCGGTATGCAGGAAGTAGTTCGCGTTTGTGTGCTCACTGAACTTGCTGGTCATGGAGCGGACGACGCACAGCTCATCGACTACCTGGGCCACGTGGGGAAACAACTCGCTGACCCAGATTCCACTCTCGCCATGCTGTGCAAACTCCCATGGCGATCCCAAAGTGAGCCCGTTGTCATCGAACTGCGTCGGTTCAACGGACATCGGGAAGGGCTTTCCATCAAGTTCCTGCAGGCGAGGCTTTGGATCAAAGGTGTCCACCTGCGATGGTCCACCGTCCATGTAGAGGAAGATGACATTCTTCGCCCTGGCGGCATGATGCAGACCTCCCCCGGGCATACCTGACTGGGACACTTGGGCAAGCAGATCCGCGGTCATGCCACCCAGTGCCAGACCTCCAAATCCGCACGCACAGCGTCGAAGCATGTCGCGACGTGTAATCGATGGGACTTGGAATTGACCGCAATGATGCATGGTCACCTCAGGTAGAGGAACTCCTTGCTTGCAAGCATCGCATGTGCAACATCCGTCCAGTCCTCCTGCCGCCCCTGACCCAATGCCTCGACGAGAACAAGCATCTCCTCGGCACTCGCCGGCCGTGACCAGGCCAGCAGGACCATCTCTCCAAGAGCAGCCTCAACCGAACCACCGTCTGCGGCAATCTTCGCCCCTCGTTCCCCGAATCTATAGGCCTGCCCAACGACGAAGGGTGCATTCAAGAGAATGAGACCTTGGGCGGGCAGATTTGAGCGACTACGCACGCCAACGGTCGTCGCAGGAACTGGGAAGTCGAATGCGAGGAACATGGGGAGCAGGAAGTTTCGGCGTACAGCTAGGTAGATGCTGCGGCGATTCTCCCCGTCAATCGGGCCGGACTCTGCAGGTCTGCCACGCCCTTGCATTGATTCGCTGAGATGGACTGGAACAGGTTCCCCGCCCCTCTCTCTGTCCAAGGTGCCCGAAACAGCGAGCATCGCATCCCGGATCTTCTCAGCCGACAAGGGGCGACAGTGGGCAGAAGACAAGAAGCGACCATCAGGATCTCGCTCAGCAACAAGACGATCATCACTTCTTGAGGTCATCGAGTAGGCGCGACTGAGGACGATTTTGCGCACGAGGCCCTTGAGAGACCACCGATCGCGGAATCGATGTGCCAATGTGTCGAGGAGCTCGGGATGGGATGGGGGCAATCCCATGCCCCCCAAGTCATCCGTCGTCGGTGAAAGCCCGCGGCCCACCAGATGATGCCAGACCCGGTTGACAAACACCCTCGACGTAAGCGGGTTCTTCGGAGCGAGCAACTGGTCGGCCAGCTGCACCCTTCCGGAACCAGAGACCGCAGACTCATCGCCTCCGGGGAATGCGGTCATCAACGATCGTGGGCTGAGATGGGACTCGTTGCGGTGATCGCCCCGGATGAGCAAGTGGCGATCACCCGGACTCCCCTCGGCTATCGCCAGAGCACGCTCAGGTTCGGAGATCGAAGCCCCAACTTCCGCAAGCCGTGCTAACTCTGGGCTGTCTTCATCGTCAAGTGTCCCGCGTACCTGCTCTTCCTTAAGAGACCCATCCAGACCATCTGAGTGGACGATCCAATCGACACTGAGGAACCCATCGCCATCATCAACCAACTCGATATACGACCGCTCGCCACCAAAGCGGCTCACATCCATCTCGTAGGTTCGCCAAGTCTCTTCATCATCTAGGTTCAGGATCAGCCCCTCAAACAGGAGGGGATTGTGCTCATCGAGGAAATAGCCGTCGATGTGGAGACGGATTCTTGAGCCCGTGCCAAGAGCGCGAAAGTAAATGTGACTCGCATCGATCTTGAAGTCCGGTGATCTCGCATTGCCCTGTAGCGCAGTTGCTGCGGTAGCACTGCATACCTGACCGGAAAGAACCCGCCGAATCCCTATGCCATCTGTTGCAATCACCGACCCAGAGGGACGATGGGCGTCATCGAATGCCCACCCGTCCTTTGACCAAGCATCCCAGTTGTCATCAAGTAACCCGAAGTCCCAGGAGAAGATCGCGTCACTAACTCGAAGCGGCTCTTGCTCCGGGGACTCCGACGGCGTAACGGCAAGTACCTCAGCAAGTCGATCCAGCAGGCTGTCCGCTGCCTGATCAAGCTGGCCACCCGGATCTAGGTACGCATAGACCCTCCTAGACGACTGGATGATCCCAGCCATGGAGTAGTAGTGATCTTGGGTGATTGAATCAAACTTATGATCGTGACACCGCGCGCAGGCCAAGGTTGTCCCTAGAAACGCCCGGCCGAATACGTCCACCTGATTGTCAATCCGATCCGCTTCTTCAGCGCGTACGTCAACCGGTGCATGCTTGTCCTGAGACATCCACCACCATCCAGTCGCAACGATCGGCGGGGGAAGCCCGGGCTGCTCCCCACCCCGAACCTGATCCATGAGGTCACCATGGATCTGCTCTCGGACGAATTGGTCGTAGGGCATATCGACATTGAGTGCCGCGATCACCCAGTCCCTGTACCGCCAAGCCTCTGCAATCGGATAGTCAAACTCATGGCCGTAAGTCTCTGCGTATCGCATGAGGTCAAGCCAATGTCGACCCCATGTTTCGCCGAAACCGGGATCTGCCAGCAGCCGATCCACTTCCGCCATCCAAGCCTCGTCGCTTGGATCGGCGAGAAATGCCTGAACTCGCTTGGGCGAGGGCGGCAAGCCCACCAAATCAAAGTGCAGTCTGCGAAGTCTGCTAGCCGGATCAGCGTCAGGCGCAGGTTCAAGTGATCGCTCAGTAAGCGATGCAAGAATGAAGTGATCAATGTCGGACTTTGGCCATGATTGGATCCGATCGCTCGGAACGGGGTAGGCCCGGATAGGCTCCCAGGACCAGTGAGTGCCGTAGGGAGCGCCTGACTCGATCCAGCGACGGATGAGGCCAACTTCCTCTTCAGACAGGGCATCATGCCCCTCGTCGGCTGGTGGCATCCGGATGTCTGGATCTGGATCCGTTATCCGAAGCCAGAGTTCACTGCCGTCCAAGTTTCCTGGCTCAATTGCAGGTGTGCCGGAGCGTCTGAGCGCCGTAGCCCCTTCGCGCTCATCGAGCCGAAGCTTCGCGCGCCTCGTAGATACATCCGGGCCATGACAGACAAAGCAACGGCGTGCGAGGATTGGAGAAATGTCGCGGCTGAACGAGGGCACAGCAGTGGAGTCCCCGCTGCCCACTATCGCGCCAGCCAAGATGGCCATCGCCAACGTCATCGTTGGCCACTCTATCCCTGCTGGAGTAGCGAATCCAGAGGTCGCCTCATCCCTGCAACACTGACCTCAGGGACAGTCGCCCCAAGCAGCCATGACAGCCAGAATGTCGGCAACGTTCACGATTCCATCGCCATTGACATCGGCATCGCTTCCAGTGGAACCCCAGTCGCCGATCACTGCCAGCAGATCGATGACATCCACGACCGCGTCACCGTTGACGTCACCTTCGCAGGAGTCCGCCGGGTCACAGTCCCATGAAGTCGCCGTCACATTCACACCATCAACATGCCAACCTCGATGGTCATTCTGGATGCTGTCACCCGTGTCGAAGACGAACTCGATGACCATCGTGTCACCGATCACGCCCTCGAGTAGGACCGTGCGCTCCTCCCAGTCGCCGGACTGCTCAGCCTCGTCCACCAGTTCTCCGTTAACGAATACGAGAGCCGAGTCGTAGGGACTGAAATCCTCTGTTTCCAGCGCCGAGCAGTAGGTCAGGACCAAATCGCCAACGACTTCATCGATTGGGATCGGAGCTGTCTGGAGCGAACCCGACTCTGCCTGCCCAGTGTCATAGGTGCACTGGCCGTCGACGCCGAAGTAGGCAGAGTTGCCGCCGTCGCAGGAACCACCAGGAGTACAGACCTTGGACGCGTGCCAAAGACCACTGGCAGTCCAGTCGTCGGGGATCCCCGCAGCAAAGTGCTCGTCAAGCAGCTCCACTTCGGCCAAGACGCCAACGGCGATCTCGTGTTGATCATCTGGCGCACCAGCTGGATCCGAAGCCTCGCCACCCGCATCGCCCATTGCGTAGAGGTAGAACGACACTTCCTGATCACAATCCAAAGCGGGGATTGTCGCGTTGTACAAACTGTCGCCGTCGTAACCAACAGGCAGACTGGTCTCATTGCCATCAACAGTAAGGCGGACCTCAACGGAGTCGGATACCGGCTCCTCATCACCAGCCGTCACTGAGAAGCTCAACTGGGTCGGTGTAGATGGCGGGATTGGGGACGGGATCCCATCGGGATATCCGAATTCGACTGCAGCAGGATCTGCGTCGCATGGATCCCCGGGCCCGTCAACCCTCAAGAAACCGCTGCCGCTGCTACTGCCTGACCAACCTCCAACACGAATGAGGTAGTGCTGATCTTGAACAGCATCAAACTCAATATGTGAGGAGTAGCCACCGCAGCCACTGCCGTCACCGTTGCACGCAACCTGTGTCATGTTCTCGCAGGTGCCCTGATAGACAACGATGTCCGAGTCAAAGTCGATCAGGTCACAGGTGCTGACAATGGTGGCACCGCTGCCGTTGCATGCAGTCCAGCTGAACCAGACATCCGCATACATCTCGCCTAGATAGGTGCCAGAGCACTGAGCATCGTCATATGGGTCACCATCACTCAATGCTCCAATCGTGGTAAAGCTCCAGTCACCATCCGCAATCACGCGCGCGGTCGAGCAGAAGTCGTTGTCAAGTGGTTCGGGCAATTCATCCATGTTGTGCATTGCCATGCCACCGAGGATCTCGTCGTCATGGGGCGTGCCGTTGTCCAAGTCCCCGTCGTCGTCGTCAAGAGTCAGATAGTCGAGCGTGATCGAGGGGTCGATCGAACTTCCCCCATGCAGCAGAATCGCGTTGACTGCAAGACTGCCGATGATGTCCTCCCCCTCGTCCGGATACGCGTCCATCATGAGTTCGCGAATATCCCAGACACACCCGCTGATCAACTGCCCGCAGTAGTGGATCGCACCGCCGCATGGATACTGGAGGTCGTTGTCCGCAGTTCGGATTCCGTTCGCGCAGTCATCTGCGTAGAACCCCCGGGCGAGCTCTGGGTCGCCCGTAATGAGTACGCCCATCACGTCGCCCATTCCCTCGCCATATGCCCCCTGGCCACTGCCGCCAACAGCTACGAGGTGGTGACCGTACTCGTGGTGTACGACAACCGAGAAGCCGGTATTGCTGCAACCCCCGCCCGCCCGGTAGAAGTTGATCGACTCGTAGTCGTAGTAGGCGTTGCAACTGTCATTGATGTTCACGTTGACCGGGAAGTTCTCCTCATTCCAGATCGTTGGGAAGGTCGGGTTGAAACCAAGGACGTAGTCGCGGACGATGTTCGACTCGAGGTAGCAGTTGACCTCTGCTCGGTAGTACTCGCTCGAGTTGGCCTCATTGTGATAGAGGTTGACCGGCCCGGGCGGGGATCCCGTCTCAGATGTTGACGAATCGCTACCGCTCTGGTTGTTGACGTTAAACCAAGTGCCCTCGAGATAGGACGTAAGCGTGACGTTTCCGCTGCCCTCATAGGGCAGCACGAAGTCGCCATCGGCATCGGTGTAGGCAGTGCTGCCCCCACCTGTCACCTTGATGTATGGCAGCGGCGCGTACGACTCTTCCTCGCAAACGTCGGCGCCGCTCCACTCGGTCGCGTTGCCCTGAACACTACCGGCGATGTCGTGGAGAATTCGGCTCTCTTCATGCAGGATAGCGCCGGTCATAGCATCAGCGATTAGTAGGAGTTTCTCGTGTGTCGCAGGATCTGCCGGACTGCCGACTTGGGCATCGAAGACCAGTGCTGCCCGTGGTGCGTGTGGCTGCTCACTCGTACCAGCAAAGACCATCAGTTCCACTTCACCAACGCTGACATCGCGTCCCAGTCTCTGGGCGGCGCTGATGAGCGCCATCGCATCATTGGCAGCGACTCGGCCCGGAGCGATAAATCCTGTTACGTCACGCAAATCACTCGTCGCATGCACAACCGGGAAGCCCGGCACATTTCGGACGAGCGCCTGCAGGCGAGTGCCCCACACCGGCATTCCGTCAGCGGCCTGAGTCCAATAGACCCCCGTGAACTTGTAGTCGCCGCTCTGCGGTTGATACATGATCCCTTGGACGTCGTGACCATCCGGGAATGGTCCACGCTCGATGAAGTCGTCCGCCTTAACGCCAAGCGCCGGTGCCCAAGTGTTCAAGAACGCGTCGGCACTCGCTCGAGGTGTCTCGCCGGAAGCCAGTTGCCTGTCCACCAACTTGTGGATTCGGCCGTCCTTCTCAAAAATACGAAGGCGAGGATGGTCCTGTCGCAGTTCGTACATTGCGGCATCACGACCTTGTAACTGAGGAGCGTCCATCCCCATCGCGGCGATCGTGGCAAGCAGGGCGGAGGTCGAAACTAAACAGCGTGCTGGCATTGACAGTTTCCTTATGTCCACTCTTGGATTCCTCACTCCTCGGCCCCGAAACTCCCCGGACTCAACTCCATGATTCATCTTGACAGATTTAGCCCTCCAAGCAAGGGCGTCCCATCCATCTTGCGAGCCCCCTTTTCGATAGAATCCCGAATCCGGGATCAAGGAGTATTCATATGGCGATTCGAAGCGGCGACAAGGCAACACCATTCACTCTGGCAGCAGCTCCAGGCGAGCCCTGCGAAGTAACGTTCGATGGTGCCACAACGGTCCTGTTCTTCTTTCCGCTGGCGTTCAGCCCCGTTTGCAGCGACGAGATGTGCTCATTGCGGGACAACTGGTCGCAGTGGTCGGACCTTGACGCGAGCGTCTACGGGGTCACGTGCGACTCGCCCTTCGTGACTGCGAAGTTCCGCGAGGAGTTGGGCATCCCCTTCCAGATCCTCAGCGACTTCAACAGTGATGTGAGCAAGGAGTGGGACTGCTACCACGAGGACCTCAAGGGCTTCCGAGACGTGCCTAAGCGATCGGCATTCGTCATCGGCGCAGATGGCACCGTGGTCTACGACTGGGTCAGCGACGACCCCACCCAAATGCCCGACTTCGACGCAATACGAGAAGCCGTCGCGGGCTGCCACGCAGCTTGACTGGCTAGATTTGCCGCTGGCAGATGGCGCGTTAGACTTCCCAGCCTGCCACTAAGTGGCGACAACTAACTTCATGCGGGTGTAGCTCAGTGGTAGAGCGTCACGTTGCCAACGTGAATGTCGACGGTTC
>CAZKTE010000039.1:0-16698 GCA_964555625.1 uncultured Isosphaeraceae bacterium | reverse complement strand
GGCAGTGACTCGTGCCTCATGGCGCTCGTGCTCGGTGACACGGGCGATGTCTCGTTTGAGCCACAACTGCAGTGGTGCTCAGACAGCAAGGCGCTCCTTGCGCGCATCGGCCACCATGGGTGTGACCACGTGTGGCGCATCACACGCGGAGGCTCGATGCGCAGGCTCACTGCCGGCAATGCGGTCCACGCACTGGGCACGGTCGCCGATGACGGGCGGACCCTGGCCATGACCCGTGGAAGCGCCGGGCGGCCGCCCGAGCTCGTCCTGGGCCAACTGGGCCGCGACCGAATCCGCATCTCGCCGATCACGCGCGCAAACGCCGCTTGGATCCGCCAGCACGCCATCGCCAAGCCCACGTCCCATTGGATCCGAAGCGCCGATGGGAATCGCGTCCAGGTCTGGGTGCTGCTGCCGCCGGGCGCATCGCGCCGAAAGCGCGTACCGGCGGTCCTCCAAGTACACGGTGGACCACACTGCCAGTACGGCCACACGTTCTTCAATGAGTTCCAGTGCCTGATTGGCGCCGGTTATGCCGTCGTCTATTCCAATCCCCGCGGGTCCAAGGGATACGGCCGTGACCACTGTGCTGCCATTCGCGGCGACTGGGGCGGAGCCGACTGGCGCGACATCGAGGCCGTCATCGACTTCATGGGGAAGTTGCCCGCGGTGGATCAGGACCGCATGGGCATCATGGGCGGCAGCTACGGCGGGTACATGACCAATTGGGCCGTCGGCCACACCAACGTCTTCAATGGAGCCATCACCGACCGCTGCGTCTCCAACCTCGTCTCGATGGGCGGAAACAGCGACGTTCCAGGCCCGGAGGACGATTACTTCCCGGGCAACTCTTGGAGCCGACCCGAGGAGCGCTGGCGCCAGAGTCCAATCCGTCTCTTTGGCGAGGTCCAGACTCCCATGCTCATCATCCACAGCGAGGGCGACCTTCGCTGCAACATCGAGCAGGGAGAACAGGTGTTCACCGCGTTGAAGCTGCGGGGCATCGAGGCCCGTTTCGTGCGCTACCCGCGGTCAACAAGCCACGGCCTGAGCCGCGGCGGGCCGGCGGACTTGCGCATTCATCGCCTCGGTGAGATCCTGCGGTGGTGGAAGCAGCACCTGTGAGTGCAGGCTTGTTCCCCGGCGTCCAATCGACGATACTGGCGCAGTGGCAATGACAACCACCACAGACAAGCCCGACGTCGATCACACGATCAAGGCCGAGACGGCCATGGAACACGTGCGGGGACTGCTTGAGTTCATCGGCGAGGACCCACAGCGCGAAGGACTTCGGCGCACGCCCCAGCGCGTAGTCAACGCCATGCTCGACCACTTCCGTGGGTACCACGAGGATCCACGTGTCTTCCTTGATCGCACCTTCAGCGAGGTGGACGGCTACAACGAGCTGGTCGTCGTCTCTGACATCGAGGTGCACAGCCACTGCGAGCACCACATGGTGCCCTTCGTTGGCAAGGCCCACGTCGCCTACATCCCGGATGGGCGGATCCTGGGGCTCTCCAAGATTGCCCGCGTCGTCGACGCCTACGCCAAGCGCCTTCAGGTGCAGGAAAAGCTCACAGCGCAGATCGCCGACGCCATAAACGACGTGCTCCAGCCCCAGGGCGTGGCCGTCATCCTCCGCTGCCAGCACTTCTGCATGTGTTACCGCGGCGTCAAGAAGCCCGAGAGCTGGACGACCACCAGCAAGCTCCACGGCCTCTTCATGAACAACCCGTCCACGCGCATGGAGCTCTTCACGCTTCTGGGCATGGGCACTCGCACTACCTGACATGGCAGACCTGCGTGCCACCCTGGGCCGCGATTCCGCGCTCATCGCCATGGTGCACCTGCAGGCGCTTCCCGGCACCCCCGGAAGCGACCTGGACCCGGCCGACATCGTGCGCCGCGCAGTCGACGAGGCCAGGACGCTTCAGCGCCTCGGATTCGACGCCCTGCTCGTGGAGAACATGCACGACGCGCCCTACATGCTGAGAACCGTCGGACCGGAGATCATCGCGACGATGACCGCCGCGACCGCCGCGGTCGTTGCCGCAGTCGATCTTCCCGTGGGCGTCCAGGTACTGGCCGGGGCGAACACCGCGGCGCTGGCCGTCGCCCACGCAACCGGCGCCGCGTTCATCCGCGCCGAGGGCTTCGCGTTCGCCGCCGTCGCCGACGAGGGCATCATGGACGTCGCCGACGCAGGCCCCCTGTTGCGCGAGCGATCGCGTATCGGCGGCGAGTCCATCGCAGTTGCAGCAGACGTGCTCAAGAAGCACGCATCGCACGCCATATGCGGTGACCTGTCCGTGCGAGAGCACGTCCGCGGCGCCGAATTCATGGGCGCAGATGCAATCATCGTCACAGGCGCCCACACCGGCGACAGCGTCGATCAGGCACTGCTCAACGAGGCGAGGGGCGCAACGGATCTGCCGTTGCTCATCGGCAGCGGCGCCACTCCCGAAAACCTCGCGCAGTTCCTTTGCCTCGCGGACGCGGCGATCGTCGGCTCGTCGCTCAAGCAAGAGGGGCACTGGGCCAATGCCCTAGACGAGGGTCGCTGCAGCAGGGTTGTTGGAGCCCGCGACGTGGCTACGAGCGGGCAATCTCGCCAAGCGCGGTGATGAGCCGATCCAGGTGCGCCTGCTCGTGGGCGGCGGAGACCTGCACGCGCAATCGTGCCGAGCCCTCTGGTACCACCGGGTAGCCAAAACCGATCACGAAGACGCCACGATCGAGCAACTGGTTGCTCATGGCGATCGCCTTGGCGGTGTCGCCGATGATGATCGGACAGATGGCCGTCGGTGACTTCAGGACCTCCAGACCCGCCTCGGCGATTCCCGCTCTCGCGTAGGCGACATTCTCTTGCAGTCGCTGGACCAGTCCCGGATTCGAGTCGAGCACGTCGATGGCCGCAGCAGCAGAGCAGGCGACGGTGACTGGCAACGCATTCGAGAAGAGCGTTGGGCGGGCGCGCTGCACGATCAGATCGACGGCCCGCTGCGATCCGGCGATGTACCCGCCGGCGCCCCCGCCGAGCGCCTTGCCAAGCGTGCCGACAAAGAGATCGATCTCGGTCCCGGCCATGCCCCAGTGCTCGTGCGTGCCTCGGCCCGATGCGCCCAGCACGCCCGTTCCGTGGGAGTCATCGACCACCAGGAGCGCCCCGTACTCATCACAAAGTTTCTTGATGGCCGGCAGGTTCGCAAGGTCTCCTTCCATCGAGAAGACGCCATCGGTCACGACCCAGGCAACGCCGTCGCTGCCGAGTTGACCGCGGGCCTGCTCAAGGGCGCTACGCAGTGCGGTCATGTCGCTGTGGTCGTAGACGACGCGACCGACGCCCTTCTTGATGACGCTCGTGAGCCGCATCGAGTCGATGATGCAGGCATGATTGAGTGCATCGGAGACGATCACGTCGCCTGCCTCGCAGATCGTCGGGAAGAGCGCCTCGACTGCGTTCCAACAGGAGACGAATGTGTAGGCCGCATCCACGCCAAGGAACGATGCGATGCGGGCCTCAAGCGCCATGTGCGGCTTGAATGTGCCGCAGATGAAGCGCACCGAAGCAGTCCCTGCCCCGTAGGTCTCCACGCCAGCCCTGCCTGCTTCCACCACCGTCGGGTGGTTGGCCAGGCCCAGATAGTTGTTCGAGCAGAAGCAGTCGACCTCGCCTCGGCCCTCGATGGTGATCGTCGGCCCCATGGGACCCTCGATCACCTGCAGATGCTTGAGCTGACCGCCGCGGTCAAGCTCGTCGAGCGTGGCGCCGGCGCGGGCAAGGAAGACATCGCGGCCATGCGTGTCGGTGACGGTCATGTGGCGTATCGCTCGCGGATGGCAGGCACCAGGTACTCATCGAATGCCTGCTGGAGCGTCCAGCGGGGCTTGAACCCCCAGTCGTCGCGCGCTGCGCTGCAGTCGATTGCCTCCGGCCACGTGTCGACCATTGCCTGACGCGGGGGATCGGGCTCGAAGGTGACGCGGCTACCTGGGAAGTACTGGGCAACAAGTTCGGCGACCTCGCCCGCGCAGGGATTGAAGCTCGCGATGTTGTAGACACGACGCGTCAGCGTCGCCGCATCGACTGCGGCCAGTTTCAGCGTCGCGTCGATCGCCTCTGGCATCGTCATGAATGGGATGCGGCTGTCCTCGCGCACAAAGCAGGTGTACGCCTCGCCGCGAGCCGCGGCGTGCAGCATCTCCGGCACGAAGTCGCTGGTACCGCCGGTGGGAACCGTCTTGGCGGAGATCAGCCCCGGATAGCGGATGCAACGAAAGTCCACGAGCCCGGGCTTGCTGTCGGTTGCCAACTGGCGATAGGAGCGGGCGTAGTAGCGACCGAGGTGCTCGCAGTAGAGCTTGTTGCAGCCGTACATCGTCGTTGGACGCGTGAACTCCGCCTCCCCAACAGCGCCCGCGCTGGCCTTCTTGGCAAGGCTGGGCACACCGTAGACGGCAATCGAGCTCGGGAAAATCACCTTCACAGGCTCGCCATGCATCCGCGCCTGCTCGGCAGCAAGGTGCAGGATGTTGATCGTCCCACCCACGTTGACTTGGTGGGCCACCTCCGGGGCGTACTCGGCGCGTGTGCTCAGCACCGCGGCAAGGTGAAATACCTCCGTCACGCGGTACATCGAGAGCAGGCGATCGAGTCCATCGCGATCGCACACGTCCGCCTGATAGGCAGCGTGGCACGCACTGCGCACATCAGGCTCAAGCTCGCGCAGGTCGGTGGCCACGACGGCTTCAGCTCCCCGCCCATGCAAGGCGCCCATGAGGCCCTGTCCTACCTCGCCAGCTGCACCGGTGATGAAGATCGCCGGCTGCCGCGGCTGGCCCAGCGTCCCGCCCTGCGGGTCGCCGGTCACTTCCTGGCGTGTGGCTCGCTCCATGTCCCCATTGTAGGGGGAGGGATCGGCGGTCCAGTATCCTGCCCCGATGCCCGCCTTGAGCGTCATCGCCCCTGCGCACAACGAGCAGCCCAACCTCGAGCCACTGGTGGCCCAGGTGACCGCCGCGCTTGCGAACGTGGACTTCGAGTTCATCATCGTCGACGACGCGTCGACGGATGGATCCCGCCAGACGCTGCAGTCACTGGTCGCCGCCGACACGCGGATTCGAGCACTCCACCTGCCTTCGCCATCCCCTGGCCGTGGAAACGGCCAGTCGGCGGCATTCGCCGCCGCGTTCCTTGCCGCCAGCGGTGACCTGGTGGCCCTCATGGACGCTGACCTCCAGAACGACCCTGCTGACCTCCCCGCCATGCTGCAGCGGCTCCGCGACGAGGACGCCGATTTCGTGCAGGGTGACCGCAGCGCCAGCCGCGCAGACGGCGCCATCCGGGTGTTTTCCTCCTGGGTGGGACGCACGGCTCGTCGGCTGCTGCTCGGTGATCGCGTCAGGGACACCGGATGCTCGCTGCGGGTCATGAAGCGAGAAATCGCCCTGCAGCTTCCATTGGCCTACCGGGGGATGCATCGCTTCATCCCCATCACCGCCCGACAGCTCGGCTACACGGTGATCGAGATGCCCGTCGGTCATCGTCTCCGCGAGGCGGGGACCTCCAAGTACGGCATGTGGAACCGCGCGATTCCCGGGCTCTTTGACTGTCTTGCAGTACGGTGGATGCGCAGACGCCGTGTGATCGTTAGCGCAGAGGAGATCACTGCGTGATGCTGCCGCTTGCCAGTGCCGCAGAGCCATCCGCCATGGACGCGTTCCTCGACTGGGCGCGGATCGAGGGGACATGGGGAATGGCGATCGTCATCTTTGGCCTCGTGGCGCAGTTGACCTTCTTTCTACGGTGGGTAGTTCAGTGGATTGCCAGCGAGCGACGCGGCGAAAGCCACGTGCCTGCCGCCTTCTGGTGGTTGAGCCTGGCGGGCGCGTCAATGCTGTTGCTCTACTTCATCATGCGACGCGATCCCATCGGCATTCTCGGCCAGGGATTCGGATGGCTCATCTACACGCGCAACCTCGCGCTCCTTCGTCGCGCGGGCAAGTAATGCGACCGGTCACGCCCAGCCACGTGGAGCGTGACGGCGATGCCACGAAGTTTCTGCTGACGCTTGAGGACGGGCTTCAGGCCGAGTCGGTGTTGCTTCGCATCGAGGGCCTGCGCCGCACCCGCACGACGCTCTGCGTCTCCAGCCAGATCGGTTGCGCACTGGGATGCACCTTCTGCGAGACGGCCATGATGGGTCTCCATCGCAACCTCGACAGCGAGGAGATCCTCGACCAGTGGCGTGCAGCCACCGGCGCCCTTGGCGCCACCGTCGACAATGTCGTCTTCATGGGCATGGGCGAGCCAACCGAGAATCTCGATGCCGTCATTCCCGCCGTCGAATTCCTCGCCGATCAGGCACGCGGTGGCGTCGCTGCACGTCGCATCAGCATCTCCACCGTCGGTCGCATAGAGGGCATGCATCGCCTCGCCGGCCTGGCGCGCCGGGATGGATTCAAGCGACTGTCGCTGGCCGTGTCGGTCAATGCACCAAACGACGAGATTCGTCGCTCGATCATGCCCATTGCCCGCAGCGTCACCATGGACGCTCTGCGCGACGCGATGCTCGCCTGGCCACGCTGCGATCGCGGCGGTGTCCTCGTCGAGTATGTCCTGATCCCCGGTGTCAACGACGCGGCGACGCATGCGCGCCAGATCGCCGCGTGGCTGGCCCCGGTCGGGTGCGGCCTCAATGTCATTCCCTACAACCCTCGCGCCGACAGTCCCTGGCCGGCGCCGAGCGAGGCGTCAATCACGCGGTTCGTCGATGCGGCCAAGAAGGCCGGGCAGTTCACGACGCGGCGAGTAACCCTCGGCCGAGCCGCATCGGCCGCCTGTGGACAACTTGGAAATCTCAATCTGTCGCGGCGACGCGTTGCATTGAACGTGTCTGGCCTGCCCTAGTCGGTCGGAGGCTGCCCACCACGGCCACCCTGTCCGCCTTGTCCGCCGCGGCCACCCTGTCCGCCTTGTCCGCCACGGTCACGGCCGCGGAAGTGCTCGCGGATCTGCTCGCGTTCGCTCTCGTCGAGCTGCCCGTCACCATTGGAGTCGAAGCGGTTCATGAACTCCTCACGGCCTCCAAAGTCGCCGCCGCCGGATCCGCGGTCGCGGTCGCCTCGATCGTTCTGGCGGCCCTCGCCGCGCTGCCAGCCCTGGCGATCGCGGTCGGTGCGCAGACCACCGAGTGCCTCAATCTGCTCCGCCGTCAACAGTGACCGAAGCTGCTCCATGTAGCGGTCCTCGAGCTGGCGTCGCTCGCCTTCCGCCACGGCGACAGGCCCCTCGACCCGGTCGCCGCCGGCACCGGTCATGCGTGCCGACCAGCGGCTCATGCGCTCGAGCTGCTCGTCGGCCTCCCAGCGACGCGTCACCCGCAGGAGACTGTCGTTGGCCACGGTCAACTCGGCGGTGAACGCCGTGATCAAGTCATTGATGGCAATCGCCACGTCCTCGTCGAGTCCATCGAGTTCCAGCGCCCCTCGCAGTGCCCGCTCCGTACGCGTGCGACGGAAGACGCGCGGGTACCCCCGCTGCAGGGCGTCGTTTCGAAACTCGTTTCCGATCTCCTCGGGGAGGATCTGGCTGATCTGGTCGACCGCCGAGTCGTTGATGTCACGCACGGCCTCGGCCAACTGGGCCTGTTCTCGCATGGCGTCCATCCCGGAGTTGACGTCCATGGACTGCATCGCCTGCATCAGCATGCCCTGGATCGAGACCATGTGGTCATCGCGCGCCTCGAGCGCCGCGGTGACGCCGTGGTCCCAAGCATCGAGCACCGGCAGCAGTTCCATAAGCGATTGGTCGTCGAAATCCTCGCCATCGACGAGTCCCATCACGTCGACGTTCTCGCCACTGAGTCTGCCGCGTGGCAGCAGGCGATCGCGCACAAGCATGCGTCGCAGAGGCGGCCAGAGGCTGATCTGGTCCTCGGTGAGGATGGCCTGCAGGTCACCCTCGAACTCGTCGCGCATCAGCCGCTTGAGACGCAACTGGTCCTGCGTGAGCAGGCCGATCTGCTCGAAGGCCGCTTGGCGCTCCGGGCTCTGCCACTGCTCGACGTGCTGCTGGCGCATCTCGTCTCGGGCCTGACTCATTTCCTGCTCGAGCCGCTCTCGCAGTTCGTCCATGTTCTGCTCGCCCGAGAGATTCCTCGCCGCCTGAATCTTCTCTCGGATCTCGGTCATCCTGCTGCGTACGTCCTGCATCTGCTGGCGGACCTCACTGTCCTCCCCGCTGCGCATCGAGCCGAAGGACTCGCGCATGGCCTCGCGGCTTGCGTCGGTGGCCTCGCGGAAGGACTCGTCGTAGTCGCGGAGGATCTGCTCAACGATGGCCTGTTGGTCATCGTTGAGGTCCAGGGCCTCGCTGAAGCGGCGCAGGTCGCGCAGCATGTAGTCAGGCTGCATGGACATGCCCATGCCCCACTGGCCGCCCATCATGCCCCCGCCACGGCGTTCGTTGCCCTGCTGGCGGTCTCCACGATCACTCCGATCGCCTCGACTTGGTTGCGCGACAGCAGTCGCTGAGACCATGAGTCCCGCGACGGCCGCAACTGTGAAGCGAACGATCGGATGCTTATGAATACCGCGCATAGTGCGTCTCCAAGTTAGTGTTCGATTGCCTTCCCCTCATCCTCGCAAACGCTCCGCAGCAGCCGCCTGTTGCCCGCCGTGCATCGCTTTTCCCACTTTTTGCCCCCGGATACCGCCCCTGACGGCCTCGCAGGATCCCCGCGGGGCCTGTTCACTGAGTGTAGCGGCTCACGGCAATCAGGGCGACCCGCCGGGTCATCGAGTCGATCGCGTCGTAACTGCCTCGGTCCATCAGGGAGCGGATGAATCGGTCCTGCTCCTCCATGAAGCGCTGCTGCTGGAGCATGCGCCTCAATTCCAGCTGAATCGCCGGGTCGTAGAGGCTTCCGGTCTTCGGTTCTCGCACCTCGAGCACCGATACCCATACCACGCTCGATCCAGCCTCGATGGGCCCACGAACCGCTCCTGTGGACATGCCCGAGAGGTGCTCTTTGATTGCTGGCGCCACGGCGATGTCGGAGACCCCGCCGTCGCCCATCTCGAAGGTATCCCAGCGGCCACCGTCGCTCATCCCCGCCGCGTCGGCCACGTCCGCGAAGGACTCGCCACGATCGAGGGCCGAAATGACCGCTGCAACCTCCTCTTCGGCGCCTTCCCGAGGCAGATGGATCCAACCAAGCGTCACGGCACCCGCTGACTCGTAGCGGCCACGGTGTCGAGTCCATGCTCTCTCAATGTCGCGCCAGGTCACGGCCACCCGCGGATTGATCTTGTCACGGACGAACCCATCGATGAGGACCTGCTGCTGGCGGAATTCCAGGTACTCGTCGACGCTCTGGCCTTCCTCGGTTCGCAGTCTCTGCTCCATGCGGCTGCGACTGCCTCCCTCCGCAGACACCATGTTCTCGCGCATGCGGCGCATGAAGGACAGCAGCCCCAGCTGTTGCTCGGTGCTCATGCTTGCCCGAGCCTCGGAGAGAAACAGGTCATTGATGATGATCTGCCGCATCTGGTTCTGGACGAGCTGCAGCGTCTTGTCGGCGAACGCCGTTGGAGTCAGCCGCAGGGCCTCTGCCCGCAGCTCGTCCTCGATGGGCGAGAGCACCTCGTCGGCGAAGATCGGTCGGCCGTTGACCTGTCCGACGAGGCCTTCCACAGCAAGCGGCGTTCCCTCGAGCGTGGGAGTGAACCGCGCATCGTCAAACGTCACATCGTCGACGTCATGATTCGCCTCTGCGGTGGTCGCGGCCTGCGGATTGGTCTCCAGGGCGGCTGCCGCTCCGGCGAAATCCGCCGGCCCAACTCGCTCCACACGCTCGGTGATCAGCGGCTTGCCGCTACTGCAGGCGGCCAGGCAACATGTCAACAGCAGGAGTGTCCTGGGCATCAGCGCGGGGATTGTATCTCCCCGCGGGGGTATACTGGTGTGCTTGGCGCCACTGCGCCGGAAGGGATGCGATCCATGACCAACGAAGAGACACCCCAAGGGGACGCCCAGGTCCAGGTCGACGCCGACTGGAAAGAGCAGGCCCAGGCCGAGAAGGCACGCCTTGAGGAGGTCGAGGAGAAGGTCGCGCAGAAGGCAGAAGCCCGCGCGATTCCCGACGCCGACTTTCGTGGACTCATGGGCATTCTCGCCTCACAGGCGATCATGGGCCTTGGCACGATGCAGGACCCTGACACCAAGGGCGTGATCGTGGATCTCGAGGGATCGCGGTTTGCCATCGATCTGCTTGCGGTCCTCGAGGAGAAGACCGCTGGGAACCTCAGCGAGGACGAGGCCACCGAAATCACCCAGCTGGTCCAAGAGCTTCGGTCGCGCTTCGTTCAGGTCGCCCAACTCGTCGCCGCACAGGCATCTGGCGGCGCGATGCCGGGGGTCGAGTCTCCGGCGTCCGCAGCGGACGATGCGCCGGCAGGTGGCATCATCGACCCGACGGCCTGACCTCCCTTACAGCAGCCAGGTCCACGCCAGACGAGCACCCACGAGGGCGAGCACCGAGTATTGCAGCAGAATCGCCCACCCTGGCAGCAGCCGCTGCCAGAGGATCGGCAGCATGAACGCCCAGGCCATCAGGAAGCGGTCGAAGACGAATCCTCGCGTCAGGGCGTAGAGCAGCCAACCCCCAAAGAGCGACCAAGCTTGGACCTGTGCAATGAGCCACAGCGGCGACGTCACGGGCTTCTGGCGTGCTTCCTCCCAGAGTGCGGCCACGCCCGCCAGGCCCGCAGCCGCCATCAGTGCCAGGAAGCAGGTCTGCAGGGGTCCACTTGGCATCAGGCCAGTGGTGAGTGAACGAGCGATTCCCTGGAAGCGCGCATGCTGCAAGGTGAGATCCATGCCCTCGGGCACCACCAGATTGGGCGTTGCCAGCAGCACAAGTGCAGCCCCGGCAATCGCGGCGTAAATCAGCGGCTTGCGGCAGCCTCGCCGCCAGGCCACGACTGCAAAGAGTGCAAGCAGCGGCGCCATCGCTGCTGCCAGATAGGAGAGGCTCTCGACACGGAACCCCAGCCCGTGCAGATTCTGATACCGGGGACTCACCATTCCGCCCCATCGCCACCACAGTGGCAGTCGCAGCAACCCCGCCGCGGCCGTCATTGCCCACCATGGCCACGACGCCGGTCCCAGCCGCATTGCTGAGGCGATGCACACCGCTCCCGCCACCGCCACCACATGAATGCGGTGGTTCAGTGTCAGCGCAAGAAGCAGGCCGTAGAGCACCAGCGCACCACGCCGCCGCTTGTTGCTTCGCTCCTGCAGGCCCCACATCGCAGCGGCGACGACCGCTACCTCCAGCAGTATGAACGACATTTCGCTCATCACCAGTTGCGAGAAGACCGCCACGTATGGCAACAGCAGCCACCCCACGGCCACGACCAGGTGTCCACCTCGCCGCACGCCGCAGCAGGTCGCCAGCCAGCCCAGAGGGATCATCGTCAGGATCGTGCACCAGACACTGATGAGCCGCAGGTCATTGATCGTCCCGCCGAGCATCTCCCCGATGAATGCATAGGGCCAGATCATGGTCGGGCCCTTGGTCTCCTCGTAGTCCAATGCCGCCGAGACCGACCAGCCCTCCTCCATCAGCACGTTGATTGGCGCGGTAATCCACTCCTCGTCGTAAATGGCACCCCTGTCCAGCACGGACGTGCCAAAGCGCAGGGCAAAGACTCCCAGGATGACCAGGAGCAGCGCGCCAATGCGCCATGCACGGTCTCCCTGCGGCGGGCGATCATCCATCGCGTTGACTCAGGACGTTCATGTAGGACGCACTCGGGCAGCGGGCAAGGATGGTATCAGCGTTGCTCGGCTCGACCACGCCGGCCGCATCGTCCACGATGCTCATGGCAAAGCCCATCGACTCCAGGCCCCGCAGCAGGTCCAGTGGGTCGGCACCGGCGCTGCGCAGTTGATCCGGGGAGAGTTCCCAGATGAGGGTGATGCGTCGATTCTCACTCAGCACACGCTCCATGCCCGAGAGTACGCGGGCCTCGGCTCCCTGTACATCCATTAGTACGACGTCGACGCGCGGGCCCGGTGGCAGGTGTGCACCGTGCGCCGTGACGTCGCCCTCTCTGCCATGCCGGCCGCGGCCGCGATGAGAGGGCCGGTGGTCGCCGCTGTTGAAGGCGCACTCGTGCAGCGTCGACGTGCCGGCCGAATCTGAGAGGGCCGACTCGATGATCTCCACGTGGCCGCATTCGTTGGCCGCTGCATTTGAGCGCAGCAGCGCGACGTTGCCCGGGTGCGGTTCGAAGGCGATCACGCGGCCGGCGGATCCCACCCACCGCCCAGCGGGCAGCGCGAAGAGTCCGACATGCGCGCCGATGTTCACGAAGGTGTCGCCCTCACGCAGCACGTCCGCCAGCAGCGCGAAAGTCGTCGGCTCGTAGGAGCCCGTCGACAGCAACTCCAACGTCACGCCCAGGTCTCCCGGGTGCACGTTGAACTCCATGCCTTGGTGGGTCACGCAGTCGGTCCGTCGGCCTCCGGCGAGGCGGAAGACCAGGCCCCGCAGCGGCCCACATCGAGCAAGCAGCGGCCGCAGCAGCGGTGCCAGGTGGCGGCGAAGCGAGGTAAACGAGGCACCCTTCATCCCGGCGTCGTATCGGCCCGATCTGTCCCAGGGGTGCATTGAGCGAGCAAATCACCCACCACGAGATCAGCGGCAAGCAATCCAGAGTCCGTCAGGGCCAGCAGGCCCTCTCGCCAGGCCAGCCGGTCGCCCTGGCAGTGAGCCTCGATGGCGGCCGCCCGCCGGTCGCCGCCGGGAGCAGCCAGCAGTTGCTGGACCCGCCCTCGCTCCATGCCCTCCAGCAGCCGCAGACCCATCATGAACGCCTCGCCGGCGGCACGATCGGCATCCGCCGCCTCCACGTCCACGACCGTCGGAAGTGGATCCGAGAGCAGGTACGTGCCGAGGCGTGGAACATTTCGCCAGCGGCGGCCGTTGACGTGGCCGGCGGCGGCCGGGCCGACGGGCCACCAGTTTCCGTTGTGCCAGTAGAGAAGGTTGTGTCGACAGCGGTGGCCGGCGGCGGCGAAGTTGCTGATCTCGTAGTGTTCGAACCCGCTCTCGGCCATGCGCTCGATGACCTGCAGGTACATGGTCGCCTCGATGTCCTCGTCGACGGGAGTCACGTCGCCGCGATCGCGTCGTACGCGCAGCGGCGTGCCGGCCTCGTATACGAGCGAGTAGCAACTTGCGTGCGTGGGCGAGAGATCAAGGACTGAGTCGAGGTCCGCATCGAGCATCGCCAGATCCTGCCCAGGTATGGCGAAGATGAGATCGAGGTTGATGTCATCGATTCCCGCTGCGCGCACCAGCTCCATGGCACGCGGCACCGACCGTGGATCATGCCAGCGCTCAAGCGCTTCAAGCAACTGCGGCTGGAAGGACTGCGCGCCGATGCTCACCCGGGTTGCGCCGCCCTCGGCGAGCACCGCCGCAATCTCCGCAGTCACGGTCTCCGGATTGGCCTCGACCGTCCACTCGGCGTCATCGGAGAGCGGCAGGTACTCGCGGGCTGCGCGCATGAGCCGAGCAAGCAGCGCCGGCGCAAGCAGCGTCGGTGTGCCGCCACCAATGAAGATCGAATCGATGGGCATCTCCATGGCCGCCCCGACACACGAGAGTTCTCGTTCCATCGTGTCCACGAACATCTCCTGGCGGTCGTCGCCGTCAACGATGCTGTAGAAGTCGCAGTAGTGGCACTTGTGAAAGCAGAATGGCACGTGCAGGTACGCCCCGCTGCAGTGCGCTGCGTCCTCCAGCCAAGGCTCGGAGGTCACTGCACGACCCGAGGCGTCGGCGTTACACTGGTCCAGGGCAAGAGAGACGTCGGTCATGACACCGGCGATTGTAGAACCAGTCGGGAGGGCCACTTGGGCATCACGCTCCTCATGACAACGGCCGACGGAAGCAGCCGCGAGTTCATGCTGCGTGATAGTTGCACGACAATCGGTCGCCGCAAGAGTTGTGACCTGCATGTCCCGCTCCCGTCGATCGCCCCCGTGCACTGCGAGATCTCGATCGAGGAACAGCGTATCACCCTCCAGAACCGCGATCCCGAAGCCCGCACCTGGCACAACGGCGAGCGCGTAGACGAGGTGGAACTCAGCGATCGCGACGAGGTACGCATCGGCCCCGTGCAGTTCACGGTGTCACTCGACGGCGATGAGGTAGTCATTCATCGCGTCGACGGACCAGGGTCCTGATAAAATCCCCACGTCATGGCACGAGCAAGTAGTGCATGCAACACCGCTGTCGTCGGTCTCCAATGGGGTGACGAGGGCAAGGGCAAGATCGTCGACCTGCTCACCGCCGAGCACGACGTCATCGTCCGCTACAACGGTGGCGCCAACGCCGGCCACACGGTCGTGGTGGGCGACCAGCGATACGCCCTGCACCTGATTCCCTCGGGCATCCTCTACGGCGACAAGACCTGCGTCATCGGAAACGGCGTCGTCGTGGACCCGGCGAAGCTCGTCGAGGAGATCGACACGATGCGAGACCGGGGCATGGAGGTCGGCGCAAACCTGCTCGTCAGTGACCGCGCACACGTCGTGATGCCCTACCACAAGGAGCACGACGCGGCCCTTGAGCGACGCCTCGCTGCTGCCGCGTCCGGCGATGGATCCGACCTGTCCATCGGCACCACCAAGCGTGGCATCGGTCCGGCATACGCCGACAAGGTGCACCGCGCCACGGCCATTCGAGTCGGCGAGCTGCTCGACCGCGATCGACTCGAGGACCGCCTGAACCTGATTTGCTCGATCCGCTCCGCGGAGCTCTCCGCCCTGGGCGTGGACCTGCCGCCACTGGACCCAGCAGCCCTCGCGGATGAATACTCGGCCCTCGGCCGCCGCCTCTCCCCCCACATCACCGACACCGTCTACGCCCTGCATGCCTGCGTCAATGAGGAGCGATCCATCCTCTTCGAAGGCGCAAACGCGTGTCTCCTGGACATCGATCATGGCACGTTCCCCTACGTGACAAGCTCCAACTGCTCGACCCTGGGCATCCCGGCAGGTACTGGGCTGCCTGGCCAACACATCCACGAGGTCGTCGGCATCATGAAGGCCTACACCACGAGGGTCGGCGCAGGCCCCTTCCCCAGCGAGGACCTCGGCGAGAACGGAGATCGCATCCGTGAGCGTGGCAAGGAGTACGGCACCACGACCGGCCGCCCAAGACGCTGCGGCTGGCTGGATCTGGTCGCGGTGCGATACTCGGCGATGATCTGCGGCGCCACTCGTGTTGCGTGCATGCTCCTTGATGTGCTCAGCGGGTTCGACGAGATCAACATCTGCGTCGCCTATCGACTGCCTGATGGATCAACGAGCGATCGCTTCATTCCAGATGCGCACCTGCTTGCCCAGGTCGAACCGATTCTCGAGACGATGGCCGGCTGGAGCGAGGAACTCGACGACATCACGGACCCGGCGCACCTGCCGGCGAACGCGCAGGCATACCTCGATCGAATCAGCGCGTACCTTGAGCTGCCCATCTCGATCGTCAGCGTCGGACCAGAGCGGCACCAGACCGTCCTGGCCTGAAGAACTAACTTGACTCGATCCCGCCGAAGCGGCGCTCGCGCGCCGCGTACGCCTCGAGCGCCGCGTCGAATGCCGCCTTGTCGAAGTCCGGCCAGCAGAGATCGCTGACGTAGAGCTCGCTGTAGGCGACCTGCCAGAGCAGGAAGTTTGAGAGGCGATGTTCGCCGGCCGTGCGAATCAGCAGGTCCGGGTCCGGCGCACCTGCCGTGTCGAGCCGCGTTGCGACGGCTGCCTCGTCGACCTCGGCTGGCTTGAGGCCGTCCTCGACGCAGCGACGGGCTGCGCGGGCAAGTTCCTCACGGCCGCCGTAGTCGATGGCCAGCCCGAGCGTGAGCCGTTCACACGTCGCTGTCGCCTCGCAGGCGCCGTCAAGTGCCGCCAGCACGCTCGACGAGAGACGATCGCGGCTCCCATAGTGCCGCAGGCGGACCCCCTTCTCCACCAAGTCGGGGACCTCTTCATCAAGCCGGGCTATCAGCAGGCCCATCAGGGCGTCGATCTCGTCACTCGGCCGCGACCAGTTCTCGCTCGAGAAGGAGTAGAGGGTCAGCCAGGGGATGCCCAGCTCTCCGCAGCGTTCCACGACCGCGCGCACCGCGCCCGTGCCGGCCGCATGGCCCTCGCTGCGCGAGAGCCCGCGGCCCTCCGCCCAGCGGCCATTGCCATCCATGATGATGGCCACGTGCCGCGGCAACTGTTGATCTGGAACGGGCGATGGGTCCACGAATGGGCAATCGTACAGGACAGGCGCGGTGCCCCGGCACATTGGTGCATCGCGCCCGTCCGAGGTCCTTTGCTCCTGTTCCTTACGGGCAGGCACCCCAGGCAGCGATGCAGGCCAGAATGTCTGAGACATCAACCACGCCGTCGCCAGTTACATCTGCTGGGCAATATGGGTCGCATGCGACATCGCTGCAGGGCTCATCGTTGAACGTGCCATGCACCATTTCGCACTCGTCAACGGTTAATTCGATGCATCCTCCGTTGACGCAACAGGTCCCCGGATCGCCGCCGCCGCCGTCACAATCAACGTCATCACAGCTTGAGCCGGTGCCGAACCACTTCCCGCCCTCGGACACGCAGTGCTTCTCGGT
>CAZKTE010000038.1:0-17992 GCA_964555625.1 uncultured Isosphaeraceae bacterium | reverse complement strand
TTCCGCGGCGATCCTGCTCGAGCTCGAGGGCCTCGAAGAGGGCCTTGAAGTTGCCCTTGCCGAAGCTCTGGCTGCCGCGGCGGCAGATGATCTCGAAGCAGAGCGTCGGGCGATCCTGCACTGGCGTGGTGAAGAGCTGCAACAGGTACCCCTGGTCGTCGCGGTCCACGAGGATCCCGAGTTCCTGAATGATCTTGCGCTCCTCCTCGATGTCCCCGACGCGGTCCCAGACCAGGTCGTAGTAGGCATCCGGGAGCCGCAGGAAGTCGACGCCGCGCTGGCGCAGGGCGTCGATGGAGGCGATGGCATCGTTGGTACGCATGGCGATGTGCTGGACACCAGGGGTGTCGTCGTGCCAGTCGAGGTATTCCTGAATCTGGCTCTTGCGACGGCCCTCGGCCGGCTCGTTGATGGGGAACTTGATCAGGCCGCCGCCGCTTGACATCACCTTGGACATCAGGGCCGAGTACTCAGTCGAGATGTCCTTGTCATCAAAGTGCTTGAAGAGCGTGAACTCCAGCACGTCCTCGTACCAGGAGACCCAGGTGTCCATGTTCCCGAGCTCGACGTTTCCAACGCAGTGGTCCACGTAGCGCAGGCCGCAGGGATTGGCGCGGTTGTAGGCGTTGAGCGGGTGGGTGTGTCCCTCGTAGCCGGGCATGAAGCGCTCGCCGGCCTTGATCGAGGGCAGGTCGTAGTCGCCGCTTCGGGAGACGAAGGAGTGGACGACCTGGCCGTAGGCCCTGATGCCCGCCTGCACCACGGTGCCTCGCTCGTCGCTGGACTCGCGAGGCTCATAGGCGGACTCGGCGCCGTTCTTGATGGCCTGGTCGTAGGCGCGCTGGGCGTCGAAGACCGTCAGGGCGATGTCCTTGCAGCCATCGCCGAAGCGATGGACGTGCTCTGCGGCCGGGTGGTCCTTGTGCAGGCCGGAGGTGAGGATGAGGCGAATGTTCCCCTGGGTGAGCAGGTAGGAGGCGCTGTCGCGGTTCCCCGTCGTCAGATCATTGACCTGGGAGATCTCGAATCCGAACGTGTGCGCGTAGTAGTGCGCCGCCTGCTTGGCGTTTCCCACGTAGAGTTCAAGGTGATCGACGTCCACCAGGTGCAGTGGATCCGTCGCGGGAAGAACCTCGACTGGATTGGTGCGGGTCTTGGTTGTCATCGCGGCTCCGGGAAGTGCAGCACCTCATTCTAGCCCATCGCCGTGGCGGGTATAGATGCTGCCTCCCGATTACGCAGCGCGGTTCCTACAATGGGTTGATGGCCAAGAGCAAGATACGCGCGTCGCAGAGCATCGAAACGGTCGAGCCCCTCGGGGATCGCGTCCTGATTCGCAAGGACCAGGACCGAAAGATCACCAAGGTCGGCATTCACCTGCCCGACAAGATCGAGATTCCCACGCTCACGGGCCGCATTGTCGCCGTCAGCGCCCAGATCGAACATGATCCCGACTACCCACTGCGCCAGTACGACAAGGTCCTCTTCAATCCCTGCAACGGCATTCCGGTGGACTTCGAGGGTGACAACCAGCTCTACGTCATTCCCATCGACGACGTGGTTGCCGTCTTCAGGCGAGACGACTGATGCACGCGCGTGGGGCGGTGGCCGCAGAAGGGGTGCCCAGACTGCAGCGTCGCGGCTGCGCGACTGTCGCGGTGCCGGGCTCCAAGAGCATCACCGCGCGGGCCACGGTGCTCGCTGCGTTGGCTGCAGGCCGCAGCATCCTGCACGGCGCCCTTGAGAGCGATGACACGCGTGCCCTGGCGAAGGGGCTCTCTGCCATGGGCGCAGGCGTCGCGTGGAAGGGCGGCAAATTGGTCATCACCGGGGCCGACGGTCGTCTCAATGGCGGCGCGGATGTCAATGCCGGTGCCGGCGGCACGCCGGCGCGCTTCCTGGCTGCAGCGGCGATCTGCGCCGGGGGCACGACGCGCATCGACGGCGACGCGCGCATGCGCACGCGGCCCATGGAACAGTTGTCCCAGGCCATCGCGTCACTCGGCGCATCGGTGACCGCCGAGGGCAGGGAAGGGCACCTGCCGCTGTCCATCGACGGCTCGGCCGCCCATGGCGGCGAGGTGGAATTTGGCGCTGTGGACTCGAGCCAGTTCATCTCCGCGCTGATGCTCGTTGGACCGTTCCTGGAGGGAGGCCTGTTGCTCTCCTGCCACACGCCCATCACCTCGCGGCCCTACGTAGAACTCACCGCAGGCATCCTCGAGGCCTTCGGCGCCGAGGCGCAATTCGAGGATGCAGCGGGCCAGCTGAAGATCACCGTTCCCCAGGCGCGCCTGACGGCCAGGGAACTCTCGATCGAGCCGGATGCGAGCAGCGCAATCTACTTTGCCGCCATTGCCGCCCTGCACGAGGGGCTCTCGATCACAATCCCGGGACTCGCCACGACCTCACGTCAGCCGGACATGGCGGCCATCACGCTGCTTGGCGACCTGGGCGCGCGCATCGAGGACACGCCCGACGGGATGAGCGTCACCGGCACAGGCTCCCTGCGCAGCGGCGGTGAGATCGATGCCGGCGACTTCCCCGATGCGGCCCTCTGCCTTGCGGCGGTCATGGCATGCGCAGATGGGCCCACCACGATCTGCGGTCTCCAGACGCTGCCGCGCAAGGAGTCCGATCGCATCGAGGCCATCGGTCGGGGACTGGCGCAGGCCGGCTGCGGGATCAGCAGCGGCGACTCGTTCATCACGATCGCACCGGCGCAGGAGTTGATGCGAGCGGTGGTGGATCCGCAGGACGACCACCGCGTCGCCATGGCCATGGCGGTGCTGGGAACGGCATGCGGGACGATCTCGATCACCGACAGCACGTGCGTCACCAAGAGCTACCCGGGCTTCTGGAGTGACCTCAAGGCGCTGTACGAGGCCTGAGCCAGCAGTCATACTGGTGCACCTTCATGCGGTACTTTCGACATTTTGCCCGCCGGATGCTGCAGTGGCGAGGCCGTCTCGCCGCTGCCCTGGCCCTCGCCGCGTTTTCTGCCGTGGGACTCGGCGTTGGGCTGCTGAGCCTTGGCCCGGTGTTGTCGCTGATCCTCGAGCCGGAGCGAGGCCAGTCACTTCCTGAGCTCGCCGCCTCCTGGAATGCCGATACGCACGCGCTGGCCGTCCCGCAGTGGGCGATCGACGCGCTGCCCGATGGCCGCTTCGAGGGGGTCATCGCGATCCTGGTGGGCGTTCTGTGCCTGACGGTCCTCGGGGGCCTGGCAAACTTCCTGCACCAGTGGGCCGGCGCGTGGATCGCCGTTCGCGTCGTCGCGGACGTGCGAGGCAGCGCGCTGCGACACGTCGTGCGCGTGGAACTCGGGCGCGTCCTGCGCCGCGGCGCAAGCGAGTACGTGGCGAGGATCGTGCGCGACGCAGCGGAACTCCAGTACGGCCTGACGATCCTGGTGGGCAAGTCCGTGGCGCAATTGACCAAGGGGGCCGCGGCGTTCGCTGCCGCCTGCGTCTTCGACATCCGCCTGGTGCTCGCGGCGGTGGTCGTCTTCCCGGTCCTGATGCTGGCCCTGCGCGGCATCGGCCGCCGGGTTCGCCGCGGAACGGCGGCATCACTAGAGGCCCAGCAGGACCTGCTGCGCATCGCCACCGAGGCCATCCAAGGCTTGCGGGCAGTCAAGGTCAATACCGGCGAGCGGGGCGTCGAGGAACGCTTCAACGAGGCCAACGACCGCGTCATCGCCGCGGAGATGAAGGTCAGAATTGCCCGCGCGCTGGCCAGCCCGCTGATGGAGACCCTGGCGATCATCGTGCTGGGAACGCTCGCGGCGATTGCTGCGCGGGGAATCATGGCTGGCTCCATGGACTTCGATCGATTCCTGCTCTCCATCGGCTCGCTCGCCGTCGCCGGCGGCGCGCTGCGGCCCCTGGCGAGCTTGGTCGCCGAGATTCAGGCCGCCGAGGCGCCCGCGGAGCGACTGCAGGAGGTCCTCGATGAGCCTCTGGAGCAATTGCACCCGGGTGTCACCGTGCCGCGGCACGCTGGCGAGCTGGTATTTGATGACGTGACGGTCCGCTACGACAGCGACGGCCCGGCCGCCGTGGACGCATTCAGCGCCCGCGTGCCACATGGACAGCGCGTGGCGGTGGTCGGACCCAATGGCTGCGGCAAGACGACGCTGGTGAGCTTGGTGCCGCGGCTGCTTCGGCCCCAGGAGGGACGCGTCACGCTTGACGGACTTGACTTGGCCGAGGCGGACTTGGCGTCGTTGCGGGGGCAGGTCGGCGTGGTCACGCAGGAGACGGTGCTCTTTCGCGGAAGCGTTGCCCAGAACATCGCCTTCGGCCACGAGGCCAGTGGCGAGGAGATCGAGGCGGCAGCCAGGGCGGCTCACGCCCACGAGTTCATCCAGACGCTGCCCAGCGGGTACGACAGCGACCTCTACGAGCAGGGCACGTCACTCAGCGGCGGCCAGCGCCAGCGGCTGGCGATCGCCAGGGCGCTGCTGCGTGATCCGGCGATCCTGATTCTCGACGAGGCGACCAGCCAGATCGACGCGGAATCCGAGGCGATGATCAACGACACGCTCGAGCAGGCGTGCGCCGGTCGCACGGTCCTGCTGGTGGCCCATCGCCTCTCGACCGTGCTCACCGCTGATCGCATCCTGGTCATGGATGCCGGCAGCCTCGTGGGCGATGGAACCCACGAGACGCTCCTTGTCGACTGTCAGGTGTACCAGCGGCTCGCCCGCACGCAATTGGCGGCGGCAGGCACGGAGGGCTGAGGCGATGCGGGTGTTGATTGGGGTGGTGCTTGCGATTGCCGGGTGCGGCGGCATCTCGGACCCGCCGTCTTCGGAGGGGCCGCGCGTCATCTCGCTGAGCCCGGGCATCACCTACACGATGGTGGACCTGGGTCTGGCCAACACCTTGGTGGGACGAAGTACCTTCTGCGATGCCGCCGGGAAGGACGTTGCGATCGTCGGCGATCTTTCGTCGATCGACTTCGAGCGCATCGTGCGACTGGCCCCAACCCACGTCTTCGTGCAGGAGACGGTCAGAGGCCACCACCGACACCTCGAGGAACTTGCAGCGCAGCGGGGCTTCACCCTCCACGCCTGGCCCCTCGATGGCCTTGGCGACATCGAGCGCATCGTCGTGGAGCTTCCGCAGATGCTCGGAGCGGATGTCGGGGATCTCTCGGCGCAGCTGGCAGCGGCACTTGCGCCGCAGGAACACCTTGGCGGCGCCACGGCGCTGCTGCTTGCCCCGGGTCGGCTGGCCTTCGGCAGGGGTACCTGGATCGACGAGGTCTGGACGCGGATGGGGGGCTGCAATGCCCTTGAGGCAGGTGGCTGGCAGACGCTTTCGCTGGAGGACCTCGCCCGCCTGGCCCCGGACCGCATCGTGGTCATCAGCGACGCTCCGATAGATCCGACCGAGCTCGCGCAGCTCCACGCGCTGCCGGTGCCGGCCGCCAGAGGCGGCCAGATCGACACGATCATCTTCCCCGGGGCGCTGCTGCCGAGCACCAGCGTGATACGGACGGTCGATGCCCTCGCGGCACTTGGGGGCAGGCGATGACCACCCGTGGACTGGTTGGCGCGATCTTCCTGGCGACGCTGCTGGTGGGGCTCTGCGCGCTGCGGCTGCTGCTGCAGCGTGAGCTCGACGGCACCCTGACGCTCGCCACTCCGGCAGCGGAGTTCGCGCAGTACCGCCTGGTTCCGATGATCGCCGCCGTCATTGCAGGCTCGGCGCTCGGTATCAGCGGCCTGTCGCTGCAGGTGCTGCTTCGGAACCCTCTGGCATCTCCCTGGATCTTGGGACTCTCAAGTGGCGCTGGCCTTGGCGTTATGGCCGTGCTCTATGCCTCGCATGTGCGAGGCGAGACGATCGCCGTCGGCGAGACGGCAGGGGCGCTGGTGGGCGCAGTTGGTGCGCTGAGCGTCGTCTACGTGCTCTCGCGCAGACGTGGCGGCATTGACCCGATCTCGATGGTGCTCGTGGGGGTCGTGGTCTCTGTGATGTGCGGCGCTGGGATCATGCTGCTGCAGCACCTGGTGCCCACGGGGCTCCGCGGCGAATTTGCCACCTGGATGATGGGCCAGTTGCCCGAGTCCGTGCCGACCTGGCAGCTTGGAGCCTGCGGGGCAGTCGCCCTGGGCGGGTGTTTCCTGGCGATGCTGTGGGGGCCGAGCATGGACGCGGCATGTCTCAGTGAAGACGAGGCCCGCAGCGTGGGCCTGGATGTCGCGCAGCTGCGACGGCGGCTCTTCCTGCTCTCGAGCGTACTTGCGGCGATCGCAGTGATCCTCGCAGGTCCCATCGCATTCGTCGGGCTCATTGCGCCCCATGCAGCGTCGCTGGTCTGCGGCGTGCACCACCGCGGCCGGGCGGTCGCCACGGCGATGCTCGGCGCGATCCTGCTCGTCGCCGCCGACGACCTTCGCCAGGGGCTCGACCTCGGCGGTGGTCGCATGCCCGTGGGCATCCTCACGAGCCTGGCCGGCGGCGTGGTGTTCCTGGGGCTCTTGCTTGGGAAGGGGAGGAGATCCTGATGCTCTCCATCGAGCACCTGGGCGTGCGATACGGCCGGCGCTGGGCGCTTCGGGACCTGAGTGCAACCGCCGACGGTGGTCGGGTCATCTGCGTGCTCGGACCCAACGGATCCGGGAAGACGACGCTGCTGCGGGCGATGGCGGGGCTGCTGGGGCCGGCGCGCGGCGGCATTCGACTCGACGGCAGCCGCGTGGATCGGCTCCCGCCACGCGTGCGTGCTGCGCGCATCTGCTGGGTGCCGCGCGAGTCCTCGGTCGCCGGGGCCTTCACTCTGCGAGACATCGTCACGTATGGCCGCCATGCACTTGGACCGGCCCCGGACCGCGTCGACGCGGCATTGGCGGCCGTGGAACTCCTTGATCGCTGCGATGAGCGATGGCATGCGGCAAGCTCGGGCATGCAACAGCGAACGTCGCTGGCCCGGGCGCTGGCCCAGCGGGGGGCCGGCGGACTGATGCTCCTTGATGAACCGACCTCTGCGTTGGACCTGCGCCATGTGGCGGCGACGGTCTCCATTCTCCGCGCCTGCGCGGCGGAAGGGGACACCGTGGTGGCCTCGCTGCATGATCTGGGGCTGGCCGCGGAACTGGCCGACGAGATCTGGGTGCTCGATGAAGGTCGGCTGGTGGTCGCCGGCGCCCGCGACGCGGTGCTGTCACCGGCGGCGCTGGGGCAGATCTTCGGGGTCGAATTGGACTGGGCCGATGATGGAAGTGGCGGGCGTCACCTGGTGCGTGCATCACGCGGTGGTGACGGTGGGCCTATACTCGGGACATGAAGGGTCTCTGGCCAATCCTGTTGATCGGCGGCTGGTGGTTAATCAAGCAGTTGGTCGCCAAGGGCGGCGCTGCTTCGTCCCAGCAGGCACACCAGAACTGGCTCGCTGGCCTCAAGAAGGACATCGCCACGACCCGGTCTCAGCAGTCCCCTCCAGGGCGTTCTGCGCCGGCGGCCGCGGCCGGCGCACCCCCCGCCGCGGATCGCGCAGCGGCGCTGCGTGCTCGGCCGACGCGATTGCCTCGTCCCACTGTTGCCAGGCGGGAGCCTCTGCCACCGGTGCCTGCGGCCGCAAGGGAGGAGTTGCCCCATGCCACAGAGGCCTGCGACCTCCTCGAGGAACCGGTCGTCGCCAGGACACGACCAGAGGACGGACATACCAAGCGCCAGTCCCTGTGGTCGCAGATGCGTGATCGCACTAGCCTGCAACGGGCGGTGATCATGGCCGAGTTGCTTGAGCGGCCCGTTTCGCTGCGGTAGGCGCCACGTTGGCGGCAGTTTCGCGACACTTGGAGACAGATGGGTATACTTCGCGCCGTCCCGCCTAGGGAGTCACTGCGATGATCGATCTGCGCAAGCTCAAGGAACTCGTCAAGCTCATGGTCGCCAACGACCTCGCCGAGCTTGACCTGCGCGATCCCGATGAACAGGTGACGCTTCGGCGGCATGCCGACGGGACCGTCGTGGTGCCCACGCAGGTTGCTGCGGCGCCGGCTGCAGCCCCCGTGCAAGCCGCCGCCGGCACCGCCGGGCCTCCTCCAGAGGCGCACGTCGAGGGCGCCGAGATCGCCAGCCCCATGGTCGGCACCTTCTACGCATCATCCAATCCCGATGCGGCACCCTTCGTGGCCGTCGGGGACACCATCAGCGAGGACAGTGTGGTCTGCATCATCGAGGCGATGAAGATCTTCAACGAGATCAAGGCCGAGTGCGCAGGCACGATCACGAAGATGCTCGTCGAGAGCGGCCAGGCCGTCGAGTTCGGGCAGCCACTCTTCCTCGTCGAGCCCAGCTAGGCGCAGCATCGAGACACCATGTTCGGCCGAATCCTCATCGCAAACCGCGGCGAGATTGCCCTCCGGATCATTCGCGCCGCGCGCGAACTTGGCGTGCAGACGGTCTGCGTCTACTCGCGGGCCGACGCCGATGGGCCCTGGCTCGAACTCGCCGACGAGGCGATCTGCATCGGAGATGCGCCTGCCGCGTCGTCCTACCTGCGCGTCGACCGCATCATCTCCGCCGCGGAGATGTCCGACGCTGAGGCCATCCACCCCGGCTATGGCTTTCTTGCCGAGAACGCCCACTTTGCCGAGGTCTGCCGCGATTGCCACATCGAGTTCATCGGACCAAGCCCGGAGGCCATGGCACGCCTCGGTGACAAGATCAGCTGCAAGCAACTGGCGAAGAAGGCCGGCACCCCGGTCTTCCCGGGCACCGACGGTGCCATCGAGGATCTCGATGAGGCCGCGTCCATCGCCGCGGAGATCGGATACCCCGTCATCGTCAAGGCGTCCGCTGGCGGTGGCGGACGGGGGATGCGCGTCGCGCACAACGAGGTGTCGCTGCACACCGCCGTCTCCTCGGCCGCTGCCGAGGCGGAAGCCGCCTTTGGAAACGGCGCCGTCTACCTCGAGAAGTTTCTCGAGCAGGCGCGCCACGTCGAGGTCCAGGTCCTAGGAGACACGCATGGAAACGCCATCCATCTCCTGAGCCGCGACTGCACGAGCCAGCGGCGCCACCAGAAGCTCATCGAGGAGGGCCCGGCGCCGGGCGTGGATGAATCCGTCCTGGATCAGGTATGCCTGTCAGCTGCGGAACTGATTCGACAGGCCAAGTACAGCGGCGCGGCCACCGTCGAGTTTCTCATGGACAAGTCCCAGGACTTCTACATGCTCGAAGTCAACACCCGCGTGCAGGTCGAGCACCCGGTGACGGAGATGATCACGGGCGTCGACATCGTCAAGGAGTCGATCAAGGTCGCAGCGGGCGAGGAACTCTCCTGGACCCAGGACCAGATCGTGCCGGACGGCCACGCCATCGAGTGCCGCATCAACGCCGAGGACGTTGATCGCGACTTCCTGCCCCAGCCCGGTCGCATCGACGCCATTCGCCTGCCCGGGGGTCCAGGCGTCCGCGTGGACACCCATGTGCGAGCCGGCTACGTGATTCCGCCCAACTACGACTCGATGATCGGGAAGCTGATCGTCCACGGGAGAGATCGCAGCGAGGCGATCGATCGCATGCGGGCGGCGCTCGGTGAAATGACCGTCACGCCCGTCGCCACGACGATCCCGCTGCACCAGCGGCTCCTCAACCACCACTCGTTCGTGTCACATGACTTCGACATCCACTGGGTGGAGAAGCTGCTGGGATGACTCAGCGGCGGCGGCCGCGGACGGCCATGTCCATCGTGCCGATGGTCACGTCGCCGAGCCGAAGTTCCCGGAGCACCTCTCCCTCCGTGACCTGGAAGAGCAGCGTCATCTTCTTCGCGCCGCTGGTGGGCAGCGGGGGCAGTTCCCCGATGGTGCGAATTGGCCTGCCCGGCGAGAGTTCGATGCGAATGCGGGCGCCCTCGTCGATGAAGTACCCCATGGGCCAATAACGATTTCCCTTGGCGTCCAGCAGGACGATCTCGGCATTGGGGCCCACGGCCGGCAGCAACTCGAAGATCGAGGCGGCCTCGCCGCGACTGACCTTGATCTGGACGATCTCCGTGCCCTCGTCGGAAAGAATGCCCTTGATGCGCAGGCCAGGCGACACGTTCTGCTCGGTCCAGTTGGTCAGGAGGGAGCCGGCGACGAGGAAGTTGTTGCGATGCTCCATGGAGCCCGAGAGCCCGTTGGAGGAGATCGAGAGCTTGCGAATGCGGCTGGACACGTCGATGGCGTTGTCGAGGGGATACCCCATAGGTGGCCTCGAGGCGAGGATTTCCTCGGGGGTCACGTCAGCGCCGCGCATCAGCCGAACGAAGTACTCCGGGACCGTCGCCATCTCCGGCGTAGGAAGGTCCAGCCTGGTCCCGCGGACCTGAAGGAACCGCGGCCGGAATCCATCAGGGACCTCGAAGGCCAGCGTGAGGTCGGCGTCCTTTCGGCCCGGGACGCTCGATGCGTAGTGGGAGATGTCATCGAAGAGAAAGAGCCCCGATCCTTCGGCAAGCGGCTGCTGCCAGCCGGCGGGGAAGACGGTGGTGGGGCCGCCACCGCCGCTGGGCCAGCCCACGAGTCGCACCTGCGCGCTCGAGAGGCTCAGCTGTCCGCCGAAGTCCATCGCGGCTGCTTTGAATTTGATCTGGCAGATGACGAATCCTGCCTCGTCCTGGATGACCTTGGTCACCGTGGCGGCTGCGGGCACAAGCGAGATCTGTCCCTTGCCGCCGTCGTAGGTGTCTCGCACCAGGCAAGAGAGTTCGTCGAGACGTGGGTTGTAGTCACGCAGGGGCGTGCCACTGAAGTCCGGTCGAAGTGTTCCGACGCTCAGATACGCGAATGCCTGGTCCGTAAGAGTGGTAACTGGCAGCCAGAGCGGGGCGCCCACCTGCCCGACGACGGCGCGGTTGGTGTTGTCTCGGCCCCAGCCCCGCCAGCCCATGATCTCGGAGTCACTCTGGATGAACCCTGCGCCGATGAGGCAGATGCCGACCGTCAGTACGCCACTTCCTGATCCGGCGATGCCGCCAAAGAGCAGGTTCGCCCACTGCGGCAACTCGACGTTGGCCGGGGCGAGGCGGTCGCAGATGAACCGCAGGATCAGCAGGGTCAAAGCGAAGGTGCCAATGAGGGTCGTGCCCCAGGCGAAGTTGTCGAAGGCGCCGCCGTTGAGCATCGCAAAGGTGATGGGCTCCCAGGCGGCCAGGGCAATCGTGCCGGCGGCGATCACGCAGACCAGGTGCAGGATGGAACTCAATACCCCCTGGTTGGCCCACCAGTAGGCGATGAGGGCGACGATGCCGATCACGAGGATGTTGAGTACGAGGATCATGTGCTTGGCGCCGTTGCTTCGCTCTGGGTCTTGTCCTTCTTCTTGGATCCGAGCACGCGTCCGAACTCCTCGAGGCTGGTGATCTCGGCGGCCACGTGCGCCCATCCGGCCTCCTGGAGGCGGATCATGCGCTTCGCCCGACGGGCGTGTGCCGTCGCCGCCTTAAGGTCGCCGGCGATGAGATGCTTGCGGGCCTCCTCGTCGAGGAAGACCGTCTCGAAGACGGCGATCTGGCCGAGAAACCCCGCGCCGCCACAGACCGGGCAGGTCACGACCTTGTTCTTCATCTGGATCTGGCCGCCGACGCGGCAGAGGTGCTCGACGGTGTCAATGGGCAGGCCCTTCTTGGCGAGTTCCGGAGAGGGCACGTAGGCGACGCGGCAGTTCTCGCAGAGTCGCCGCACCAGTCGCTGGAAGATCGCTCCCCGCAGGCAGCCGAAGGCCTGGCGGGGGTCCCCGATGAGCCCGGCCCAGTGGGAGAGCGTCTCGGGAAGGCTCGATGCGGCAAGCGTGACATAGACCAGTGGGCCGTCGAGTCCCATCTTGGAGGCCACCTTCGCCGACTCTGCGTCAGGCAGGTCGCAGGCCAGGACCACCTCCGGGTCGCGTCGAATGATGGTCTGGAGTTGTGCGGCATAGCCACCGGCAGCCGGGTCGCCGTCAAGTGGCGTATGCGTGATGCCCTCGACCTCCGCCACGACCTCGTGCTCGAGGGTGCGGATGTTGCAGAGGTAGGCGTCGTGCGCGGCAACCAGGGCGTAACCGGTGGTCGTCAGGCCCTGCTGCGCGCTGCCCCCCACCAGTACCACGCCGTGTCGCTGGCCCTCGGCGAGGTGCCTTCGAAGTTCCTCGATCTGGGCTGGAATCAACCCGATCGTCTCGAGCGTTCGAAGCGCGCGGGATCGGCGGTCGAACTCCAGCCGCAGCACCTGGGCGCCGCGGCTGCCGGAGGCCGTCAGCGAGATCGTTGCGTTGTCGACTGCCCCCTCTGCGCCGAAGTCTCCTCCCTGGCGGCGTCGAATGTCCTCCGGGTCGCATCCTGCCATGCTCTTGAGGAAGGCAAAGAGCCTCGCGGCGTCCTCGGCGGGGATGGGGTCATGCTTCTCGGCGATGCCATCGACGAAGCGGGCAACTTGGCAGCCCTTGCTGGTGAGGTGAAACTCCAGACGGCTGGCGCGATGCTCCATCGCCAGGGCGATCTGCGACTCTGCGGCTATGTAGAGCGGCAGCTGCGCATCCTCCTTACCGGGCACTGGCACGGGCTTGCCGTTGCGGGTGAAGTGGAGGGCGACCCTTTCACTGGCCTTTGCGAGCTTGCGCTGCTGGAGTTTCCTGCGAATGTCGCCACCGCCGAGGTGAAACTGCTTGTCCGGGGGCACCTCGGCGTTGCGATGGCGCCAGTAGGCCCAGATCGGCGCGGCCATGACTGCACTGCCCAGCGGGAAGCCGATGTAGAAGGAGCCCGAGACGAGCATGATCACCAGGGCGGTGCCGGCAGCGGCGCACTGAATCGCGTTCCACTGGACCACCTTCAGGTGGAAGAACCGCGCGTCCTTGTCGAGCTTCGTACCCACCAGCCACGCCCACGCGATGAACGTGACCACGATCAGCAATGGCTTCCAGGGGCTCAGCAGGTAGACCGGTGATGCGTCTGCAAGCATCGAGCGAGCCCGTCAGTTGATGCCCTTGATGCGCATCTTCAACTCCTCGGGCTTGGGCGTCGCGTCCAGCGCAACCTTCATGGTCACCCATTCGCTCTCGACGAGCCGCACCAGCGCAGTAGTCAAATCGATCATGCCTTCCTCGTGGCTCTTCTTGATGACGTCAAGGAGTTCACCCTCGCGTGCCTCGAGGATGTACTTGGTCACGATGGGCGTGTTGAGCAGGACCTCGAGGGCGGGGATGCGTGGCGTGTCCTCGTGCAGTGTCGGCAGCAGCTTCTGGTAGACGATCGCGCGGAGGTTGTAGCCCAGCAGCTTGCGGATCTGCTCGCGCTCGCTCTCGGGGAAGAGGTCGTAGATACGGCCGAAGGTCTGCCACGCCGACGAGGCGTGGATGGTGCCGTAGACCAGGTGACCCGTCTCGGCCGCCCTGATGGCCGCCTCGAAAGTCTCGTGGTCGCGCATCTCGCCTACGAGCACGACATCTGGATCCTCGCGGACCAAGGCTCGCAGCGCCTCGTTGAAGTCCAGGCAGTCGATGCCGACTTCGCGCTGGTTGATGGTCGCCTTGGCGTCGTTGAAGATGTACTCGATCGGGTCCTCGATCGTGACGATGTGGCAGCGTCGCCGCTCGTTGACGTAGTTGAGCATGGCGGCGATCGAGGTCGACTTTCCGCTTCCGGTGACGCCGGCGAAGAGGATCAGGCCATTTGCACTCATGGCGACCTCGCCGAGGTTGTCAGGCAGATGCAGAGACTCGAAGGTCTTGATGTCCGAGGTGATCAATCGACAGGCCATCGAGGGCCGTCCGCGTGCCATGAAGAGATTGACGCGGAAGCGATTGTCTTCGTCGTACTCATAGGCCAAGTCGATCTGGCCGTGGCGATGGAAGTGGGCGTACTGGGTGTCGTCGAGGATGTCCTTGGCGATCTGGAAGCAGATCGCATCGGTGTTCTCCCCGGCATCGAGGGTCCGCAGTTCGCCGCGGACCCGGATGCGTGGACGCGTGCCGGCCTTCACGTGCAGGTCGGAGGCCTCGAAGGAGATTGCCGCCTTGAGCATGCGGCGAAACGCCTCCTCGCCGGCCCCGGCGGAGGTTCCCATGTCATGCGAAACGGTATCGGCGACCTCGACGTGTTGGGTTTCCGGGGCTGTCATGGCGATCGTCCCTACAAGAGGGCAAGCGTAGCATAAGTGTAGGCAGCCTCGCAGCGGCGCGTTTAGACTTGACTGGGCGGGCGATGACTGGGATCATTGTCCAATGGAGTTGCAGAAGATCACCGACGGCATCACCTTCGATGACGTCCTGCTTGTCCCGCAATACAGCGAGGTCACCCCGGATCTCGCCGACACGGCGACGCGCCTGACCGCCTCCATCACACTCAACATCCCACTGCTCTCTTCGCCCATGGATACCGTGACCGAGGGTGCGCTGGCCATTGCCCTAGCCCAGGAGGGCGGCATGGGGATCATCCACAAGAACCTCGAGCCCACTGCCCAGGCCCGCGAAGTCGCCAAGGTCAAGCGCAGCGAGAACGGCGTCATCACCGACCCCATCACGCTTGGGCCGGAGGACTCCATCCAACGCGCCCATGATCTGATGGACGAGCACAATGTGTCTGGGTTCCCCGTCACTGTCGATGGGAGCGGCCACGGCGAGCTCGTGGGCATTCTGACGCGCCGAGACATGAAGTTCGTCGACAGTCCCGATGAACTCCTCGGGGCGGTCATGACCCGCGAGAACCTCGTCACGGGCTCTCCCGACACGGACCTTGCGGCCGCGGAGGCGATCCTGACCAAGGCGCGCGTCGAGAAACTCCTGCTCGTCGACGACAAGCACAACCTCAGCGGCATGATCACGATGCGCGACATTGAGAACATCCGTCGCCATCCACGAGCATGCCGCGATGAGCGCGGCAGGCTGCGTGTGGGCGCAGCGGTCGGCGTGCTCCAGTACGACCGCATCGAGGCGCTCATCGACGCGGAGGTCGACGTCGTGGTGGTGGACACCGCCCACGGGCACAGCGCCAACGTCATCGAGACGGTTCGCCAGATCAAGGAGCGCTGGGACATCGAGGTCATCGCCGGAAACGTCGCGACGGCCCAGGGTGCAGAGGTGCTCATCGATGCGGGCGCAGATGCGATCAAGGTCGGCATCGGCCCGGGCTCGATCTGCACGACCCGCATCGTCAGCGGCGTGGGCGTTCCGCAGTTGACGGCGATCGTCAATGCCTGCTCCGTAGCAACGCCACGCAACATCCCCGTCATCGCAGACGGAGGCGTACGCCAGAGCGGCGACATCGCCAAGGCCATCGCCGCAGGCGCCAGTTGCGTGATGCTCGGCTCGCTCTTCGCCGGCCTCGACGAGAGTCCTGGCGAACTGATCCTTCATCGAGGACGCCGCTTCAAGACGTACCGTGGCATGGGCAGCGAGGGCGCGATGATCCGAGGTTCCGCGGATCGCTACGGCCAGGGCGACATCGAGGACACGGCGAAGTTCGTGCCAGAGGGTGTCGAGGGACGCGTCCCGTACCGCGGATCACTTGGTGACTTCGTCTACCAGATGGTGGGGGGGCTGCGCGCGGCCATGGGCTACTGCGGCAGCGCGACGATCGCGGAACTGCGCGAGCGTGCGACGTTTGTACGCGTCAGCGGCGCGTCGCTCATCGAGAGCCATCCCCACGACATCCAGATCGTCAAGGAAGCGCCCAACTACCAGACAGCGCATGAGTCTGCGACCAACTGATCGCTAGACTCCCGGACCCGGTCCACGTAGCTCAATTGGATAGAGCGTCGGCCTCCGAAGCCGAAGGTTGCAGGTTCGAGCCCTGCCGTGGACGTTCGTGCGGCCCTCTTAGGGCCAAGACTGCGGGTCGTCTGCGCACATCTGCGGGGAACTGACCCCAGATGCGTCCTCCCCCGCCCTCCGACTATCGCTGGGGGCTGTTCTTTGCGCGGTAGGAGTTTGCCTTGCTGCCAGGCGGTAGGGATGGTTCAATGGTCGATGGAGGAGAGACCCGTGCAACGAACAGCTTGTACTTTTTGCATTGGCGTGATGACCATGGCACTTGCCGCTGCCAGCACTTGGACTGCTGAAGGTGCGGTGGCCAGCACCGCCGACGCAGACCGGCCGACCGCACTGCAGGATGATGACACCAGCCGCGTTCGCGTTGCCGAACTCTCCCCTTGCGGAACCGTGCTCACTCCGGAGGTGATGGCAGAGACGCAGCGACTCGTTGACGACGGCACGTGGGACTTGGCGAGGCGCTGGAACGATGGGCAGACGCGCGGCCTGCCATCTTTTATTCGAGTGACCATTCACGTTGTCAGATATGACAATGGAACTGGAGGATTGGCGCAGTACAGAATCGATGCGGCCATGGAAGACCTGAACCAGCATCAGGCTGACAACGGCCTGGTCTTCTTTCAGGAGGGGGAGACGAGGTTCATCGACAACACCGACCTAGCCAATTACGACGCAAACACAGATTTCTGCTCTGTGGTTAACACTGACCATATTCCTGGCACAGTGAATGTCTACTTCGTGCCCGTCGCCAATGTCTGCGGCCATGCCAGCTTCCCCGGCGGATCTTGTCAAGGCATAATCGTGGCCAACGCCTGCACGCCGCCGGCGGCGTACCACACATTCTGCCACGAGATGGGGCACTACCTCCACTTGCCGCACACCCATGAGACCGCATGGGGCTCCGAGTGCGTAGACGGAAGCAACTGCGCAACCGCGGGCGACCTTATCTGCGACACGCCAGCGGACCCCAACCTGTGGGGGCTTCCTACCTGTAACTACAACTGGACTGACACGGATCCCTGCGGATCTGGCCAACTGTATTCGCCCATGGTTGAAAACGTAATGGCCTACTCGCTCGACTACTGCCAAGACGTGTTTACGGCTGAACAGAAGTCTGTGAAGCCTGCTGGTCTGGAGAAGACTGTGGCTGAGCGCTTAATGAGCGTGCTGACCACATTGCTAGCTCGCCATGGATACTCGTCCCCCAGAACTTCCCGACCATTCAGGAGGCGATAGATGCCGCCGAGGACTACACGACCATCCTGGTGTCCTCAGGCACCTACCAAGAGAACATCGACTTCGGCGGCAAGCCAATAAAGGTGCGCAGCATCAGCGGGCAGGCGGTCACCACGATCGACGGCGGTGGCGCAGGTTCGGCGGTCGTGATGTACAGCGGCGAAGGGCCGTACAGCATCCTCGAAGGATTCACTATCCAAGGTGGCTCCGACGAGATCGGCGGAGGCATCCGCAGCAATGGCACGCCAAAGATCCGTAATTGCATCATTCGCAATAACAGCGCGGTAGAGGGTGGCGGCATCTACCAATTGGACATCAACGAGGGGCCGACCGTGTCTGGAACGGTGTTCTACGACAACACGCCGGTCGATATCTGGGGCCCCTGGGTGGACGGTGGTGGCAATACCCTCGATGACCCCGAACCCATTCATGTACCTGGAGACTACCCCACCATCCAGGAAGCGATCGATGCTGCCCTCCACACCCAGTTGATACTGGTGGATGCGGGCACCTATTACGAACAACTCAACTTCGATGGCAAGACGATCGTCCTCGAGAGCGTAGACGGGCCTGAGTCCACCATCATCGACGGAGATGGCTGGGGATCGGTGCTGAACCTATACCACGGCGAGGGACCGGAAACCGTGGTGGACGGATTCACGATCCAGAACGGCGAGTACACCTTCGGCGCCGGTATTCGTAGTAACGGCACGGCAACGATCCGCAATTGCATCATTCGAAACAACACAGCAGACACTTACGGGGGCGGCATCTACCAGTGGGGTGAGCCCGGGATGACCGTTTCGAACACTCACTTCTATGGAAACGTTCCGAATGACATCTATGGCCCATGGGTAAACGGTGGTGGCAACTCCTTCGAACCCATCTACGTCCCCGGGGACTACCCGACTATCCAGGCGGCCATCAACGCTGCTGTAGATGGCTACATCGTGCAGGTCGCCCCGGGCACCTACAACCTGATCGCGTCCACCCGCGAGGGAGACGAG
>CAZKTE010000037.1:0-18408 GCA_964555625.1 uncultured Isosphaeraceae bacterium | reverse complement strand
CCCTGCACGCAATCTGGGAAGCAGTGCGCGGAAGCGACCGCTGAGTGTTCGATGAAACTGCTGCGGAAGCGTCTCAAGCGCGGTGCGCGACGGGTCTGGGAACAGGAGGTCCGGACCGGCGAGGATGACGTCGTAGTCCTTGCTGTTGAGCGACAGAGACTTGTCTCGCACCTCGCCTGCATCGGCCCGCATCGCCTCGGCGATCTCTAGGTACTCATCCACGAGCTGCCGGTTGACCACGACCTGGGCGGACTCACCGCCAGCGGGGGACACGACGGTCGTATTGCCCAGTGAATCGAGCTTCTGGAAACTCGACGCGCGGTCCCTGAGGCGCTGCTCTACCGCCGCTCGCTGCGAACCGGCCAGCATCGGCAGACCGATGCCGGCGGCGATGCAGGAGACGATCAGCACCACGAGGACGATGTTCCCCTTGGCCCAGGCGAGGATCTTCTGGGGGTCAAGATCGAGCTTGAGGTCGAGCTTCTTCACGGCGTCGCCCCCGTCCCCGAGGCGTCCGCCTGGCTCGCCGCGGGCTTGGCCGGCTGCTGGAGCACCTCGACCTCGAAGGTGACGACGGCCTGGAACCAACTTGTTCCAGGTGGGTGCAATTGTTCCTCGGGTCGCCTGGGCAGCGGCGCAAGATCATTCATCGATCCCGCCGACACCGGCCGCGACTCGACCAGATCCACTTCCGGGTCCGGCGGTGGATCCGCCGACGGCGGGGACGAGCTGCCGCTTCCGCCGCTGCGAGGTGGTCCGCCGCCACTGCTTCGGCCACCGCCGCCGCCGCCGCTGGTACGTGACTGGGTGCCACCGCCGCTGGCGCCACCGCCGCTTCCCGATCGCCCCCCGGCACCGCTGCCGCCACCTGAACGCCCCCCGGATCCGCCCCGCTCGGAAGCAGCCTCCGGCTCGTCGTTCGTTCTCAGTTCGTTTGGGTTGCAACTGATGGAGGAGGCGACGATGACATAGGGCACGCCCGCCCGGGCGCCTTCCGGCACCGCGTTGTCCTTGAGCCAGGCGCCGACTCTGTCCTGAAGAAACTTGATCGGGTTGGCGTGGGAGAGTTCGACTTCCATGCGAACTGCGATGCGGGCCGGCTTGCCCGGTTCCTGTGTAATCAGGTCGCCGCCAAGGTGGTGCAACTGGATCAGTTCTCGGCCCGGCACTTCCGGGTAGCGCTGAAGGAAGTCCGCCAGCGTCATGAGCCGGTCATCGGGTCCGCCTGCCGCTAGGGCATCGGCCGCATCGTTGACCAGGTATGGCCAGACGTCCCGGTAGTCCAGCAGCGAGACCAGATTCGCCGCCTCGGTGCCGATGCGGCCCTGCTGCTCGGCCTGCGAGTACTCTCGCTTGAGGCGCTCGCCGCGGTCGATGACCTGCGTGACACTCGACGGCGGACCGTCGCCACTCATCTTGCGATCCTCGAGGAATGGGCCAAGCAACGTGATCGCGCTGCCGGCGATGATGATGCCCGCCGCGGTCACGAACCACCGCGTCTTGGCATGCCAGAGCTGCTCGCGCAGGACCGACGTAGGGACGAGGTTGATGTCGATCTGCGCCATGCCGATGCCCTGCAGGGCAAGACCGTAGGCGCTGGCCATGTTGACGCAGTTCTCGGCGAAGGAGGCCGCCTCGCGGCCGGTGACGCTGATGCGCTGAAACTCATCGAGGCGCGAGACGTTGACCTGCAGCTGCTGCCCGATGAACTTGCGCAGCCCGGGGATCTTGAAGGTCGAGCCGATGCCAATCATCTCGGCCGCGTCGCCGCTCTGTGATGCGAAGCTCAGCGATCGCTGCAGTTCCTGCAGCAGGTCGGCGAAGACCGGCCGCATCGCCTGCATGATCTGCTTGGCGTACTTGCTGCTGGCCGCCTCGAGCTTGAGCCGCTCGGCCTTCCCGTAGGCGATCTTGAATGCTTCGGCCACCGCCTCGGTGAAGTGGTGGCCACCAAGCGGGAAGGTGCGAATCCAGCACTTGCTTCCCTCGGCGATGATGACGTCGGTGGCCTGGGTGCCCACGTCGATGAAGACCAGCGGCCGCTTGTCCTCGGCGAGTCCTCGATCGAAGAACATCGCGTTGAAGAGCGCCACGGGCCCGAGCGTCAGGCACTCGGGGCTCAGGCCCACCTCGCCGTAGACGTCGAGTCGCTCGTTCACGCGTTCACGCGTGATGGCGAAGATGCCCACCTCGACCTCGGGGCTGTCGGGGGCCACGAATGCCTCGTAGTCCCACTCGACCTGCTCGATGGGGAACGGAATCTGCTGCACCGCCTCGAACTTGACGATGTCTGGCAGGTTCTTCGGCTCGACGGGCGGAAGCTTGGCGAACCGCGCAAAGGCCGAGTGTCCCGGCACCGAAATGACCAGGTGCTCTCCCTCGAGGTTCTTCTGGCTGATCAACTGGCCCAGGCTCAGGCGAGTGACCTCCTCCGGGTTGATGTCCGGCGTGGTCAGGACCTTGCGGTGGGGTACGACGACGAAGTCCGAGACGACAGCGTCGTCACCGTCGCGCTCAAGGCGCACGGCCTTGATCGCGTACTGACCGATCTCGATGCCCCATGCCGCTGAGGGGTGTGCCATATGGTCGTCCTGTCGCCTTTGCGAGCCCCGAAGAGATGATGCCGGGGTACAGCGATGATACTGGAAATGACTGGCGCCTCGATCGGCGTCTCTGCAATGGTAGGCACCACATAGTGGCAAGCGCTTGCCCAACGTGGGAGTACGATGTGATCGTGGAGGAGAACCCTTCCAGCGACCTCGAGAAGGCATTCGAGGAGGCGATTTCAGGAGCCGACGCCATCGCCCCCGGCGAGGCAACCGCCACTGGTGCGCAGCGGGAGGTGCGCAGTGGCGTGGTACTGGTCGTCTCCGCAGATTCCATCCTCGTGGAGTTCGGGCCCCGCTCTCAGGGCGCCTGCCCTCGTGCTCATTTCGAGACTCCGCCAGAGATCGGCTCAAGCGTCGAATTCGTGGTCGAGGGCACCGACCGTGACGGCATGCTCATGCTCTCGCGCAGCGGCACCGTGCAGAAGGCGCGATGGGATGCGCTCGACGCAGGGCAGGTCGTCGAGGCGCGATGCACCGGCACCAACAAGGGTGGCCTGGAGATGGAGGTTGCTGGGCACGCGGCCTTCATGCCCGCAGGCCAGGTCGACCTGTACCACGTGCCTGACCTGACGGTGATGGTCGGCGAGAAGTTCGCCTGCGAGGTCGTGGAGTGCGACCGCAGTCGCGGTCGCGTGGTACTCAGCCGCCGCCGCGTGCTCCAGGAAGAACAGGCAGCCCAGCGCGTCGAGACGTTGAAGTCACTGGAGCCCGGCGCCTCCGTGGCGGCGGTCATCACGTCACTCAAGCCATACGGCGCATTTGCCGACATCGGCGGCATCCAGGGCCTGATTCACGTCTCCGAAATGGCTTGGCAGCGCGTGTCGGACCCGGCGCAGCTCGTGTCGGTCGGCGATCACGTGCAGGTCCAGATACTGAGTGTGGACCTCGAGCAGGACCCGCCCCGCATCGCCTTGGGCATGAAGCAACTGCTCACCGACCCCTTCCAGGATGCTTTGACCTCGCTGGCTCCGGGTGCCACGGTCAGCGGCACCGTGACGCGACTGGCGGACTTCGGCGCCTTTGTCGAGATCGAGGCGGGCATCGAGGGGCTCATCCACGTCTCGGAACTCGCCAACGAGCGCGTCGGGTCGCCTTCGTCGGTCGTGAAGGTGGGCCAGGAAGTGACAGTCAAGGTCCTCAGCGTCGACGGCCAGCGGCGTCGCATCGCGCTCTCGCTCAAGCAGGCGGCCGATGGAGGAAGCGGGGAAGCGAGGGCCGACGATCCTGCCATGAGGAAGCTGCGCGATCGCTTCGACTCCGGGCCGCTCAAGGGCGGCCTGGGCTGAGGGTCGCGATCAAGTCGCGGATCTGCTTCACGCTGCAGATGTCCAAGGGCGATCCATCCTTGAGGCTCCTTGGCGTACGACCCCCGGCGTCCTGCGGGCAGCGTGTGATGACGTAGTCGAGGTGTTCCCCACTAGCGCAGACCTGTGAGTGACGACCCTTGCCGTCCATGGTGCGAAAGGTCGGCTCGGGGAATCCGTGTTCGACGAGGGCGGTGGCGATCTGCGAGATCGAAGCGTCGGTGCATGCTCGAAGCATCGCGCGGGGAGGATCCTCGAGGTGACCGCGTGCCGCGCGGCCACAGGCAAGCACCGTCGCCTCGCCCAGCGCGAACTGCAGCGTGGTCATGACTTCCTCGAGCTCGATGAGCCTCGCGCGTCGAGCGTCCATCGCGGGGCTACGATACCCACCCATGCAGGCGCAGCGGACCATCAAGATCGGCATCACCATGGGCGACGCGGCGGGCATCGGCCCCGAGGTCATCGCGCAGGTGCTCTGCGCGGACCACGAGCCTGCCGTGCGATTGGTGGTCTACGGCGCAAACCAGCCCCTGGCACTTGCCGCCGATCGTCTCGGGATGCGTCCACGCTGGGCGCGGGTCGACATCGACTCGCCACGAGCGGCGCTTCCCATCGACGAGCGGGTCATTGTCCTCGATGATTGCCGAGACGACGTGCACGCCCTGCCACCTGCGCCATCGCGTCTGGGCGGCCTGACCAGCAAGCGATGGGTCGAGACGGCCATCGAGGACGCCCTGCGTTCGTCTGATCATCCGCGGCACGTTGACGCAATTGTCACCGGCCCAATCTGCAAGGCAAGCTGGAGCGCAGCGGGATATCGATGGGCCGGGCACACCGAGTTGCTCGCCACGAGGACCACGGCACGTCGCCACGCGATGATGTTCCTCTCACCATCCCTGCGGGTCGTCCTGGCCACCTGCCATGTGCCGCTGATGGACATCCGAAACGTGCTGACCATCGGGAAGGTCTTCGACGCCATCGACCTCGGCGCCGCCGGGTGCTGTCAACTAGGTATCGACGCGCCGCGCGTCGCCGTGGCGGGCCTCAATCCCCATGCAGGCGAGGGCGGGCTCCTCGGGGACGAGGAGTCGCGGCTGATCGAGCCGGCCATCACACTCGCCCGCGAGACGGGCATCGACGTGACCGGTCCCCATCCAGGCGACTGCGTCTTCCATGCCGCCGCCCGCGGCGAGTTTGACCTAGTGGTGGCGATGTACCACGATCAGGGGCTGATCCCCGTCAAGATCCTGCACCCGCGGGCAGCGGTCAACTGGACGCTCGGGCTTCCGCTGATTCGCACCAGCTGCGATCACGGCACGGCCTTCGACATCGCCGGCCGCGGCATCGCCGACGCGACGTCGCTGCGCAGCGCCCTCGACACCGCCATCGATCTCGCCTGCGGGCGCTCCCTGCGCACGCTCAGGAAGGTCACTGCATGAGCTATCTGATCCTCAGTACGTCACGCAACCCGGCCAGTCGCAGTCGCATCCTTGCGCAAGAGTGCATGAAGGCGCTGGCGGCGCAGGCAGGCGACGACCAGGTCACCTGGCTGGACGCGGGCACGATGGACCTGCCCATCTGCGACGGCGCCGAGGCATGGAACCACCCCTCCGCGGTGGCCATAAAGGATGCGCTCGAGCGGGCCAGCGGCGTAGTCCTTGCCAGTGGCGTCTACAACTACAACGCGTCAGCTGCCGCCAAGACGGTCGTGGAACTCGGCGCAAGCGCGTGGAACGACAAGGTCGTAGCCGTCTGCTGCGCGGCGGGCGGCGCCGCGGCGCAGATGGCGCCGATGTCCCTGATCACCTCGCTGATGCTCGACTTCCGATGCGTCATCGTCCCGCGCTATGTCTATGCCACCGGCGGCGACTTCGTCGACGACGCGGTGACCGAGCAGGTCCAAGAGCGCGTCGACCAGTTGGCCGAGGACCTCCATCGACTGACCTCGTGCATCGCCTCTGGCACCTGACCCAGTGGCTACCATGCCGACCATGCCCGAGGGCTCAACCATCTCCATGGACGACATCGTCGCGCTGTGCAAGCGGCGTGGGTTCATCTTCCCTGCCAGCGAGATCTACGGGGGCCTCAACGGCTTCTGGGACTACGGCCCGCTGGGCGTCGAGCTCAAGAACAATCTCAGGGACGCCTGGTGGCACGACATGGTGCACTGCCCCCCGGAGGGACCAGGTGGCGCGCCGGTGTCGGTCGTCGGCCTGGACTCCTCGATCATTCAGAACCCGCGGACCTGGGAGGCCTCCGGGCATGTCGATGGGTTCAATGACCCGATGGTCGACTGCCGTGCGACCAAGGCGCGCTACCGCGCAGACCAGATCCTCTGCATTGGCGTCAAGGCCGACACAAGTGGCCAGATCTACGCCTATGTGGAGGGCGACGACGATTCGTTTGCTTCCGCGCGCAAGAAACTCGCAAAGTACGTCAAGCGCGACCTCGCCGATGAGGAGATCGACACATGCTCGCTCATTGATCTCTCGGCCGAGGAACTTGCCATCACGGTTGGACCGGACACCAAGGATGTCGGCACGCTCACGGAGCCGCGACAGTTCAACCTGATGTTCGAGACGTACGTCGGGGCAGTGCGCGACGAGGATAATCGCGCGTACCTGCGGCCCGAGACCGCCCAGGGCATCTTCCTCAACTTCAACAATGTCGCAGACACGTCGCGCGTGAAGGTGCCCTTCGGCATCGCGCAGATCGGCAAGGCCTTCCGAAATGAGGTCACTCCCCGGAACTTCATCTTCCGAAGCCGCGAGTTCGAGCAGATGGAGATCGAGTGGTTCTGCCACGAGGACGACGCGCCGCAGTGGTACGAGTACTGGTGCGATGCGCGGCGCCGCTGGTGGATGGATCTTGGCCTCAGCGAGGCGAACCTGCAGATGCGCCAGCACGAGGCCGATGAACTCGCCCACTACGCCAAGGAAGGATGCGGAACCTTCGACATCGAGTACCGCTTCCCCTTCACCGCACCGGGCTTTGGCGAGCTCGAGGGAGTCTCCCACCGCGGAGACTACGACCTTCGTCGCCACGCGGAGTTCAGTCGCAAGAAGCTCGAGTACTTCGACACCGAACGCAACGACCGCTATCTGCCCCACGTCATTGAGCCCTCGGCGGGACTCAGCCGCGGAACCCTGGCCTTGATCTGCGAGGCCTACACGCCCGATGATCGCCCGAGCAAGGTGTACATGAAGTTTCACCCGAGAGTCGCGCCCATCAAGGCGGCGGTATTCCCCCTGGTCAACAAGGACGGCATGCCCGAGGTCGCCGAGCGGTTGCATGCGGACCTTCGGAAGCGCTGGATCGTGCAGTACGACGCCAAGCAGTCAGTGGGCAAGCGCTACGCGCGCATGGACGAGGCCGGGACTCCCTTCTGCTTCACGATCGACAGCCAGACACTCGAAGACCAGAGCGTCACTGTCCGCGATCGCGACAGCGCTGAGCAGGAGCGCATAGGCATCGACTCGGTTGAGTCTTGGCTTGCTGAGCGCCTCAGTTAGCCAGTCACCATCTGCCACGTGATCCACATGACGGCCGCGTCTGCCGCGACGTGGCAGATCCACCCCGGCCAGATCGAGCGGTAGCGCACGTAGAGCCAACCCCATATCAGGCCACCGACAAGGATGCCCCCGCACGCCAGCGCATTAGTCCCCGGCGGCAGTGACACGCTCAGGGCCACGGCGTGGTGCACGCAGAAGAGAAGCGCCGAGCCCACGACCGCCCATGCCCCGCCCATGAGCACCTCGAGCCGAGTCAGCACGAACCACCGCCAGGCGTACTCCTCCAGGAGCGCATTGGCCAGAGACATGGCCGATGCGAAGATGAGAAACCGCGCAGGGTGATCGAGCCCAAGCTCCACGATCGTGCGACGCGCCTGCTCGCGATCAACGAGTTGATCCCCCGCCAGGAACCAGACAGCGAGGATCCCCGCGGCCACCGGGATCGCCGTGAGACACCCCGCAACGATCCCAGCGCGACTCGTCGGTGAACAACTCGCTCGGCGGCGATCCACAAATAAATGCCAGCACAGCGGCAGCAGCAGCAGGCACGCCTTGGAGAGCAGCCATACTCCGCGGCCAAGCGGCGAGCCGGCCTCGCCGAGGACGCCCATGCCCACCAGGACGCCGATCGTCGGCGCTGGAACCAGCAGGCACAGGGCCAACAGTGCGCGGCGGCGTTCGCTCATCGCCCAAGCGTACCAGCGTCAGACGTTGAAGTAGCGCGCCTGGGGATGGTGCACGATGATGGCGCTGGTGGACTGCTCGGGCACGATCTCGAAGTTCTCGGTGAGCGTGCAGCCGATGCGGGAGGGATCAAGGAGCCCGAAGAGCTTGACCTGGTCGCTCATCTCCGGGCACGCCGGGTAGCCGAAGCTGTAGCGGCTGCCTCTATAGCCCTGCGCGAAGAGCTCGCGCGGCGTGGGCTTGTCATCGCCGCCGATGCCAAGCTCGCCTCGCATGCGCTTGTGCCAGTACTCGGCGAGTCCCTCTGCGCACTCCACGCCGATCCCGTGCAGGTAGAGGTAGTCGCTGTATCGGTCGTCCTCGAAGAGCGCGCGGGTCGCCCGGCTGATCTCGGCCCCGACCGTCACGCATGAGCACCCGATGACGTCGCGCACATCGTCGCCGATGGGCCTGAAGAAGTCGCTGATGCAGCGCTGCTGCGCCTTGCGCTGCCGCGGAAACGAGAATCGCTCGATCTGGCGATCCGCGTCCTCCGGATCGAAGATCACCAGGTCATCGCCATCTGCAGCGCAGGGCCACCAGCCCCACGCAACGCGCGGCCTCAGAATCGCTTCCTCGCGGCAGCGGGCCTTGAGCTCCTCGTAGATGGGCTCGACGGTCCCGGTGATCAGGTCCTCGTACTCTTCGCTCGAGAGCGCGCCGCGCTTGAATCCCCATTGCCCGCGGAAGAGCGCCACGGTGTTGATAAATGGATAGATGTCGTCCAGGGCGAGGTCCTCCTCGATGCGGGCGCCGAGAAACGGCGCATCGGGCACGTCCACCACGTCCAGGGCCGGCGCCAGCGTCGCGACCCCCTCGCCACGCTCGATGCGCTCGCGGCGGCCCGCGGCGACGCGCTGCTCGACCTCAGCCCGTTTGGCAAGGCGGGCATCCACCTCGGCGTCGATGACGGACAGGTCGCCCTCGGCAAGGTGATCGCAGACGCGCAGCGCCTCGAAAGCATCTCGACCGTAGTAGAGGGGCCCGCCGTAGAGGTCGCGCAGGCGCGACTCGGCCCAGTGGCGCGTCAGGGCCGCGCCGCCCAGCAGTACCGGTACCTTGAGCGCTCGCTCGTTGAGCCCCTTGAGGTTCTCCTCCATCACGCCCACGGACTTCACAAGCAGCCCGGACATGCCGATGGCATCCGCATCGTGCTCGCTGAGCGCATCGACCATCGAGGCGATGGGCTGGCGGATGCCGAGGTTAATGACGTTGTAGCCGTTGTTGGTGAGAATGATGTCCACGAGGTTCTTGCCGATGTCGTGGACGTCTCCGGCGACCGTCGCGAGGACCACGCAGCCGCGGCCGCTTGCATCGCCGACCTCCATGTGCGGCTCAAGGTGCTTGACCGCCTTCTTCATGACTTCCGCCGACTGCAGGACAAATGGCAACTGCATGCGGCCCGAGCCGAAGAGCTCGCCGACCTCCTTCATCCCGACAAGCAGGTGGTTGTTGATGATCTCCACCGCGGGCCACTGCGTCAGCGCCTCGTCGAGCGCATCCTCGAGCCCGTCGCGGCGGCCATCAATGATGTGCCGCGCAAGGCGCTGGGGCAGCGGGAGCGCCGATGTGTCCTCCTGGGGCGCCTCCTCGTGGTCCTCGAAGAGCTCGAGGTAGTGCACGAGCGGATCGAAGTCCTCGCCCTTGCCCTCGGGTCGATCCTCGCCGCGGCGATCATGGATCAGCCACAGCGCCGCGTCCCAGAGATCGTCGGCGACGCGATTGCGCGGGAGGATCTTCGAGGCATGCACGATTGCCGCGGTGAGCCCGCGCTGTTGCGCCTCGGCGAGGAAGGCCGAGTTGAGAATGCGGCGAGCAGGGGCAGCGAGGCCGAAGCTGACGTTGGAGACGCCCAGGATAATCCCGCACTCGGGCAACGCCTCCGCGATGCGCTCGATGCCTTCGAGGGTCTCCAGCGCAAGGCGACGGTCGGCCTCGGCACCTGTGCAGATCGTGAAGGTCAGCGGGTCGATGAGCAGGTCACATGCCTGCAGGCCCCACTTCTCGACGTACAAGTCGCACATGCGCTGCGCCACAGCGACCTTGGTCTTCGCGGTGCGGGCCATGCCCTCTTCGTCGATGGTCAGGGCGACGGCCGCGGCGCCGAAGCGGGCAAGCAACGGGCAGATGTCGTCGAAGCGGCGCTCCCCGTCCTCGAGGTTGATGGAGTTGACGATGCAGCGGCCACCGGCGTGCTTGAGACCCGCCTCGATCGTCTCGACCTGCGTCGAGTCGAGCATGATGGGCGCATCGACCTGGCGAGCGCAGCGGGCCGCCAACTCGGCCATGTCGACTTCGCCTTCGCGACCGACGTAGTCGACACAGATGTCCAGCAGGTGCGCGCCGCCGTCGAGTTCCTCGCGGGCCATGGAGACCATGCCTTCCCAGTCCTCGCGATCAAGCAGTTCACGAAACTTGCGCGACCCGTTGGCATTGGTCCTCTCGGCGACGATCAGCAGCGATGCGTCCTGAAGGTAGTCGACGCTCGTGTAGAGGCTCGAGCAGCCAGGGGCCGGCTCCGTGACGGATCGGTCTACGGGCGACGCGTCGCCCAGGGCTTCGCGCAGGGCGGCAATGTGCTGCGGTGTCGTGCCACAGCACCCACCGACGATCTGCACGCCATGCTCGGTCACGAATCGCGCCATTGACTCGGCGAATTCCGCCGGCCCGAGCGGGAATGCAGCCTGGCCATCGACGAGCGTGGGCAGGCCCGCGTTGGGTACCACGGAGATTGGGCGATCCCAATGGCGCGAGAGCCACGCCACGTGGTCGGCCATTTCCGCAGGGCCAGTTGCGCAGTTGAGTCCAAGTGATGCGATGGGGAAGGGACGCAGCGCGTTGGCCACTGCCTCGAGATTGCTGCCCAGCAGCATGGCCCCGGTGGTCTCTATGGTGATGCTCACCATGATCGGCACGTCATCGACGCTGCGCCCCGCCTGCGCAAGTGCGTCCATGCAGGCGCAGATGGCGCACTTGGCCTGCAGGAGGTCCTGGCAGGTCTCGACGAGAAAGGCATCGACGCCGCCCTCTAGCAGGCCCGTGGCCTGCTCGCAGTAGGACCCGAGCATGGCATCCCAGCTCACCTGCGAGAGGGAGATGAGTTTGGTGCCCGGGCCCATGGAGCCGAGCACGAAACGCTGTCCACCGGCCTCCTCACATGCGGATCGGGCGATCGAGGCGGCCTCGGCGTTGAGCTCGCGGGCCCACGTGGCACACTCGTCGTCGAACTCGCCGAGCACGATGCGGTTGGCGCCGAAGGTGTTGGTCTCCACCGCATCGCTGCCGGCGGCCAGGAAGGAGGCATGAATGTCGTGGACCAGCGCCGGGCAACCGCGCACCAGCAGGTCCACGCAGTTCTCTCGACCCAGGTAGTCGCCGGCCACATCAAGCGCCCGGCCCTGCACGGCGGTTCCCATCCCACCGTCAAGCACCAGGATGCGGTCCGCGATCGCCTGGGTGATGGCTGGCGGCATGACGCGGGAAGAGTACCTCCACACTGCACTCACTTCAACCGTTTATCCGGATGAACGGATGAACGGCCAATATCGCCCCTCGCAGGGGCGCTCTGCCCGATACGATCCCTTGGATGCGACTGCTTGCCGCCCTACTGCTGCTGCTGGCTCCGACGCCACTCTCAACCCCTACCCCGGAGGACCTTCTGGCCGGGGCGATCCAGTCAATCGGCGGCCGAGCGGCCCTCGAACGCATCGAGAGCCTGCACCTTCATGGTGTCATGCGGCTACCCAGCGGTCGCCCCGCCATGGAAGTCGAACTCTCCACCGCCCGGGGCGGAAAGGTGCTGGCGGTCCAGACCTTTGTGGGCGTAGGGCAACTGGTCTATGGCAGCGACGGCACGACGGCCTGGGAGCGAACCACCAGCGCCGGAGGAAGCGAGTCACACGCGCTGATCACTCACACCGTGCTGGCCACGCGGGTGCGCCAGATCAACTGGCTCGAGTGGCTGACCACTCTGCCGCGATTTACGAGCGAACTGGAGGTCGTCGGCGAAGCGAGGTTCGACGGCCAGGAATGCTGGCAGATGCGGGCGGTCCACCCCAACGGCCGTGATGAGCAGGTCTTCTTCTCACGCACCACGCGTCGGCCCGTTGGACGGCGCACCCTTGAGCCCACCGGTAGCGGTGAAGGGGCCACGATCGACGTCTACTTTCGCGATTGGCAGCCGGCGGGGGATCTGCTGCTCTTTCGACGGGTGACCTTCGACCGCGGGGGTACGGCGGTGGAGTTGATCATCGATCGCATCGACCTTGACGGCGTTCCCGCGACGCGATTCGAGTTGCCGGCGGCCATCCTCCGCCTCAAGGACGCACCATGACAAGTGTCATCAGCGTGCGCGACGTCTCCAAGTCCTTCGGGCCCACCCGGGCCGTGATCGATCTGGACCTCGAGGTACCCCGAGGTTCGCTCTGCGGATTCCTGGGGCCAAACGGCGCCGGCAAGAGCACGACGATCCGAATGATCATGTCGATCTTCCACGCCGATCGCGGCGCCATCGACGTGCTGGGCACCTCGGCCCTGAATGCCAAGGACCGCATCGGCTACCTGCCCGAGGAACGCGGCGTCTACCGCAAGATGCGCGTCGGCGCGTTCATCGAGTACATCGCGAGGCTCAAGGGACTGCCACGAAAGGGCTTGCGATCACGCGTGGAACAGTGGCTCGAGCGCGTCGAGCTGCCCGATGCCAGACAAAAGCGGTGCGAGGAGCTCTCAAAGGGCATGCAGCAGAAAGTGCAGTTCCTCTCGGCGATCATTCACGACCCCGAGGTGATCATCCTCGACGAGCCATTCTCAGGACTCGACCCGGTCAACGCGCAACTCATCGGCTCCATCATCGAGGAGTTGCGCGTCGAGGGCCGCACGATCCTCTTCTCGACACACGTGCTGCCCCAGGCCGAACGCATCTGCGACCGCATCGTCATGATCGATCAGGGGATCAAGGTCCTCGATGGGCCCATCGACGAGATCCGCGCACAATTTGATCCGCGGGTCATCAAGGTCGACCCGGTGGAGCCCGACCACCGCTACGACGACGTGGTCGGCGTGGCGGGTGTCGAGTCTCGCGACGGACACCTGCACCTGCGCATCGCCGACGACGCGCAGCCCACGGACGTGCTCTCGGCCGTCGTCGCCCATGGCCCGGTGCGATCGGCGTGCATCGCGCAACCAACGCTCGATGAGATCTTCATCGAGCAGGTCTTCCGAAGCCGCGGCAGCGACGCGGCTGCGGAGACGCGCGAGGAGCTCACCCATGGGTAAGGCCCTCGTCGTAGCCTGGCGCGAATTCCGACACACCGCCATGACGAAGGCATTCATGTTTGGCGCGGTGCTCATGCCGGTACTGATGATGGGCATCTTCATCGTCGTCATTCCGCTCATGGTCGAGTCCAACCAGACGCCGTTGACGGGTACCGTCGCGGTCATCGCGTCGGCCGACGTCATCGGCGAACTCGAGGACGCCTTCGCCGACGAGGCAGATGAACCTCCGACCGACGCCCCGCCGCTGGCCCTCGCGGACCCGATGGCGCAGTCGATGGCCATGATCGCCACCGTCGAGACCGACATCACGATCATGGCTGCGCACACCGCTGACCTTGCGGACCTCAAGGAGCAGGTTCGCCGCGGCGATCTCACGGCGCTGATGATCATCGACGAGGCGGTCATCACCGACCTTGAGGGCAGCGTGGAGGTCCTCGTGCCGGGATACCTTTCGCCAAACCACACCGATACGCTGCAGTCGGCGGCCCGCAGCGCCGTGGTCGATACGCGGCTGCGACGGCTCGGGCACGAACCGGCGGACCTGCATCGGCTCCTGAAGCGACCGCGTACGCTCGCCCTGCGGCTCACCGAGGATGGAGGCGAGTCCGCCGAGAACGAGGCGGCACGGCGACTGATCCCCATGGCCTTCATGATGCTGCTGTGGGTCGCAGCCTTCACCAGCGGAAACTATCTCCTGACGACCACCATCGAGGAGAAGGGCAACAAGGTCATGGAGGTGCTGCTGAGCGCAGTGAGCCCCATGCAGTTGATGGGCGGCAAGATCCTCGGTCAGGCAGGCGTGAGCCTCGTGATGCTGGTGATGTACGGCGGCGCGGGCATGGCCGCGCTCTTCGCCTTCGCGATGCTCGACCTGGTGCCGATGATGCACCTGCTCTACCTGGCGCTCTACTTCATCATGGCCTACTTCATGATCGCAACGATCATGACGGCCATCGGCAGCGCGGTCACCGAGTTGCGCGACGCCCAATCACTAATGGGCCCGGCGATGCTCCTCTTGATCATTCCCCTTGCGCTCTGGCCGATCGTCGGCGAGCATCCAAACGGCACACTAGCGACGGTGACGGGGTTCATCCCGCCATTGACGCCATTCATCATGATCCAGCGCGTCACGGCGGCGACCGAGCCGGTCGCCGCCTGGCAGATCATCGCGTCGCTGGTCATTGGATTCGCGGCGGTGGCGGTCATGCTCTGGATGTGCGCTCGAATCTTCCGCATCGGCGTGCTCGCCCAAGGCAAGCCCCCGGGATTCATGCAGTTGTTGCGGTGGGTCCGCATGGGCTAGGATCCGCCGATGGCACACAAGGTATTTGACACGCCAGCAGACGCACTCGACGGGCTCGTGTCCTCAGGCATGACGATCGCGGTCGGTGGATTCGGCCTCTGTGGGATTCCAGAACAGTTGATCATCGCCCTGCGCGATACCGCCGCGACCGACCTCACCTGCGTCTCCAATAATGCCGGCGTCGACGACTGGGGCCTCGGGCTGCTGCTGGCGACCCGTCAGATCCGCAAGATGCTCAGTTCTTATGTCGGCGAGAACGCGGAGTTTGAGCGGCAGTTCATGGCCGAGGAGCTGGAAATCGAGTTCTGCCCCCAGGGAACGCTTGCAGAACGGCTGCGGGCCGGTGGCGCGGGCATCCCGGGGTTCTACACCCGTACCGGCGTGGGCACCGTGGTCGCTGAAGGCAAGGAGACCCGCCAATTCGATGGCGACACCTTCGTGCTGGAACGTGGCATTCGAGCCGACGTGGCGCTGGTGAAGGCCTGGAAGGGAGATCCGGCGGGCAACCTCGTCTACGCGGCCACCGCGCAGAACTTCAATCCGATGATCGCCACCTGTGGTGACATCACCGTCGCCGAAGTAGAGGAACTGGTCGAGATCGGCAATCTGGACCCGCTGCACGTGCACACACCGGGCATTTTCGTCGACCGCATCGTCGTCACGAGGTCCGAGAAGCGCATCGAGCAGCGTACGACCAGCGATGGATGAGCGCCAAGCGGCCTACACTGGCCAAATCTCGCCCCCTGCGGCCATATTCAGGCCCTTGGTGCGTTGAGTCCATCCAGCCACGTGGCGATAGAGATAGTTCGCCAGACAGGTAACAAGGAAGACCGCGGAGAGGACCAACCGATGAAGACCATCATGAGGATGATGCGACACGCAACCCCCCTTGCCCTCGGAATGGGGCTCTACTGCGGCACGGCAGGTGCCCAGATGGAGTACATGGCCGAGGCCATGCGGCCTGAATATCTCACACGGGACCTGGTGGTGTTCGCCGAAGGGCTCAACCTCGACGAGACCCAGGAGGTCATCGTGGAGGCGATGTTTGAGACATACGACGACGACTTCCAGACAGGCTGGGCGGCGACGACCGAGCGACTCAACGCCATCGCCGACGAAATCCGCAGCCAGGGACTCGCCCAGGGGCAGGATCCTCAGCGGGCACTGCTTGAGCCGGTGCTGTCGGCACTCGGCGACTGGCTCGATGAAAAGCGACAACTCGACGAGGGAATGCTCGACAACGTCAACGCGATCCTGCTACCTGAGCAGCGGGCTCTGTGGCCGGCGTTCACGCAACGGCTCTACCGCGAGAAGCACATGCACCGCGGCCGCCTCAGCGGTGAGTCGGTAGACCTGTACCAGATCCTGCGGGATACCGACGTCCCGTCGGCGATCGAGTTGGACCTCGACCCCTACCTCAACGAGTACGCCGCGGCACTCGACGCGGCGATGCGCAGGCGAGACGCCATCCTGCGCGGGAATCCCCGCAAGCTCTTCGACCGGATCCTCAAGGGACAAGACCAACAGGACACAGCCATGGTCGAGCAGGTGATCGCAGCGCGCGTCGAGGTGCGAGAGGTCAACGACCGCTACATCGACGTCATCGCGAACGTGCTTCCAACGCAATGGTCGGACGACTTCCGGCAACGCGCGCTCGCCCGCGGATACCCTCGCATCTACAGGCGCACGCCGGCCCAGCGCATCATTCGCCAGGCGGTCGAGAACGAACTGTACCCGCCGGACCTCCATGTACAAATCATCCAGCTTGAAGGCGCCTACCTGGGCGAACTCGGATTTCTCAACGACAAGCTCCTGCGCATGACGCGCGAGCACGAGCCGGCGGTGCAGCGATCTCGCGAGGAGGCCAGCGCGGTACGCCGCGGCGGCGGCATCCCCACCAAGCTCGAGGATCCGACTCGGGAGGTCTACAAGGACCGCGAGGAGGTCGGACGTCGATACATCGATATGCTCCGCGCGCTGCTCAGCGAGGAACAATTCCAGGAGCTCGATGGCTCGCAACGCTGGTACCCGCGTGGCGAGCGCCCAACGGGACCTCGCTCCAAGGACCCGGCAGTGGGGCCCGATGGTGGGCTGAGCCTGACTGATCCCGATGCCCCCAATCGGGGCCTGCCCATCGGCAAGGACGGCCAGCCGATCAAGCCACGGGGAGAGAACCAGCCCAGCGGCCCGTCGGGGCTCGGTTCCTCACCCAGGTAGGAAGACGCCATGGAGCACGGCACCCAGGCCAACCCCCAGATCGATACCTCGGCCCTCCAGGACGTTGGTGGCGGCGACGGGTCGGAGCGTGAGCGTTGCGAGGCCATGGCGCTTGAGTGGATTGACCGCATGCCGGACGTGGACGAGGACGTCGTCACCCTGATCGATGCGGACATGGCCGTCCGTCTGCGGGTCATCCCGCTGCGACGGGACGAGGGCCGCCTGGTGTTGGCAATGCTGCACGCCTCCGACATGGATGCCGCCGACGAGGTGGCGACTGTCACCGGTCTGCCCGTCACCCGCGCAGGAATGGACGGCGGCATCTTCAGCGACTTGATGCGCAAGCACTACGGAACCACTGCGGCCCGCATGGCCGAGAGCCTCGCAGGGCAGGCGACGGAGGCCGGGGCGGACCTCGAGCACAACCTCGACGCCATCGAGGCGGACGACATTCACCGGATGGCCGAGCAGCCCACGCTGATCAACCTGGTCAATCTCCTGCTCCTTGAGGCCATCCAGTCGCGATCGAGCGACGTGCACATCGAGCCCTTCGAGACGGAACTCCGCGTCAAGTACCGCGTCGACGGCATGCTCGTCGAACAGCCCCCTCCGCCCAAGCACCTCCAGCCTGCGCTCATCGGCCGCATCAAGATCATGTCCGGCATGAACATCGCAGAGCGCTACGTGCCGCAGGACGGCCACATCGCGCTGCGCTTCGAGGGCCGAAAGGTGGACATCCGCGTTTCGACCGTGCCGACCCTCTACGGGGAGTCGGTGGTCATGCGCATCCTCGACAAGAGCACCCTTCCCCTCGACCTCAAGTCGCTTGGCATGAGCGCCGAGCATCGCGGCACCATGGATCGACTGATCGCCAAGCCACACGGCCTGGTCCTGGTCACCGGCCCGACCGGCTCGGGCAAGACGACGACGCTCTACGCCTCACTCTCGAAGCTCTACGACCCGCGCAAGAAGATCATCACGATCGAGGATCCCGTCGAGTACGAACTGGCGGGCATCAATCAGATCCCGGTGAACCCAAAGCGCGGCCTGACCTTCGCCACTGGCCTGCGCTCCATTCTCCGCCAGGACCCGGACGTCATCTTTGTCGGCGAAATCCGCGATGGCGAAACGGCCGACATCGCCATTCGATCGGCGCTGACCGGCCACCTGATCTTCTCGACGGTGCACACCAACGACGCCATCAGTTCCATCGGCCGCCTCATCGACATGGGTACCGAGCCCTACCTCGTGGCCTCCGTGCTCGAGGGCGTGCTCGCCCAGCGGCTGGGACGGCGGATCTGCGAGGATTGTCGCCATCAGGTCCCCATGCCCGACGACCTCTCCCACCGGCTCACGAGCGAGGAGTCCGAGGCGTTCGGGGACCGGATGTGGGAGGGCGAAGGATGCGACACCTGCAGCGGATCGGGGTTCCGAGGCCGCGTGGGGTACTTCGAGCTCATGACGAT
>CAZKTE010000036.1:0-18478 GCA_964555625.1 uncultured Isosphaeraceae bacterium | reverse complement strand
AGCAGTTCGCCGGGATATCGGATCTGGTTTTCGGGGGACGGCACCTTCGGTGACAGTGGCATGTGGCTGCCGCAGGATGCGCCTGACGCAGACGATGACGCCGTTCTGGAGGTCGCCGGTCCTGCCAGAATCACGCTCACGACCGATCGAGACGTGGGATCGATGCACCACACCAACGGCGACGTGACGATTGATCTCGCCGGCAACACGCTGACGCTGCTTGAGCCCCTGCGGGTCGGTCCCTACGAAGGCAAGAACGCGACGCTCATCGTGATCGACAGCACCTCGCCGCTGCGTGGCGGCGCAAGCCTCGTCGCGGAAGACCTGTACATCGGCGTCAGCGGGACGATGATCATCGATGCGTCGGTCGCGATGGCGGTTGACTCTGCCACCCTTGTCAATGGTGCCACTCTGGGCGGAAACACAACGGTTGAGGGTGACGTCTCGAACCTAAGCGGTCGCATTGCGCCCGGATTTGATGACGCCCAGAGCGTTTTGGAGATTGAAGGAGCCTACAACCAAGCGTCCAGCGGTGGAAGTGGGCTGCGTGGTAACTGCCCTGCGGGCGAGATCCCCGACTGCAACGGGAACTGCGCACCGGACTGGTGGCTCGGTGACGGAATCTGTGATGACGGCTCTTACACGTGGAACGGAATCGCGATCTACTTCAATTGCGAGGAGTTCGCGTGTGACAACGGCGACTGCGGCTCTTGGACCGGGACCCAGTGTTCCGGTAGCGGTGGTGGCGGTGGGTACGGTGCCTGCTGCGCGGACTGGGGATGCGTGGTGGTATCCGAGTGGGAATGCGTCCAGGACATCGGCGGCACGTACCTTGGCGATGGCACTGACTGCCTGGGAGATCCATGTGGAACAGGCGCTCAAGGTGCCTGCTGCAAGGGCGAAACTTGCGTCGTGGAAACCGAAGATTGGTGCCTCAAGGTTGGTGGCTCATACCAAGGTGACGGCGTCAGCTGCGACGACGATCCCTGCGGCGGGGGCGGCAGTGAATTTGGAGCCTGCTGCCTGGGCGACGGGTGTCAATTCTTGATGGAAGACCAGTGCATTGCCAAGAGTGGCGAGTTCTTGGGTCCGTGGACGAACTGCGACGGAGACCCCTGCGGCACTCCAATGAACACCGGTGGAGGCACACTCTCAATCGACATTGCGGGTCGCATCCTCGGAGACACCCACGATCACCTAAGCGTGGGTGGAAACGCTGCGCTTGGCGGTGGGGTTCAGCTGGATTTCGACCCCGACTTCACCGTTTATCCCAACGACACCTTCGACATCCTGAGCGCCGGCTCGGTTTCAGGCACCTTCGGCTCGTTGTGGACCCGTGGCCTGCCGCCTCATAAGGCAGCACACGTCTCCACCTCGCCTGGAATAGGAGGAGGCGACGTCTGGGTCAATGACGTCGATCCCATTGGCTTTGAGCAAGGCATGTCGATCCCGTTGGCGGCTATGCCCGCAGACATGCTCGTAGCCGACATGGATGACAACGGCTTCCCGGACATCGCCGTGAGCATGCCTTCCGGCAGCGTCATCGTGCACCTCAATCCGGGAACTGGCTCCGCAATGATCATCACCACGGATGTTGGCGCGAACCCGATGGGCATGGCTATTGCGGATCTTGAGATCGATGGAGATCTAGATCTTGTCGTCGCTAATCACGACGATGATTCGGTCTCCGTACTCTTCTTCGACACGATCTCCAACACCTTCAATGAGACGACCTTCGCTGTAGGCGATGGCCCCTCCGACGTAGGCATTGGGGACTTCATCCACACCAGCATGGGGCCAGACTTTGCGGTGGCGTGCACGAACGCCAACAGCGTAGAGGTCTTCGGCAATCAATACACAAGTAACCCCCCATTCACTCAAGTGGGAAGCGTCTACGCAAGCAGCCCAAGCGGTATTGATCCGGGCGATGTGGGTGACACGAAGGATCTCGATGACTATGTAATCACGTCGACCAACACCAACGACGTCTACCTGCGAGACGGAGACGGCTTGGGCGGCGTCTATGGCATGCTCTACACCCCAGTGGACGTAGGCTCGATGCCTGTGGCACAGGCAGTCGCCGACTTCGACGCAGATGGGCTCGACGATGTTGTAACCGTGAACCAGGTCGACGACACCTGGAGCCTGATCCGTGACGGAGGCAACGGCAGCGAGTCCTTCGTCCTCGGTGGCGATCCCAGTGACGTGGTTACCGGTGACATCGATGGCGATGGCGACCCAGATGTGGTCTTCGTAGCCGTGGATGACGGTGAGACCGAGACTGCCGGGGATCGGGTGATCATGGTCGGCCGCAACGACACTGAGTTTGCGGGCATACACACGATCAACCGGGCCGGGCTAGTCGGTGCCGGCACGGATCCGTGGCTGGTGGACATGGGTGACATTGATGGCGACGGTGATGTCGATCTGGTGGCAGTAACCAGCGAATCGGGGGTCCGCGGGAGTTGGGCGATCACCATCTTCGACCAAGTGCCCGCCGAGACACCGTGCCCGGGTGATCTAAACGGCAGTGGCAGCGTGGACGTGGCCGACCTGCTAGCGGTGATCGCTGCCTGGGGCCAGGCCGGCGACGTGCCCGAGGACCTCAACGGCGACGGCACCGTCAACGTCGCCGACCTCCTCCAACTCATCGGCCTCTGGGGCCCCTGCCCGGGCTGAGCCGGTCGCCTCACGCGCGTCTGCAAGCGACTCAAGTACGAAGGACGCCAATCGCTGGCGGCGGTAGTCCTCGTCCTCCATGAACCGAATCGACGCCCGAAGGTGCCGCGGCCCACTGGGTCGCGGTGGCGGAGGCGTCCATGCACGCGGTGGGGCCGTGCTGTTTGAAGCCTGCTCGGGCACCGAGGGCGTGGCCAACTGGCCAAGTTGCCCGAGCGCGTAGGGCGACACGCTCCCGATGCAGTAAACGGTGCCCGCCGGGACCAACGGGATCGCGCCATCGGAGGTGTCGGCGTAGAGCGGATCGCGGAAGACGGCATAGAGCCCTCCGGCGCGGCGCACATAGACGTTGCGTGTTCCTTCCACCCGGTAGAGCCGCTCGAAGGCCTGGTCGAGCCGCATGTCCTGCGGCTGGATTCTCAGAGACGTGCTGAGCACGTTGCGATCGGCCACGCCGGCATCCACCGGGATGAGTTCCACGGGGTTGGCAAGCTGGGATGCTCCGATGAGGCAGAGGGCGATCAGCATGGTCGCGGGTATCCTCCCGACATGCCTTCATCGGCTCCAAGCGTCCTCTCGGTCAACATCTCAGCCGGAGGCATCCCCAAGACGCCCGTCGATCGCTGCGAGGTCCTCGAAGAAGGACTCGCCGGTGACGGGCGCGACCATGACAAGCATGAGCAGCTTCATCGCGCCGTGAGCCTCGTGGACCTTGAGATCCTCCGCGACCTCTGCGCCGAGGGCTTTGACGTTTCCCCTGGTGCCATCGGCGAGAACCTCACCGTCTCAGACCTCCATGTCCAGGAGATGGACCCAGGCGTACGACTGGCCTTCAGTGGCGGCGTTGAGATCGAGTTGACCGAGTCGCGAAACCCCTGCTTCGTACTCGACGCCATCGACCCGGCACTCAAGAAGGAGATTGTCGGCCGCTGCGGGTTCCTCGCAAAGGTCATCACGGCCGGGACGATCACGCCCGGCGAGACCATCGCTACACACCGAAGCGGCACATGACGCTGGCCGTGGGCATCCTCGCCGGGGGCGCAAGCGCCCGGATGGGGCAGCCCAAGACGCAGGTCGTCCTCGCAGACGGAGCGACTATGCTCGAGGCGATGATGCGAATCGCCGATGGGATTGGCGTTCCTGCGCTAGTGTGTGGTCCGGGCGGCGACCTAGTCGACCGCCGCAAGAACTGCGGGCCGGTCGCGGGCATCGAGGTGCTGCTCTGCGAGGGCCAGCACGATCGCTACCTGATCCTGCCCTGCGACATGCCGCGCCTGACGGTAGCGACGCTGGCGCCGCTGGCGACGCTGGCGACGACCGCCGCCTACCGCGGCCACGCGTTGCCCGCCCTGGTGCCGGCGGATGCAGCGAATGCCTGTTCTGCCTACCTAGATGATGGGGGTCGATCGGTGCACGGCCTGCTCGCCGCCCTTGATTGCACTTGGCTTGCGGCGCCCGCGGACTTGACCGCGTTTGCCAACATCAATTCACCGCAGGACCTCGACGAGGCCGCCCTTGAAGGCGGGAGTACGTGACTGTGAGTCCACGCTGCGACCAAGCAGCAAGTTCGCCTCGGGGTAGTACATCATGCAGTTGCCCGGGCGAATGGCGCCGGATCGCACCAGCACGGAGAGCTCCCCAGCCTCGCCGCGCACCGTGACGCGTTGGTCGACTTCCAGGCCCAGCCGGGCGATGTCCGCCGCGTGCATCAGCACGACGTCGCGCCGTTCCTGGCCGCGGTAGAGATCCTCTTCCTCGTAGATGACGGTGTTGAACTGGCCCTCGCTGCGGACGGTCATGAGCCGCAGCTGGTCCTCTTCTGCGCTGATGCCCTGCGCCTCGACATCCTGCGCCATGGCCCGGCCACTTGCAGTGGCAAACCGCGGCTCGTGGAACCTGCGGCCCTCGACGTAGAACTCGCCCCCGGAAGCATCCAGTTGCTCGTACCCGGCCGTTGCCTTGGCGATGAGCGCCCGAATCGCATCGTGGTCACGCAACGTGTCCCAGTCGGCGCCGCCGATGCCCGCGGCGACTGCAAGGTCGGCGATGACGGTGCTCTCGCTGCGAGGGCCGTCGTGGCGCCGCGCTCCACCGTCGCTGAAACGTACGAGGCTGAACATCGACTCCTGTGTAGTTGTCTGGGGCTCCTCGTCGCGGGCCAGGACCGGCAGGATGATGGTCGTGCGGCCTCGGCCACGCACGTGTCCATGGTTGAGCGTCGTGGACAAGTACGCAACGGTATTGACGGCTGCGAATGCCGAGGCGGCGAACGCTGCGTCGGGATTGGACGAGAGGAGGTTTCCGCCCAGGCAGATGGCCAGATCCATCTCGCCCGCCCCAGCAGCCTCGATGCACGCCATGGTGTCTAGCCCCCGCCCGTCGGGCAGCGACACGCCCAGCTCTCGCTCGATGGCCGCCGCGGCGGCGTCCTTGAGGCGTGGCACGACGCCGACGCTGCCGATGCCCTGGACGTTCGAATGACCTCGCAGTGGCAGCAGCCCGGCGCCGCTGCGGCCGAGCATGCCACGGGCGATGGCGGTGTTTGCGATCATTTGCACGCTCTGGACCCCCCTCAATTGGTGCGTGATGCCCATCGCCCAGCAGAAGATCGTGCCCTTGGAGTGTGCGTAGCGACCAGCGATGTCCTCGATCGTCCCTCGCGGCACGCCGCTCTCGCGCTCGATGGTCTCCCAGGTGGTGGCGGCGGCGCGCGCCTCGACCGCATCAAACCCCTCGGCGTGCTCGGCAATGAAGGCGCGATCCAGCGCGTCCATGTCCGCCAGTGCCTTGATGATCCCCTGCATCAGCGCCGCGTCGCCTCCGATGTGGGGCTGCACGTAGAGGTCTGCGATCGTCGTTGCCCGAAGCATCGAACGCAGGTCGCTTGGCACCTTGAATCGCTCCAGCCCTCGCTCTCGCAACGGGTTGATGACGATGACCGATCCACCGCGGCGGCGCAGCTGCATCAAGTCGCGCATCAGCCGCGGGTGATTGGAGGCGGGGTTGCAGCCGATGAGCATGATCAGGTCGCAGTGATTCAGGTCCTCGAGCACCACGGTCGCCGTGCCGCTGCCCGTCACGCTCGAGAGCCCCACGCCGCTTGCCTGGTGGCAGTAGTAGGAACAGTTGTTGATGTTATTGGTGCCGGCGAGTCGCGCCGCCAGCTGCAGCAGGAACGCAGCCTCATTGGAACTTCGGCCGCTGAAGTAGTAGAAGGATCGTGCCGGCTCCGTGTCGCGCACCGACTTCGCAAGCGTCTCGATCGCCTCCTCCCAGGAGGCACAGCGGAAATGTGAGTCAAGCGGTCCGGCAATCAACGGCGTCACGAGCCGACCGCACTCCTCGAGCTCGCGTGGCGAGAGCGCCGCGAGTTCGGCGATCGAGAACCGCTCGAAGAACGTGTCCTCGATGCGGCCCTGCATGTCGGCGGCCATCGCCTGCACCGACTTCTTGCAGACCTCCGGGAATCGGCCGGCCTCGTTGACCATGCCGCCGCGCTGGCCGCCCATGCCCAGCGCGCAGGTCTTGCACGCGTTCCGGCTCCGTAGCGCGCGGTACATGCGCAGCAGCCCGCCACTGCGGCGCGCCTTGCGCAGCACATAGCGGATTGCCGGCCACCCGCCGCCTGCGCTCACCCTTCGCATGGAATCTCGCCTGGCCGGCAGGTCCTCGCCGCGATCGCCGCAAGGTCCGTGCGTTCCTCGATGGCCGCCGCGAGCGTCTCGGCGTGCACCGTGCCGTCGCAGACCACAAACATCGCTGATCCGCTGCCCGAGAGGTGCACCTCCGCCTCGGCGATGTCGGACACCGCCTGCATGTCGTGGCCAAGTGACTGTACGACCCGGCAGGCAGCTGAGGTGAGATCGTTGAATCGCTCTCCGCTTCGCACTCGATCGGCCTCGAGGCCCGTAGTACCTTCCTCGTCAAGGGCGTCGTAGACCTCCCCAGTCGGGCAGGGGTATGCGGGCATGATCAGCGCAAGCTGTACTTCCGGAAGATCGCTGGGTGTTACGGCATCGCCCGTTCCCTCGACGATCGCGGCGCCCCCGTGCACCGCGAAGGGTATGTCCGAGCCCAGATGCGCCCCGATGGCCGCGAGGTCCTCGGCGGACTGCCCGAGATCGAAGAGGGCGTTGACCCCTCGCAGCATGGCAGCCGCGTCGGCCGAGCCGCCGCCAAGCCCGCCGCCGATGGGAACGCGCTTGTCGATGCGTGCCTGGATCGGCAGAGAGCGGCCTGCTGCCTGCTCGATCGCGCGGTGGGCACGAACGGCCAGGTCACTGGTGATCGGCCAGTCGATGTCGGATGGGTGCCGCGCCTCCTCATGCCATGACAGGGCATAGCGAGAGAACCGGTCATCCTCGAGGCGTTCCAGATGCAGTTCGTCGCAGAGATCGACGGTCACCATCGACGAGCAGATGGGGTGGAGACCGCCGGCAGTGACGGAAGGCCCCACGGATAGTGCGAGGTTGACCTTCGCCGGCGCTCGCTCCAGGATCTTCCGCGGCATCGCGGCAAGGATAGCAGGGGGCCTATCATGCCCCTGTCCATGGCACACCGCGCACGCAAAGTCATCACGATCGGATTTGTCGCCGTGGCCGCGGTGCTGGTGGCTGGGTACTTCGCGGTACCACCGATTGCGTCGGCGATCGTCCGAGATCAGCTCAATCACGGCAAGGACTTCCACGTCACGACAGTTGCCCTTTCTTGGCGCGGACCGCAGCACCTTCGCGGACTCAATGTCGCCGCCGCTGGCACGGCCGCGACGCTCGACGTCCGAGTCGATGGTGGCCTGATACCGCTCGTGCTGCGCACCGCGACGATCCGGGCGTCCGTGACCGGCAGCGCCATAATCGATCTGCCGTCGCGCCAGGACGACATGCCCGATGGACAGGAAGCACCCGCCTCCACGAGTGTCGCCGGCCCGGGACCCGTGCAGGGCGCGCTCCGGGACGTGCCTCCCTGCTCGATCAGCGTCGCGCTTGATCGTGTGTCGATTCGAGATCGCGACGGCGCCCGGCAGACCACCCTCAGCGATGTGACGGGCACGCTCGACTACGTCCCGGGCCGCACGCTGGGCATCACGCTGTCCGCCAGAGGCGAGGAGGATGGCACGATCGAGGCACGACTGCGGGCCCCGGGCCTCATCGACGAACTTGGCGGACTCGATGAGCAGGTCCAGGCCACGCTGCATGTGGCCGCTGATGGCCTGCCGCTGCCGATGGTGCCTGGTTGGGCCGTCAGCGGGTTCGAGGCGACGCTCTCGACGCCGGGGCTGGCCCAGTCCGCATCGCTGATGGCCGAAGGGCTGTTCCTCGAGAAGGGCACGCAACGCGGCGCACTACGGGCCCGGCTCCAACTGGACCGTCCATGGCGCGACGGTGGGCTGGTGCTTGATCCTGGCGGACTCATCGGGGAACTGCAGGCAAGTGACGTGCCCACTGCACCCCTTGCCCCGCTGCTTGATCTTCCGCACGTCGATCTCGTGGCCGACATCGGTCCCATGCTTAATCTCCGCATCGAACGGCCCGAGGCGGCCATGCCGCTGCTGGCGTCAGTGGTGACCCAGCGCGTAACGGCTTCTGCCCGCCTGGCTGTGACAGACGAGGGCACCGTGACGAGCGCCGAGGACTGCTCGATGACGCTTGACCTGCGTGGCCCGCTCGTGCGGCGACTAACGGGTGACGTTGTTCGCGGCGCGACCATGGTGACCGTGACCTGCCAGGACCTTGACCTCACAGGCGATGACATCGAGGCACGGGCGGACGTGGCCATTGCCGGCCCGCTTCGCCTGGTCGTCGATGATCGCGCCACGGTGATGGACTCGGCGCAGTTTCAAATCCTGGCAAGTACGGCTGATCGAAGACTTGGGTTCGAGGGCCCCATCGGCATTGCCGGACGAGCGGCCAGCGTGGCCGGCTCGCTGTGGGCTCGCAGTAACGACGACATCGACGGCCTCGCCTCGCTCTGGACGCGCTGCATCGATGATCGGCTCGGGGAGGTGACACTCTCGGATCTGCCGACCGCATCGATCGCCCCCTGGCTTGACGGCACCCCCATCGACGTCGCTCGCGATCTTGGCGGCACGCTCGAGGCGACCCTTGGCCTCGACGGTCACGACGGGTCGATTTCGATCACGACCGCGTCCGGGCTGCTTGCGGTGGACGCAGCGGTCAGGCTCGATGGCTGGAGCGTCATCGAGATCGTAAGCGCCAAGGCGGCGGCCACCGTCGATTCGCGCCTGGCGAGGTCGCTCGTAGGCCGCCCCGTCAAGGGGACGGCCCGCGTGCAGGCCACTGTGCGGAACGTGAACCCCAAGAGCGAGGCCATCAACCTGCACCTGCAGGCCGCCGGACCGCTTGCCATCACCCTCGAGGGCGGGGGCGTCGTTTCGATCGACGCCGTTGACACGACCATCAGCGGGTCACTTGCCCAGGACGGCATCTCCGTCCGTGGCACGATGACCAGCGCCGGCCTCCCGGCGGCCTTCGATGCGATCGTGACCCGCGATGAGAATCGCCACGTGCACGCCACGATCTCGGTGGATGATCTGCCCACGGTGCTGGTGGATGCAGCTGGCCAGTTCGATGGGCTGCTCTTGGATGCCGTCGGGCCAACGATCGACGTGCAGGCGACGCTCGCGGGCCTTGACCAGGACACGGTGACCGCCACGGCCACGGCCCGCTCGCAGCGAGCGGACCTGTCGACGGTCGTGGATATCGCCGAGGACCGGGTGAGTACGCTTGACGAGACGGTGACGACGGCGACGCTGGTGTTGACGCCAACGCTCACATCGCGGCTGCTGCGGGACCTCGGTCCGGTTCTCGCCGACATTCGGACCATCGATCATCCCATTCAGGCGACGATGCGAAACGCGACCATCCCGCTTGACAGTGACCTTCGCCGCCTCAACGCGGACGTGCACATCGAGATCGGTCGAGTCGGCCTCGACAGCGGCTCCATCACGCTGCGACTGCTTTCCCTGTTCAACTCCAGTCACGCGGGCACGGTGCCCGCGTTCATCGATCCGATCGACCTCTCCATTCGCAAGGGTGTGGTGCGATACGACACTTTCCGCGTCGTGATTGATGACAAGTACGTCATGCCCTTCTCTGGACGGGTGAATCTCGTCAATCGCAGCATCAACCTGCACACGAGTGTGCCACTGACGGGCCTGGGCTACAGCATTAAGGAACTGCGTGGCCTGGTGGATGACATCGACGTGCCGCTACGTGTCCGCGGCACAATTGAGACACCGAAGGTCGATGTGGATCCGAGTTTCGACCTTGCCAAGATCCTCCAAGACGCGGCTCTCTCGGCCATCGGTGATGCGCTTGGCGGCGACGACGGCGAGGGCCCCAATCCGCTGGATCTGCTCGGGGACCTGCTGCGGGACCGATGAGCGAGACGGCACGCTGTAGTTGGTGCGGGAATGACCCCATCTATGTGGCGTACCACGACAAGGAGTGGGGGGTGCCGGAGCGCGACCCGATTGCCCTCTTCGAGAAACTCTGCCTTGACGGGTTTCAGGCGGGGCTGTCATGGATCATCGTGCTGCGCAAGCGAGAGGCGTTTCGCACGGCATTCCGGGGGTTCGACCCGGTAAAGGTCGCCCGCTTCGGCACGCGAGACGTCAACCGACTCCTCGCCAACGCGGCCATCATCCGCAGCAGGCAGAAGATCGACGGTGCGATCGGAAACGCCCGCGCCTGGCTGGCCCTCCAGGAGCAGCAGTCATTCGCCGACTTCCTCTGGAAGCACGTCGATGGCGAGCCACTCGTCAATCACTTCAAGCGTGATGGCCAGATCCCCTCGCACACGCCACGCAGCGAGGCGATGGCCAGGGATCTGAAGGCCCATGGCTTCAAGTTCTGTGGGCCGACGATCTGCTACGCCTTCATGCAGGCGACGGGTATGGTCAACGACCACGTCGTGTCCTGTCCGAGGCACGCGGCGCTCGCGAAACGCGTGTAACGCGGCAATCGCAGACTCGCCGCGTCCTACTGGATCGGGAGGCTCAGAAGTACGTCCACGGCGGCGCGTCCGACTTGCTCACCATGACTTCGACCCCGGGAAGTGCCTCTGTCAGCTGCTGCTGGAGGCTCGGCAGGAATCCACGCTCGCTGTTGGTGTGGCCTGTAGTGATGATGGCGCACCCGCCGGCCGTGGCTGCAAGCACGTCGTGGTGACGCATCTCGCCGGTAACGTAGACCTCGCAGCCCTCGTCGATTGCCGTGGACACCAACGACCCACCCGCGCCTGCGCAGAGCCCTATGGTCGTGATCTCGCCACGGGCATCACACCCGCTTGCTGGCGCAACCCGCACGTATCCGATGCCCAGGTGCTTCTTAAGTCGCCTGGCCACCTCATCGAGGGGTGCAGAGGCCTCTAGGACCACGCGACGGCCAACTCCGCGATCCCGTCTAGGCCGCGGCGCAAGCGAGTGGACCTCGATCGGGGGCTCCTCGTAGGGGTGCGCTTCACGCAGCACCTCGATGGCATCGGGCAACACCGCATGGGAAGCAACCATCTCCAGTCGCACCTCGGCGATCTCCTCGAGCTCTTCTGCCGTGCCCGCTGCCGGCATGGTGCCCTTGCCGCCCCGGAAAGTCCCCGTTCCTGGTGTAGCGAAGGCGCACTGGTCGTAGCCGCCGATGTGGCCGCAGCCTGCCGACGAGAGGGCCTCTCGTACATCGCCTGCAACCTCCTGCGGGCAGAAGGTCACCAGCTTGCACGCCTCGGCGGTTGGAAGGTTCGCCCATGGCCGCAACGCCCGACGGGCACCTCCGCCAACACCATCGGCGAGCCAGTCGTTGACCCCACCGTCGGTTGCGTCCAGCGCCGTATGCGGGCTGTAGATGGCAATCCTTGCTGAGAGTGCCCGAAGGAGAATGCTGCCTCGCGCATCGCCGTCGGTGATGCGCGACAGCGGTTGAAAGATCGGCGGGTGGTAGCTGACGATGGCCTGGATGCCGCCGTCGATCGCTTCCTGAAGCACGGCGGCGGTAAGGTCGATGGTCAGGAGCACCTTCGTCGCGGGCCAGTCACCGCTGCCCGCAAGTAGCCCGATGTTGTCCCAGTCCTCTGCGAGGCTGAGAGGTGCGATGGACTCCATAGCGTTGACGAGATCTGCCGTTGACATCAGGGGCAGTAGAATACCCCGCTTCCAAATGGAGACCACACCATGCGTATGAGGCCCGGCACGTTCGATTCGACCAATCCCGCCCTGCGAGGCGAAGCCTGGCAGGGCGAACTGTCGCATGTTGCTGGCGAGACTGCGACCATCGAGGGTGTCGTCAACAAGACCGGCATGCTCACTGCTCTGTGCGTCGGCGGGGGCATGTGCGGGATCGCTCTGATCCGCGCCTATCCGGCCATGATGTGGCCGCTCTTCATCGTCTCGATCATCGCCGTGATCGGGGTCTACATCGCGATATTCTCCAACCCTCTCCGCGCCCGCACCACAGCGTGGATCTACGCCCTCGTGGAGGGCGCGATGCTCGGCGTGCTCACCGATGGGCTCGACCGGACGCTGGCGTCCATGGAGATCGCCGTCACCGGCGGGATCGCACTGCAGGCATTCGTCATCACCTTCTGCGTCCTGATGGCAATGCTCGTGCTTTACCGCATGAAGATCCTCAAGCCCACCCGGCGCTTTGCGGCGGTGCTAAGCACGATGACACTTGGCATCCTGCTGATCTACGTCGTCTCGTTCGTCATGGCGATCTTCGGCGCGCAGATGCCCTTCCTTTCTCTGGGTTCAGCGTTCGCCGGTGGAAACACCGCCCTCATTGGCCTCGGGATCAACGTCCTGATCCTGGGCGTTGCGTCCCTGTGGCTGATCATGGACTTCGGACTCGTCGAGCAGCAGGTCGCTGCCGGCGCACCCAAGGCCATGGAGTGGTACTGCGGGTTTGCGCTACTGGTGACCCTCGCGTGGATCTACCTTGAGGCGGTGAAGCTCGTCTTCCGCATCGCGGTGATGATGAATCATCGCAAGTGATCTGCGGGGATCGGGATCTGCTCGACCACCTCGATACCAAAGCCACTGAGCGCCGTGAGGTGCTTTGGGTGATTCGTCAGTAGCCTCAACTTTCGTAGCCCCAAGTCGCGCAGAATCTGCACGCCCACGCCATAGTCGCGGCGATCCATGGGCTGCGCTCGGGCTGCCGCACCGTCATCGCGTGTCAGGTCCGGGACGTTGACGTCGTCAAGCTTCGGGCGGTTAATACGCTGCAAGCGATCGATCAACTGGTCGCCGCTCTGCTCTGGACGCAGGTAGATCAGGGCCCCGCGCCCCTCGGTCGAGATCATCCTCAGCGATGCCCGCAGTTCGCAACCGCTTGGATGATCGGCCGCGTCAAAGATGTCGCCCAGGAGATTTCGGCGGTGCACTCGCACGAGTACCGGCTCGTCGATCGGGGACCCGCTGCCGTACTCGTCGAGCGCACCGATATCGCCAACCGTCAATGCAAGGTGCGGCACCGCGTCGATGGCGCTGTGGTACGCCACGAGGTTGAACGTGCCGTAGGGCGTCTCGATGGGCGTGCCACCGCGCGGCTCGATGCGCGAGACGAGGCTCTCACGGGCAAGGCGATGCGCGATGACCTGCTCGACCGAGCACATCCGAAGGCCATGCTCCTTGCAAAGCGACTCGAGATCAGGCATCCTCGCCATCTGGCCGTCGCTTCGGACGACCTCGATGATGACCGCAGCCGGCCGCAGGCCAGCGAGCCGACAGAGGTCCACGGCACCCTCGGTCTGCCCCGTGCGGGCAAGCACGCCGCCGTCACGCGCTCGCAGGGGGTTGACGTGACCGGGGCGCACGAGGTCATCGGGCCGCGAATCCTCGGCAGCCAACAACTTGATCGTGGCCACGCGGTCCGCAGCAGAAATCCCTGTGCCGACCCCGTGGCGAGGATTCCCGTCCACGCTGACCGTGAAAGGGGTGCCTCGCACACTGGTGTTGATGGCGGCCTGCGGCAGCAGGTCGAGGCGATCGCAGTCCTCGCCAGCCATCGCCACGCAGAGGTAGCCGCCACCGACTCGAGTGAGAAAGTTGATCAAGTCGACGCTGATGGACTCAGCAGCGACAACGAAGTCGCCCTCGTTTTCGCGGCGCTCGTCGTCCACCAGCACGACCACGCGACCTGCCTGCAGGTCCTCCAGGATGTCCTCTATGGGCGCGAGGGCCATGGGACCCGACAGTAGAGCAAGTTCCCATGCTTCCTGCAGGCGCTCGCTACCATTCTCGCCCATGGTCCCCGCCGCACACCGCCGACGCCACGAGCAGTGGCTCCTTGAGGTCACCGGCCTGCCCACGGCCGCCGGTCGCGAACATCGCGTGATCGCCTGGGCCACCCGCTTCTGCGGCCGCCGCAAGGACCTCCGCCTGGCAACCGACCCCCACGGAAACCTCGTCATCACGCAGAAACGTCGCAGCGCAAGGCAGGCGATCTGGATCACAGCGCACCTCGATCATCCAGCGTTCGTGGTGCGCAGCGTGCTCGATGAGCGCCACATTGAACTTGAGTTCCGCGGCGGCGTCGCCAATCCCTACTTCGAAGACGCGGAAATTGAGGTCTTCGACGACCAGGACACATGCATCAGGGGCCTGATCACGAAGCTCGACGCCGACGCAAAACCCTTCAAGCGTGTCACGGCGAGAGTGTCCTCTGCCAAGGACATCGTTGCGGGGGACGTTGGTCGATGGCACCTCGGTAACCCGGCGATCCGTCGCGGCCATCTCCATGCCCCGGCGTGCGATGACCTTGCCGGCGTCGTCTCGGCGCTGGCTGCACTCGATGAGGTGCGCGCCATGCCTCGCATGGGGCACGTCGGCGTACTGTTGACGCGCGCAGAGGAGATCGGCTTCGTCGGGGCGATCGCCGCGGCCAAGGGGCGCACGATTCCCCGTGGCACTCGGCTGCTGTGCCTGGAAACCTCCCGCAGCTACGTAGAGTCGCCCATTGGCGCCGGGCCCATCCTGCGCGTCGGCGACAAGGCGAGCGTCTTCGGGCCGACACTGACCAACGCCATCGCCAGGATCATGGACGCACACGCGGCGAAGGAATCATTCCACTGGCAACGCAAGCTCATGCCCGGTGGCACATGTGAAGCGACTGCCTTCAGCGAGTACGGATACCAGTCCACCTGCCTCTGCCTGCCCCTGGGCAACTACCACAACCAGGGGGACATCGACGGCGTCGTCGCCGGGAAGCGTCCGGCGCGTGTGGCCTGCGAGGTCATCTCAGTGTCCGATTTCCATGGGCTCGTGGAAATGCTGCTCGTTACCTGCAGGGACCTCGACTCGCCCCAGGCGCAGGGGGCCCTGCGCAAGAGGCTTGATGGCCTCCTGCAGCGGCATCGCAACATCCTGACCTGATCACTCCCCGCTGCGGTGGCTGTTTGCGATGACGAACTCCACCAGGACTTCCGTCGCAGCCTCGACATCCTCGAGCTCGCCAAGTGCCTCAAGCAGCACGAGCGTCGCAGCATTCCAGGTCGCGGTCGCTGACACAGTCTCGTCTCGGATGGCCCCGAGAGCCTCCACCTGCGCCTCAGGCTCAAGGTGCTCGCGGATCATGGTGACACCCAAGATCGCCATCGCGTCGTGTTCCCAGAGGTACTGGCTCATCTCCGCAAGTCCATGGACCTGCTCCATGAACTCGCGTTCCTCGCCGCCCTCGTGGCCGCGATCATCGTGCTCGCCCATCGCATGCTCGAAGCGTCTGTGCAGATCCTCCATTCGGTCGATGGCCATCTCCCGCCATTCCTCGGGCATGTGTTCGAGGCGCCGATCGAAGTTGTCATGCATCTCGTGCATCCACTCCCCCATGGATTCCGGATCGTGGCGCATGCGATCTTCCCACTCGTTGGCGATGTGGTGCATCCACTCTTCGATTCGGCCACGCATGTCGCCGCGGTCGCCATCGCCATTCCGATGCATCTCAGGCCCCTCGTGGGGGTTTCCGTTGATGCGATGAATTTCGTGGCGGCGGAAGCCAGCCTCGTCGCCCTCGACGATGACCTCAAAGACCATCTCGTGGCCGTCGCCGTGTTCCATGAGCTCGCCGAGGTCAATTTCGCGACGATCACCGTTGACGTCAATGATGACCGTGCCGCCGGCGAAGTCGACCTCCTCGCCATTGACGAATGCGTGACGCTCGATGCGCATATCGCCACCGAGATCTCCGAGCATTTCCATCATCCGCGCGTCGTCGCCTGTGCCGAAGACCATGCCGTGGGCGCCGCCACCCTCCATGATCTCCGCGAGGTCGATGACGTGCCGCTCGCCGTCGATTTCCATGATGATCATGCCATCCCCGAAGGCGATGTTCTCGAGATCTATCTCCCGGCCGTTGACCTCCGCGTTGATCTCAACACGGACTTCGCCATCAAGATCACCGAGTAGTTCGCGCACCTGGTCGTGGGTGACCTCCTGGTCAGCCACGGCGGTGGCGGCGACTGCGGTCACCTCGGAGGGGGGCACCGTGGTGGCTCGACGGGCACCCGTGCAACCAAGAGCAAGTGGTCCAACAGCGGCAATCATCAACAGGCGTGCGTTCAACATATTGTTTCTCTCCTGCGTGGGTTCTCGGGAGGGCCGGCCATGGTAGCCCCATCCCCGCGAGGTTAGCCCTGTTTAACTTCCGCGTGAGGGAAGTCGATCGCCAACCGCTCGATCTGTGTTGATGAGGCCGCCAGGGCCGTCAACCGCAGCCCGTCGACCTCGATAGTCTCGCCCTCGCGTGGCACGTGACCGAGGTGGTCGAGCACAAAACCGGCAATCGTGTCGTACTCCTCGTCCTCGGGAAGCGAGAGATCGAGCTCGTCGTTGAGATCGTCGAGGTTGTAGCGACCATCCACCTCGATGCGACCGTTCTCAAGGCGCAGGAGCATCGGCTCCTCGGGCTCGGCGTCATCATGCTCATCCCGGATCTCGCCAACGATCTCCTCGAGGACGTCCTCGATCGTTACCAGGCCAGCGGTGCCACCGTACTCGTCGATGACTATCGCCATGTGGACCTCACTGCGCTGAAAGTCAGCAAGCAGGTCCTGTACCGGCTTGGTCTCCGGGACGACGATGGGCTGGCGAAGCACCGAGGTCAGGTCGAAGCCGTTGGCCTCCTCGCCCAGGAACCGCACGAGATCCTTGACGTAGAGGATGCCGCTGATGTGATCGAGGTTCTCCTCGAAGACGGGGATGCGAGAGTGGCCGGATTCGATCACGCAGCGGCGGATCTCCGCCAAGTCATTGGTCAACTCGATTCCTTCTATGTCGGTTCTGGGCGTCATGATCTCCCCGACATCGGTCTCTGAGAACTCCACGACGTTCTCGAGCATCTCGGCGGCAGTTGCGCCAAGCGCGCCCTCGCGTTGCGACACCTCGATGCTCCGCAGGAGTTCCTGCTCGGCCTCGTCGTCGTCACGGGGCGCCCCGCTGAGTCTTCGGACAATCTCATCAACGAAGGTAATGATGGGACGACAGATGCGCGCGCCAACGGCCAGCAGCCGAAGCATCGGCAGGGTGCGTGCCACGAGCTGCGGCCCGACATGACGCGCCAGTGCGGCGGCAAGCACGGTGGTCACGAGCCCGACAACGACCAGTCCGATGACCACCGCGATCACAATGCGAACGACCGTGAACGTCTCGTCGCCGGGCAGACCCGCCACGTGGTAGATGGCAAACAGCACCAAGATGACATCGGTACCCGCTCGCTTCAACGCTGCGAACGGCGTGATGGTGTCGCCCAGCTCATCGATCCAGGGCGCTTGGCGGCCGCGGCGAGCGATCTGGGCCTGCAGCGCCACACGCCGACCATTGAGCGTGACACGCTCGACGATGCCGAACCAGCAGCCCAGGATCAGGTACAGGACTGGGATTGCCCAGGTGGCAAACGTGATCATGCCGCGCCCCCGCCGTAGAGTTCGCCGACGCCGATCTCCAGGAGGATCCGGTCCTCCTCGGCATGCATCGCCGCCGACGCCTCCTCGCTACCGTCATCGAACCCCGCGCAGTGCAGCGCGCCGTGAATGACGTAGAGCAGCAACTCCTCGAGGACGCCGTGGCCCCGTTCCTCGGCGACACGAGCAGCCTCGTCGACGCAGACGGCGATGTCGGCATCGATTGAGGTCGCATCGCTACCACGGTCGAAGGTCAACACGTCCGTCGTGCCGTCAACACCCGCGTGCTGGGCGTGCAAGGCGGCCATCGTCGCGTCGGTGACGACTCGCACGTCGATCGCGACGCTTGTTGCAGCCAAGTACGCCGCTGCTCGCGTCGCCCGATCGCGCAGCCACAACGCATCGACATCGCCCACGCTCTCGTCGAGGGTGATCGTGATCTCGATCGGGGTTGATCCCGTGGGTTCCGGCGGTTCGTCGCCGTCGCCCACCGCGTCACTAACGGTGGCGGATGTGTCCATCTTCCGTGTCAAAGGATAGTGCGCCATTGGCCGCAGTCCAGCAGAGGGCCCTGAAGGGCCTTTAGCTGCCAACGCCAACCGTCATGGGCACCCAGTGGGGCCTACAGCGGGCCTCGAACTCGTCACGGAACTTGTTGACGATGGTGCGCAGGGCCCAGCTGCTGCCGTCCGCAAGGCCGCAGATCGTCGTGCCCGGGAACACGCCCATAGAGCCCGCCAGCTCCAGGAGCAAGTCCATGTCCTTCATCGTCGCGTCGCCGTCCTCCATACGATGGAGGATCTGGAGCATCCAGCTCGTTCCCTCGCGGCAGGGAGTGCACTGCCCGCAGGACTCGATCTCGAAGAACCTCGCGATGTTGCGCGCCACAGCA
>CAZKTE010000035.1:0-19905 GCA_964555625.1 uncultured Isosphaeraceae bacterium | reverse complement strand
AGTCGGGCAGACCTAGGACGTCGCCGAGCTTGCGCACCTCGTCCTTGAAGAGATCCCGCAGGGGCTCGATGAGCTCGAACTCCAGGTCATCGGGCAGTCCGCCGACGTTGTGGTGGAGCTTGATGTTCGCGGCGGCGCCGCTGTAGCCGTAGCCGGACTCGATGACGTCCGGGTAGAGCGTGCCTTGCGCGAGGAACTCCACTCCCGTGCCGGAGCCGCCGGAGATGTCCCGCTCGGCCTCGCGGAAAACCTCGATGAATCGATGACCGATCAACCTGCGCTTCTCCTGGGGATCCTCGACGCCTGCAAGGTCCGCAAGGAACGCGTCGGCTGCGTCCACGACCCGCAGGTCAACCTCGAAGTGGTCGCGGAAGGTCGTCTCGACGAGCTCGCGTTCGTTCTTCCGAAGCAGGCCGTTGTCAACGAAAATGCACGTCAGCTGGTCGCCGATGGCTCTGTGGAGCAGTCCTGCGACGACCGATGAGTCGACTCCGCCGCTGAGGCCGCAGATGACCCTGGAGTCACCAACCTGCGCGCGGACGAGCTCGCACTGGCTCTGGAGGAAGTCGGCCATGCGCCAGGTGCCCTTGCAACCGCAGACCTCATAGAGGAAGTTTCGAAGCAGATCGACGCCGTGGGGCGTATGGGTCACCTCGGGGTGAAACTGCACACCGTGGAACGACTGCTCGCGGTGGCGCACTGCGGCCATGGGACAGGTCTCGGTAGCCGCAAGGACCTCGAAATCGCCGCCAATGTCCTCGACCTGGTCGCCGTGGCTCATCCACACGGTGGTCTCCGACGGGAGTCCCTTGAAGAGTCCATTTGACGTGTGAACGACGAGCTTGGCACGGCCATACTCGCGGTCCTTGGCGCCCTCTACTCGGCCACCGAGCATTCGGCAGGCCAACTGCATGCCGTAGCAGATGCCCAGCACGGGCACCCCCAGATCGAAGAGCCGCTCATCGCACTTGGGTGCACCCTCCTCATCCACACTTGCGGGGCCACCGGAGAGGATGATGCCACGCGGATCGTGGGCCTTGAGTTCCTCGAGGGATGCGCCGGGGGCGACAAGGAGGCTGAAGGCCCCCGCTTCGCGCACGCGCCTGGCGATCAGCTGCGCGTACTGGCTCCCGAAGTCGAGAATCAGGATGGTCTCGGGCCGCGACGGGGCGGGCCCAGCGTCATTGGTGCGCATCGTGTGCTCCGGGAAAGAGGGAGAGCGTACCACGAACGGCCTCCAGCGGCCATTGCGTGGGGGTTGGGGTACCATTGCCACGCCGACCATGGCCGACGCCCCAGACCACACCCCGCTTCGCCTTGAGATTCCCTGCCAGCCCACCTGGTTTGGCGCCGTGCGGGCCATGGTGCTTGCAGTCTGCCGGCGGGCGGGATTCGAGGAGTACGACGGCGGCCAGGTCGCCCTTGCCCTTGACGAGGCGCTCTGCAACGTGCTGCGCCACGGCTACGAGGGCCGCGAGGACGGGTTCATCGAGCTGGCAATCGATGCTCGTCGAGATCCGGCCCCATGGATCTCGCTGGTTGTTGCCGATCGCGGACGGCAGGTGGATCCTGCGACCATCCAGTCGCGGGACCTCAAGGATGTTCGGCCCGGGGGTCTGGGCGTACACCTGATGCAGTCGGTGATGGACCAATGCAGCTGGACCCACCGTACTGGAGGCGGAATGACACTTACGATGGTCAAGGAAGGCGGCGCCGACGCCGCCACGGAGGAGGCGATCACACGTGGCAAATGACCCCATCAAGGTGACTGTGGAGACACTGGAGGGCGCGACGGTGGTCTCACCCGAGGGTGAGATCGACCTGAGTTGCTCGGGGCACCTGCGTAGCAAGCTGCAGGAGGCCGTGTCGGCCGGTCCGAAGCGGATCGTGGTTGACCTCAACGGCGTCGGCTACATGGACTCATCGGGCATCGCCACGCTGGTCGAAGCTCTGCAGATGGCTCGCCGCGACGAGGCGTCGCTGGTGATCTGCAGCCTGACTGAGCGCGTGAAGTCGATCATCGAGCTGGCTCGCCTGGACCAGATCTTCGAGATTGCCGTCGACCGCGATGCGGCGCTGGTGGGCACCTGAGCGTGCCCGATCCGACTCCCGAACGTGGTGCCAACCTGCTGGTCCGGGCGATGGAGTCCTGGGGTAGTTTCTGGGTAGGCATCTTCGAGTTCCTCGGCGGCATCAGCCTGCTGCTGCTGGACGTTGCCAAGTGGATCTGGCGGGCGATGGGCACCAACCGGGTCCGAATCGGCCGCAGCGCCATGACCGCCCAGATGGTGCGCATCGGCTGCCGATCAATCGGCATCGTGTGCCTGGTCTGCGGCTGCATCGGGCTGATCCTCGCCCTGCAGATGGAGCCGCCGCTCGGGCAGTTCGGCCAGCAGGACAAGATCGCAAACATCGTCGGCGTCGCCGTGCTCCGCGAGCTTGGGCCGCTGATTTCCGCCATTGTCCTGACGGGCTTCGCTGGCGCATCGATCGCCGCCGAGATCGGCACGATGGTCGTCGGCGAGGAGATCGAGGCCCTGCAGGCCCATGGACTCAACCCCGTTCGATTCCTGGCCGTCCCCCGCGTGCTGGCCACGACACTGAGTCTCGTGCTCCTGACGGTCATCGGAGACGTCGTGGCACTCCTTTCCGCCGGGTTCGTCGCCATCCAGTTCCTGGGCGTGCCCTACCAGCTCTATGTCGATAACACGTTTGACCAGGTCGTCGCCGCCGACTTCCTCACGGGACTGCTCAAGGCATCGGTCTTCGGGCTGATCCTCGCCGCCGTGGCCTGCCACAACGGCCTCAAGGTCAGCGGCGGCGCAGCGGGCGTCGGCAAGGCGACCACCGACACGGTGGTCCAGACCATCGTGTCTGTGATCATCGCCGACCTGGCATTCACCACGGTCTTCTTCCAGCTTGGCTGGAACTAGCCCTCTAGCGACGCAGGAGGAAGGCGCGGCTCGTGAAGCCCTCCTCGTCGGCCTCCATCTCCCAAGCCATCAGGCCCATGAACTCGCGGACGGCCTCCATGGGGAAACCGTCCTCGTCACCGCCGAACTCCTCTCGCATCTCCGCTGCCATCTCCGGGTCGAACTCCTCCATCTCCGAAAGCATCTTGGAGAGCTGCATCTTCTGAACCTCAATGCTCGCGCTGACCTGATCGAGTATGTCTGCGTATCCCCATCCCGAGACGGCCCGGTAGGTCAGCAGGTCTGCGCCCGCATCGGCACCATGGTCGTCGCTTCCCTCGCCGGGATTGGCAAGCACCCGCAGGGCATCCTGCACCAGTTCGGTGGTGCCGGCAATGGCCCAGCCACCGCCGACCGCCACGGACATCGACGCCTCCACGCCCGGCCCCATCATGTCCGCACCGGGAAGCTCCATCGTGTAGATGCGGCTGCCCAGGAAGTCCTGGGGCTCGCTGCCGAGGTTGGGCGAGATGCTCGTGAGGAACTCCTCGAAGGCAGCATCGTCGAGGCACTCGACCGCGAAGAGCTGGCCGACGCTGTCAACAACGATGGGTCGCGACACGGTGTTGACAATGATGGTCCTGCTCCCAAGGGCGCTCGTCGCCGCCTCGATCGTAGCCGCCACCTGCTCGACCCCCGCCTGCCCGCCCATCTGCATGGAGAGCATGGGAATGTCGGTCGTCATCTGCGTAAACCACGGTCCAAGGCCCGCCCAGTCGATCGAGAAGTCCATGTAAGCCACGGTCTCGGGGCCGATGAATGCCGGGACGTCGCCCCGCGGGGCAGCTTCTTCGACCAGGCCCAGGAGGCCACTGCGACCGTCTCGCATCCAGACCGTGTAAGTCACGTCCACGAGGACGTCGTCCTCGCCGAGCGTCAGCTGCTGGCCAGCGCCGTCAACGTCACCGATGACTCCCTTGGCCATCATCAACATCATTCCTGCCATGCCGCCCCCCTCCATCTGGACGATCGTGTCGGCAAGGTTTTCCATCATGACGACCGCGTGGGCGTCGCCACCGTCGCCGACGCGAGCCATGATGGCCTGATAGTCGCCGCTGTCTCCAAGTGCATCGGGCTCCGGGTCACCGTCAAGGGCCGCCAGCGCTCTGGCTATGCCGTCGGGCTCCGAGCCGACAAGCAGCCAGCCATCCTCGTGGACGACGTAGACACGGTCGCCAAGTCCGTCAGCCAGCCCCATCGGGAGGTCGCCCGCCGCGTCAGCGAACCCGACACCCTCGACCATCCATGCATCGTGGCCGCCGATCTCCACGGTCTGGGACGACCAGTAGTCATTCTCGTCACCCATCTCGATGGCCGTCTCGATGACGCTCGCCCACGGGTCATCTGGCATCTCGACGATCCCAAGTACGCCGATGCCCAACCGTTCGCTCTCGAAGTCCACAACCGGGTAGATGCCCAGACCAGCAGAACCGCTGGGGCACGTGAGGTCACCGTCGACGCCTGCCTCGGCGAGGATCTCCGTCCATGCTTCGCAGATCGGGTTCGTGTAGGCGTCCGACAAGGCCTCATCACCGGCGAATTCCCTGAGCAGGTCGAGGAAGCCGTTCTCGGTGGCCACGTCAGCCATGCGACCGAGGTCGCTGGCCGTAACCGCGACGATGGCGTTCTCGGACAGAATGTCCTCGATGGCAAGGTCCGCGGCCAACACGGCGCTAGCCATCGTGGCGGCCGTGATCGTCATTAGCATCATTGCCGTACTCCTCTTTCGTGTGCGTTCCGCGTCAGCGGCTGGGTTGGTGCAGTTGGGGCGGCGTGCCTGGACGCTGCCGCGTCGGGGGGTCGTGGTACTTGTGCCCGGAGTTGGGGTTCTTCGCGTCGTAGGTGTACGCGTCCCGGTTTCGAATGAAGTCCTTCACGTAGCGGGTGGGAATCGCGAAGTTCAGCGCCTCGGCATCTCGACGGATCATGTTCGTGATTCCCACGACCTCGCCGAGCGTGTTGAAGAGCGGGCCGCCGCTATTTCCGGGGTTGACGGCCGTGTCGGTCTGAATGAAGGTCAGTCCGTCGTTGCTGCGCTGCGTGGTCGATATGACTCCCTGGCTCATCGTCTGCTCGAGGCCGTGGGGATTGCCGATGGCGAAGACCGGCTGGCCGACTTCGATCGACTCGTGATGCTCGAGCAGCGCGAACTCGAACTCCTCACCGGCCGGATGGATTGCTCGCAGCAGCGCAAGATCGAGGTGATTGTTGACCGAGATGATCTCGATGTCCTCGAGCGTCGTGCGTCGCGTGCTGCCATCTGGCTGTCGCAACCAGGCGATGATCCGCAGATCCGTCTCGCCCTGGATGACATGCGCGTTGGTGATCGCGTACCCGTCCTCGTTGACGAACACACCGGATCCGATCGCCCGGGGCGTGCGGACCTTGATGACCGTTGGAGACACCCGTGCCGCCTGCTCGCGCGGACTCAATTGTGCCAGGCCCGTCGCGGTGCGAAAGAGGTATTCGAACGCCCCCTGCTCAAGGCTGCCGTGGGACTGATCGTCCATGAGCATCTCGGCCACATCCTCGACGGACACGTCGATGACCTTGGGGCCCACGTCGATCCAGATGCGATCAGCCGTCCGCTTGACGATCGTGCCATGCAGCTCGCCGCCCGACTCAAGCCGAAGGACATCGCCGCTGGCGACGGCCGACAACAGCGCAGCAAAGATGATCTCGAAGGTGCCTCTCATGTCCTCTTCCGGGGAGGAGCCAGTATAGCCCCGACCCACGACCCAGATTGAGCACCTACCATGGGCCCCCCTGCCGGAGACCACACCCCATGTGCATGCTGACACTTGCCCTTGCCGCCGCCATGACAGGACCCGACGACGCCACGCTGGCCGATTACTTCGGTTTCAGCGGCCTCGAGGTCATACGTATCGGCGACGATGCCGGACCGATGTACGTCGCCGACATGAACGGCGACGGGCTGCAGGATGTCATCGTGGTCAACAACGACTCCAGCAGCATCGATGTGCTGCACCAGGTCCGCGGTCGATCCCCGAACACCATCCCGGCCATTGAACGGGCCAACGACATCCCCGACCACTGGCGATTCGATCGTGATCCCATCACGGTGCCTCACCAGGTGCTGGCAGTAGCCGCGCACGACTTCAATGGCGACCACCGGCTGGACCTCATCTATGCCGGCAAGGGCGACCAGATCGTCTTCCTTGCCCAGCAGGCCGATGGATCCTTCGATCGCACCCGGCGACACACGATTCGCAACCTCGGGGCAAGTCGATCCGGTTTTTCAATCGCGGACGTGGTCGGTGACAACGGCGTCGAACTCATCACGCTTGGCCAGGGAGACATCAGGGCCTTTCCGCTTGAGGGCGATGCGCTGGGCAAGCCGCTGGTGCTGGCCGCCGGCGCACGGATCGTGGCGTTCAAGCTCGCGGACTTCGACGGCGACGGGCTCACCGACATGCTCGGCATCGCGCCCGACAACGCCGCCCCCATTCGCCTCTGGCTGGCGCGCCGCGCATCAAGTGGGCGCACCATGGGGCCGCAGACGCTCTACGAGATGCCGCCGCTGAGAGAATTCGCCGCCGTGGGACTTCCAGGGCGAGCTGGCGACCTGATCGCCGTCATCGAGCGATCCAGCAAGCGAGTGGTGCTCTACGAGGTGGACGTGGAGCCCATCGAGGCCGTCGGTGACCGAGAGGCCCCCATCGAGGTGCATGCCGGCGAGGGCGGCGAGGCGCGACTGCAATCGCAACTGCTGGTGGACGTCGATGGCGACGGTCTTGTCGATGTCGTCTCAACGAACCCGGATGACAACACCATCGTCGTTCACCGGCAGGTCCCGGGCGAGGGGCTGGCGAGAGGGCAGGCTTGGCCGACGCTCACCGCCGCTGCGGCCGCTGCCGCCTGCGACTTCGACGGCGATGGCAGCCAGGACCTGTTCGTGCTCAGCGAGGAGGAGGGTGTCGTGGGCCGTTCGCCGCTGGGTGGCGATGCCATTGACTTCCCGCGGCCGATGCCGATCTCGCCTGGGCGCACACCGGTCTCGCTGCAGACCGTAGAGCTGGACGGGACGTGGCGCGTGGCGGTCATTTCCCGCGACAAGCGCAACTACGCCCTTGACCTGCTCTCTCCGGATGGATCACTGGAGACGATCGACCTTGGATCGCTGAGCCGCGGCCCGGACGAGATGCTCGCCTTCGACGCCGATCAGGACTCGGACACGGACTTGTTGCTGCTGACGCGCGACAAGCCCATGAAGATGTTGCGCGCCGACGAGGATGGATTCAGCATTCTCGACGAGGGTGACATGGGGCAATACGGCCTGGTGCGCGATGCGACCGCGGAGAACACCGCCATCGCGGACATCGACGGCGACGGGCCGCCGGAACTGCTGATCGCCGATGAGAACTTCGTTCGGGCGGTGCGCTACGAACTCGATCCCGGCGGCGGGACGAGCCCGGGATGGCAGGTCGTCTACCAGGTCAACCTTGAGGATGCCGACTCGGACCTCGTGTCCATCACCGTGCTCGGTGATCAACTGGCGGCCGCAGACAGAGAGAATGACCGGATCGTCCTGCTTGCCCGCAACGGCGACAATCGATGGCAGGAGTCCGACAGCCTCATGGTGCGGGGATTCGAGTTCGACACCATCCACGCAGCAGACTTCAGCGACGACGGCCGCGACGAGATCCTGGCCGTAGGAGATGCGGGATTCGCCATCGTGCAACTGGCCGGCGACCGCGTGGCGCTGCGAGAAGTGCAGTCCTGGCGTACCAGTGAGGATCGCCGCGTGCAGCACGAGCTGACCATCGGCGACATCAACGGCGACGGCTTCGCCGACATGGTGTCACTTGATGCCGGCGAGCAGATGCTGGAGATATTCACCTTCGATGGCGGCGGTTCGATGCGCTACGTCACGGGCTTCGAGATCTTCGAGTCGCGATTCTTCAGCGGCGGCGAGCCGCGGGAATTCCAGCCCAGCCAAGCGATCATCGTCGATCTCACCGGCGATGGCCGCAGCGATCTGCTGCTGCTGGCGCACGATCGGTTGTTGCTCTACCCCCAGTAGCCGTTCAACGCTCGCTGATCGGGACGTACTGCTGGCCATGTGGGCCGCAGTAGTCACAGCGGGGGCGAATGAGGCGGTGATCGCCGAGGTACTCAAGGCAGTGGGCGGTCCAGCCCGCCACGCGACTCATCGCAAATGTCGGCGTGAAGAGGTCCAGTTCCAGTCCCAGCGACCAGTAGGTGGTCGCTGAGTAGAAGTCCACGTTGGCGAAGATGCCCTTCTGGCCAACCTCTCGCTCCATGATCTCCTCGATGCGGCGGCTGATTTCGTAGAGCTCAAGGTTCCCCGTGTCCTCGGCGATACCCTCGGCGAACGTCTTGAGATACGTAGCACGCGGGTCGCTGGCCTTGTACACGCGGTGCCCGAATCCCATGACTCGCTCACCTGCGGCGAGCCGCTCCATGACCCAGGACTCGGCGCGATCCACGCTGCCGACTTCCTCGAGCATCACCATGACCCCCTGGTTGGCGCCGCCGTGCAGCGGTCCCTTGAGGGTGCCGATGGCAGTCGTGGTGGCGGAGTACATGTCACTGAATGTCGAGATCGTCACCAGAGCGGCGAAGGTCGATGCATTGAATCCATGATCAGCGTGCAGGATCAGGCAGATGTCCAACGCACGACTCATGCGGTCCGTTGGCTCTTCGTCATTGAGCATCCGCAGGAAGGTCTCCGCAATCGAACCCTCACCCTCGGGCCGCACGATGTCCAGGCCCTTCCTGTGGCGGTCGAATCCGGCAATGATCGCCGGGATCTTGGCGAGCATCGAGAGGGCCTTGTGCTTGTTGGCTTCCTCGGAGGAGTCATCGCACGCAGGGTCATGCAGCGCCAGGGTTGAAACGAGCGTCCGAAGCACGTGCATCGGGCTCGCGTCCGGCGGCATCGCAGCGATCATGTCCCACATCGGCTCGGGCAGGTCGTACTCGGCCCGGATGCGGGCGTTGAAGTCCTCGAGCTCGCTGCTGCTGGGAAGCCGCTGGTTCCAGAGCAGGAATGTCGATTCCTCGAATGTACTGCTGCGGGCCAAATCGTCAATGTCGTATCCGACGTACTCGAGTACGCCCTTCTGCCCGTCGATCCATGAGAGCGAGGACCGAGCGACTATCGTGTTGTCCAACCCGAAATCTGTGTTCATGTCCCGTGCAGTAGTCGGCATTGAGGCGTCCGAGTGTTACGTGATGACCCGAGTGATCCGCGTGCTTCTCGGCTGCAGCGTCGCTCGGACCGCCGCGCATCGCGCACGGCGGGACCTCCAGTCTAGCATTCCGCTCTCCCAAGCCAACCCTACACTGTCGCCATGCTGATACCAATCGGCACGGACGCCCCAACCCGACGGAAGCCAGTCGTCACGATTGCGCTCGTGGCGATCAATCTCGCAGTGTTCCTTGCACAGTCGCTGGGGACACGATCAGGCCTCTCCCAGCAACTTCTGTACTCCGGAGGCCTCGTCGCGACCGACTTTCACATTGCAAACTTGTTCACCTACCAGTTCCTGCACGGGGACTGGTGGCATGTCCTGGGAAACATGATCTTCCTCTGGCCATTTGGACGGGCGGTCGAGGATCGCATCGGGCACGTGGGCTTCGCGGCACTCTTCCTTGGATGCGGGGCAATCGCCGGAGTTGGCCACGTGCTCTTCAGCGCCGCTCCCGTCATCGGCGCAAGCGGAAGCGTCTGCGCGGTGACCGCTGCGTTCGTCGCGCTGGCGCCACGGACACACGTGCGCGTCCTCCTAGTCTTCTTCATCATCGGCATCTATTCGATTCCCAGCCTCTGGCTCGTGGGCCTCTACATCGCCTTCGACGCAATGAGCCTCCTGGGAGACGTCGGCGGCAACACCGGCGGTGGCGTGGCATGGGTAGCCCATCTGGCCGGGTACGGATCAGGATTCGCGATGGCGATGGGATTGTTGATGACCGGGATCGTGCCGCGTGGCGACTTCGACATCTATCGCATGATCTCGCAGGCGCGGCGCCGCGCCGCCTACCGTCGCACCGTGCGCAGCGCCCCGCCCTCCCGGGTCGCAGCGGAGGGAAGCGATGTGGCCAGCGGCGTCCTACGAGCACCCCAGCCGAAGGTGGCAGACTCGGTTTCGCAGGGCCGGGTGGCCGTCGCTCGCCTTGTGGCCGCCGGCGACGTGGAGGCGGCGACCACCCGATACCTGGCGCTGCTCGAGCAGGACCAGCAACTCGCGCTTGATGCACGCAGCCAGGTCGTCATGGGAAACTGGTTGATGCGAAATGATCGCGTCGAGGATGCCTGCCGCGTCTACGAGTTGCACCTGGAGAGCCACCCCCGCGCAGAAGACGTCGCCGATGTGACCCTGCTGCTCTGCGCGAAGTACGTACGGCACCTGCACCGATACGATCGCGCCATCGAACTGCTCGATCAACTCGGCGACACGGGCGAGGAGCGGATGCGACTTGTCGACGCGCTTCGCGCGGAGATTCCAAGCGACGAGGGAGCTGAATCATGAGCGGTTGCTGGCCCGCCGATCCGTCGCGTCCATGCATCAAGATCTGCGGGCTGCAGGACGCGGCAAGCGTCGAGGTCGCAGTCGACGCCGGCGCAGACGCGGTCGGGTTCGTGCTCGTGGCCGGATCGCCTCGGTACGTCGATCGAGCGTCCGCCAACGCGCTTGCAGCCAGTGTCCCATCGCACGTGACACCCGTAGCCGTCCTGCGAAATGAGGAGGATCTCAGCGCCTTTGGCGACTGGCCCGGGTGGCTGCAACTCTGCGGCAGCGAGGACGAGGCCGCCGTCGCCGCTGCCCCCTGCCCGGTCATCCGGGCCTTCGAGTACGAGGCGGACTCCCTTGCACGATGGATCGCCTGCCCGGAGGTCGCGGCGATTCTGGTTGATGGGGGCCGTGGTGGAGAGGGAACCGCCTTCGATCACTCGGCCCTCGCCGGGCAGATGGCGTCGACGACCCATCCCATCATCGTCGCCGGCGGGTTGGCGCCGAGCAATGTCGCGGCAGTCGTCGACCTGCTGCATCCTGCCGCTGTGGACGTCAGCAGCGGAGTCGAGTCCAAGCCGGGCATCAAGGATCACCAGAAGATCGCGGCGTTCTGCGCCGCGGTACGCGGCGTCTGATCAGGCCTGCTTGGTCTTGGAGACCAGCGAGATTCCCTCGATGCGCAGATCGGCGTCAATGGCCTTCGCCATGTCCCAGAGCGCAAGAGCAGCGATCGACACCGCCGTGAGAGCCTCCATCTCGACCCCGGTGCGGGCGATGACCACGGCGCCGCCCTCAATGCGAATGCGATCGTCGCCTGCGCGATCGAAGGAGACTGAGACCTGCTCGATCGGAAGCGGGTGGCAGAGTGGAATCAACTCGGCGCAGCGCTTGGCGCCCTGCACGCCGGCGATTCTCGCCACTGCGATGGCCTCGCCCTTGGGCACGTCGCCGGCCAGCAGCCGATCGATCGTTGTTGGCGCTGCGATCAGGAACCCTTCCGCGATGGCCTCGCGTCTCACGGCCGGCTTGGCCGACACGTCGACCATGCCCGCCTGCCCCTGTTCGTCGATGTGGGTGAGATCACTGCCCATCACTGCGCTCATAGACGATTGCTCCATCCACGATCGTCATCATGACCTGCGGGACCCGCTCGTGCCAGTGGCAGGTCCGCGGATCTTCATCGAGCACTACCACGTCACCCAGACAGCCTTCCTGGAGGCGGCCGGCATCTGGCGACCGCAGTGCGTCCGCGGCGGCGGCCGTGCTCGCCTCAAGGGCCTCCAGCGGAGTCAGGGCCTGATCGGGGTGGAACGGATCGCCGCGGGCGTCGTCGGCGATGATGGCAGCTGCCATCGCCGCAAGCGGATCGTGGGGGGCGATGGGCCAGTCCGAGCCGAAGGCCAGGCGGGCCCCGGCATCCAGCATCATCCGGTAGGCGTGCAAGGTTCCTGCGCGATCGCCCAGCGCGTCTGCGGAGTCAAGGGCGTCATCGCGACGATGCAGCGGCTGCACCGCCAGCCAGATCCCGTCCAGAGCCGCCGCGTCGCGTGCTGCGATGATCTGCGCGTGCTCGATGCGCCCTGCCAGCGCCGGGTCCGTCGCCCCAAGGATTTCGAGGGCTATCCCAACCGCCTCGTCACCGATGGCGTGCATGCACGGCGCGAGCCGGCATTCTGCAACCCGCTTCGCCCATGCCGCCAGCTCCCCCGCCGCCGCCTTCTCGACCAGGATGCCTCTATCTTCGGGACGGTCGTGCCACGGTTCATACATGCGTGCAGTGCGTGAGCCAAGCGTGCCGTCGATGAATCCCTTGGCCCCCGTCACCGCAAGCCATGGCGTCGCGGGCCAGCAACTCCAGCGATCAAGCTCCTCGACACTGCCTTCACCGAGCATCATCACGCGCATCCGAAGCCCGAGGTCCTCCTGCAGCGGCGCCAGGACCTCCCGGAGGTCCAGTTCGTACTCCATCGACCCCACCATCGTGATTCCGCAGCGATGCATTCGCGCCGCCTCGGCCAATGTCCGACTACGGCGCTCCTCGACCGAGACGCTTGGCACCAGGGGAAGGACGTGGTTCCAGAGCGCGCCCTCCACGAGCAGGCCCGTGGCAGATCCCGACGCGTCACGGCCAAGCCTCCCGGCCGGATCACTCGACACCGCATCCAGATTGATCATTTCCAGTACCACGTCGTTGACCACCGCCGCGTGCAGGTCAACGCGATGACAGAGGACCGGGCGAGCCCCACCGGCGGCCAACCATGTCCCGTCGGGCGCTTCGCCCAGCGCCTGTTCAGACCATCCGGCTGCAGTGAGCCATGCGCCGTCGGGCAGCGCCGCATCCGCCTCGGCCAGCAGCTCCTCGAAGTGCGCCCGCGAGGTCGCCCCAGCCAGATCGACGTCCCCGAGGCCTGACGCACCCATGACAAGGTGCAGGTGACTGTCGACGAGTCCGGGCATCGCGCAGCGACCGAGCAGATCGATTCCACGGACACCCGCCGGGCACGGCGCATTGATCGCTCGAACCTGGCCGTCAACGATCGTTACTGACTGCGCGTCGCCGCATTCCGGGCCGGTCCAGATCGGGCCACCGTGCATATAGAGAGAACCGCTCATGAACCAGCTCGCCATGTTCGATGGTAAGGGCAGCAGGCCGGCACGATGCTATCGTGACCGCTCAGATGAACATGGCACCACCACGGTTGATGATGACGCTCGCATGCTCCTTGGCGGTCCTTGCGCCAGGCTGCGGCGGCGACCGCGACGTTCCGGCACCCGCGCGGCCCACGCCGGCCCCGGACCCACAGGTGCAAGCACCGCAGGGAGATCGCACGACCGGCGGCCTTGACATCGAGGAGACCGATTACGAGGCACGCTGGCAGGTCAAGCCGCCGGAGGATCCCTCGCTCATCGAGTTCCTTGACCTGTTCGCGCATCGGCCTGCAACCTGGACCTGGGTGGCACCGCGGAGCGCCATGCGGTTGATCAACTACATCGTGCCGGCAGCAGAGGGAAGCGAGCCGGCCGACTTCGCGGTGATTCACTTCACGGAGGCCTCCGGCAGCACGATCACCTCCAACATCGAGCGGTGGAAGAGTCTCTTTCGCTCCAACGACGGCGGACCCCTGAAGCCGATCATCACTGCGATGGACATTGCTGGATCCGATGCCACGATCGTGGAACTCCACGGCGAGTACATGGGGATGGGCGCGGGCTGGCATCGCCCCGACTACGTCTTCCTCGGGGTGATCATTCCACGACCAGGGGAGCGAATCTACATCAAGCTCGTCGGTCCCAGCGCCACGATCGAGGCGCATCGCGAGGCGTGGAACGAGGTCCTCTCGTCCCTGTCGATTCGTCACTAGCGATCCTGAACGAAGGTCGCACCCGACTTGACATGGAAATTCACGAGGCCGCCCTCGGCCAGCGCGGCGGTGTCGGCCCCATCGGGCAGCGTGATCCACATGGCAACGACGCTGCGCACCAGCATGCGACCGTTTGACTCGTCCAGGGCTCGAACATGACCTGCAACGATGCGTGGTTCGCCATCGACGGGTTCGATGAACCGGCCGCCGCCACGGGCAGGGTGCACCTTGAGTGCCGTAGCATCAATCGTCCCACGCACGTCGCCAGTCTCGACACCCGTCGCCTGCAGCAGCAATCGATAGGAAGTGCCGGCGGGTACGAAGGTGATGCATCCGTCATCGACCGCCGTCGCGTGTCCGTCAGCCCGCGCCGCTCGCGTGATGTCCGTCTCGGGTGCCATGCGCCGCGGGATCCTACTGCACGACTTCCGGTTTCGGGAGGACATGCCCGCCAAGGTGGGCATCGAGAAAGTCCAGCATGGGAAGGTAGGCACGGCGATCGAGGATGACATGCCCCTGTCCGGAAACCACCTCGAGCTCGACCTCGACGCCGCTGTCCATGAGCCGCTCCGCCCACCGCTGGGCCTGGGCGAGCGGGACGATTCGATCCTCACCGCCGCAGAGCAGAAACATCGGTGCATCTGCGGCATCGAGCCAGGTAGCCGGATCCGCAAGGCGGGACTCGGCGCCCCCAAGCCACCGCTCATACATGCGTCTGCCGTCGGGGGCCAAGTCGGCTGGAGACACTGGTCCATTGATGATCGCCACGCACGCAACGTCCGTGGAAATCGCCGGATCATTGAGGGTGCCGTCAAGCGTCGGGACTCCGCTGGAGGTACCCAGCAGCGCGGCCAGATGACCACCCGCCGAATAGCCCACGACTCCAATGCGCGACGGGTCGACGCCCAGCTCCTCGGCGTTGGCCTTGATGAATCGCACGGCCGCCTTCACATCGTGGATCGCCGCAGGAAACGCCGCTTCCCCGCCGAGGCGATAGTCGACGGTCGCCGCGAAGTAGCCGCCTTCGGCGAAGCGGCCGATCGCATCGTGCCCTTCATCACGTGAGCCGAGGAACCATCCACCCCCGTGGATGTAGAGGATCACCGGGAGCGGCTCATCGCCGCCCCAGGCCGGGAAGGCCACGTCCATGTGCAGGACACGTGCCTCCTGGCCATCACGCTCGATCTGGGCAAACGGCACGTCGTCGACGCGCGCAAGGCCGCCTCGAACCGAGACGGATCGGTCCATGGACTGCGCCTGCAGCAGGCCGCAGAGTGCGAGCGTGGTCAGCAGACCGCTCATGCGCCCATCGCCAGGAAGTTGGTCAGCAGGTTCGGGCCCTCCGCCGTCAGGAAACTCTCCGGGTGAAACTGCACGCCGATCAGGGGGGCCCCATCGCCGCGCCGGCGGAGGCCCATGCAGACGCCGTCCTCGGTCCAGGCGCTGATCTCAAAATCGTCGCCTACGGTGTCGGGATCCACGACCAGCGAGTGGTAGCGAGTGGCCTCGAACGGGCCGGGAAGCCCCTTGAAGATCCCGCGGCCATCATGGTAAATGGGCGAGGTCTTCCCATGGACCGGGTGCGTGCCTCGCCTAACCGTCATGCCGTTGGCCGCAGCGATCGCCTGGTGCCCGAGACACACCCCGAGCATCGGCACACGCCCGCCGAGATCCTCGACCATGCGCTGGCAAATCCCGCTCTCGGTGGGGGTACACGGCCCTGGCGAGAGAATGACATGGCTTGGCTGCAGGTCCTGCGCCTCCTCGGTGGTGATCTTGTCGTTTCGCACGACGCGCATGTCGCAATCCGCATCGAGTTCGCCGACGCGCTGCACGAGATTCCAGGTGAAGGAGTCGTAGTTGTCGATGATCAGCAGCACGCCGCCGAGCATACCGCGCGGTGATCTCAGGCGGCGCGGGTCCCTGCGACGCCGTCACGCGTAACGACGAACAGGTCGCTGCAGATGGGATAGGGGAGCCTGCGGTAGTCCGTCGAGATGCGCCGCTGCAACCGTTCCACGAAGTCGTGTGGGCCGTTTGAGATGGCCAGGAACATGTCGCGGGCGGGCGCCGCGGCCAGGAAATCCCCGTCGAGCTCAGGCGCAAGCCGCTTCCAGAGGGACGAGAGGAGCAGGCGGGCAGCGTCGTACCCGTCCTGGCAGTTGAACACCGCCGCGCGACCGCCGCCGCGGGCCTCCATGAACTGGACCTTCAGGCCCGGGTGGTACTGTGCGAGGTTTGAACGTGCCTGCGCATCGAGCTCGTCGACATCGAGCCCCCATCGCACCATCTGCTCGATCGTGATGCTCACGGTCATCTTGGGCATGTCGATGACATAGAGGATCACCGTGTCGTTGACGAAGGGCGCGTGGGCCACTTGGTTTCGGTCGAGCTGCTCGAAGATGGTGGTCGGCTGGATCCGCGGCATGATCCGCGGGCGAGCCATCGACAGTGGCAGCGGCAGCTGGGAGAACTCATCGCCCTCGAGCAGGCGATGGAGGAACTCCTCGACCGTCTCGACGCCGCGGCCGGGATCGACCTGCACGATGCGATAGAGGTTGTTGAGACCCAGGTGCCGACCATCGAGGCAGAGGTCCATGGGGCCTGCCAGCCAAACCTCGCGATCAGGGAACCGGCGGCGAAGAATGCGAACCACCTGTTCGCTGAAGGCCTCTGGTTCTCGGGGCATGTGTGCCATGGACAGTCCGGTCTCGGGCGTTCTTCCCCCCTGCAGGTCATCGTCACGCCCCACTGCCGCCTGCACCAATCCCCGGCGACGCGGCGAGATCGGGGCAGTTGCGCGCCGATATCGGACCACCACGGACCCCTTGGTACCCTTATGCACATGTCCAGCCCCATCCAGGTCGGTGAGACGCGCGTTGGCGGGGATGCCCCGTTGCTGGTCATTGGTGGCCCGTGTGTCCTGGAGACGCAGGCGCAGGCGCTTGAGATCGCCGGCGTGCTCCAGGAAGCGTGCGCCGAGTCCGGGGCGTCATTCGTCTTCAAGGCCAGCTACGACAAGGCCAATCGCACCAGCATTCGCAGCGGGCGCGGACCGGGCCTCGCCGAGGGCCTGCAGATGCTTGGGGCAATCGCCGCCGAGACCGGCGCTGCAACCACCACCGACATCCACGAGCCCGGCCACGCCGCAGCAGTGGCCGAGGTGGTGGACCTGCTGCAGATTCCAGCATTCCTCTGCCGCCAGACGGATCTGCTGGTGGCCGCCGCGGCCACCGGGCGACCGGTCAACGTGAAAAAGGGCCAGTTCATGTCGCCCAGCGAAATGCAGCATGTGATCGACAAGCTCGAGGAGGCCGAGTGTTCCAACATCATGCTCACCGAGCGAGGAACGTTCTTCGGGTACCAGCGACTGGTCAACGACTTCGTGGGCATGGGCGACCTCATGTCACTCGGGCCGCCTGTCTGCTTTGACGTGACCCACTCCACGCAGTTGCCGGGTGCCGGGACCGGCCAGACGGCAGGCAGGCCGGATCGCGGCGCGCTGCTCTCACGCTCAGCGGCGGCCGCCGGCGTTGACGCCATCTTCCTTGAGTGCCATCCCGACCCGGCATCGGCGGCCAGCGACAGCGGAACAATGCAGCCGCTGTCGGCCGTGGCGGCGATCGTGCGCGATGCCGTCGCCATTTCCAGGATCGCCCGCCAGCAGACGATGGGCGCATCCTCCGTGACCTCCTGAACCGCGGCGGCTACGATTCACTTGACTGCCATGAGCAAGTGCGATCGTTGTGACAAGCCGGCAATTCTCCACGAGACCAGGATCGTTGACGGAAAGACCCGAACCGTCCACCTGTGCGAGGAACATGCCGCAGAGGCGGGCTTTCAGGTCAGCGGCGGGAGCATCGCTTTCTCGTTCCCGCTCCCCGGTGGCAATACGCCCGGGGGCGGCGGCCGCACCTGCAGTGACTGCGGCATGACCATCAGCGACTTCAAGGAGACGAGCCTGCTCGGGTGCCCGGCGTGCTACGAGACATTCGAGAGCCACCTCGAGAAGCTCATCGCCCGCGTCCAGGGTGGCCAGAGCCAGCATGTGGGGAAGGCGCCGCGGCAGGTCGGCGGCGACGTCGACCGGCAGTTGACCATCAAGCGCCTGCTCAAGGAACTCGACTCCGCCGTTGGCCGCGAGCAATACGAGCGCGCCGCCGAGATTCGCGACGAGTTGCGACACCTGCATGACGGAAACGACCGATGAGGATCGATCCCGATCGGAACTGCCCCTACAGCAGCGGAAGTAGCGCGTTTGGCGATGTCGTGCTCAGCAGCCGCGCACGCCTTGCGCGGAACCTCGACGGCTTCCCATTTGTCAATCGAGCCTCGGAGGCCGACTCGCGGGAGGTCATCGGCCTGGTGCGGACGATGGGGACCGAGGGGCCGTCCGCAGACGCCCTGAATTGGATCGACCTCGAAGAGCAGAGCGCCGTCACGCGCCAGATGCTCACCGAGCGGCACCTGGTCTCCTCGATGCTGGCCGAGGCCACCCACCCGGCGGCCGTCGCCGTGGGGCCGGAACTCTGTCGAAGCATCATGGTCAACGAGGAGGACCACCTGCGGATCCAGAGCATCAGGGCCGGCCTTGCCATGGAGGATGTACGCACGGACGTCGATACGCTCGATGATCGCCTCGAGGAGGTCGTCGCAATCGCCTTCCATCCCAAGTGGGGGTATCTCTCGGCGTGCCCGACCAACGTGGGGACCGGCGTGCGATTCAGCGTGTTGCTTCACCTTCCCGGGCTACGAATCATTCAGGACCTCGAGCGGATCTATCGCGCCTGTCGCGACACGAACATGGCGATCCGCGGATACCACGGCGAGGGGTCGGACACGGTGGCCGATCTCTACCAGGTCAGCAACCAGGTCACGCTCGGGAGCAGCGCAGAGGACCTGCTCGTTCAGCTCTCGGAGAACTTCATCCCGGGCATCATCGAGTACGAGCGACGCGCCCGCATGCTGGTTGTTGAGCGGGAGGTGGCCAAGCTCGACGACCGGACCCACCGTGCACTGGGCGTGCTGCGCGAGGCACGCCTGCTGACCGTCGATGAGTCGATGAATCTTCTGGGCCGGCTGCGATTGGGAGTGTGCATGGATCGACTTCCTGAGATCGAGGTCAACACGATCAACCAGTTGTTCATCGATGTCCAGCAGGGCCATGTCGCCTGGCGGATCGGCAGCGACCTTGATGATCGCGCAATCGACGAGGCCCGGGCGGCGCTATTGCGCGAGAAGCTGTCGGCGTGAGTGGCTGCTCCCGCCTGGCCCCCTCTCCCACCGGCGCGCTCCACCTGGGCAATGCAAGGACCTTTCTCGTCAACTGGGCGCTGGCCCGCCAGCGCGGCTGGACCCTGCCCATGCGCATCGAGGACCTGGATGGCCCGCGCATCAAGGCCGGAGCCGCCTCGCAGGCCCTTGACGTCCTGCAGTGGCTGGGCATGAACTGGGATGGGCAGCCGCTGGTGCAGAGCGAGGACCTGGGGCCCTACCGCCGGGCCCTGGCGACGCTCCAGAAGGCAGACCATGTCTATCGCTGCCACCTGACACGCAGCCAGATCGAAGAGGCAGCATCCGCGCCGCATGAGGAGGGTGCCGCGGAGGCGAGCGAGCCGATCGGCGACGAGGGTAGCGACGAGCCCAACTGGCGATTCCGGGTGCCACCGGGATCGATCACCATCGACGACGCAGTAGCCGGCAGCGTCGACGTGGACCTGGCCGGCAATGGCGGCGACTTCGTCGCCTGGACCAGGCGCGACGCGCCCGCCTACCAGCTTGCGGTGGTCGTCGACGATGCGCGGCAGGGCGTGACCGACGTCGTGCGCGGCGACGACCTGCTGCCGAGCGCCGCTCGCCAAGTGCTGCTCTGTCAGGCGCTCCATCTGCCCACGCCCACCTGGTGGCACTTGCCGCTGGTACGCGGCGAGGACGGCCGCCGCCTGGCAAAACGCCACGGGGACACACGGTTGACGACGCTGCGCGACCAAGGCGTCTCCGCTGCGCGTATCATCGGCCTGTGCGGGGCCTGGTGCGGCCTCGCTGAGGAACCGACCGAAATGACCTCAG
>CAZKTE010000034.1:0-21144 GCA_964555625.1 uncultured Isosphaeraceae bacterium | reverse complement strand
GCTACGCCGGGGGTCGACCGCTCGTGCGCGATGGCTGCGTTGGCCTGCTTCGGGCGGCACGGGACTACCTGGTCGACCGGCACTTCCCCTCCCTAGCGTCCCTCGTGCGACATCCGGACGTCGCGTCCATTCTGGAGATCGACGGATCGGTGCTCACCGCGCTGGACGACTACCAGCAGCGGTACTTGCCTCTGGACGTACCCGGTACGTGGCTGGGCAGGAATGGCCCGGCACTGGCCGCCTTGCAAGACCGCGTCGATAGGTGGCTGGCGCAGCTGGCCGACGGACAGCAGCGTGGGCCGGGCGCATGGGCTGATGCACTGTCGAACCTGCTGCTTGCCGCGTGGGGCGATGAGCCGTTCGTGCGCGACGACGTGCGCAGCACCGCGATCGAATCGGTACTGGGCGCCGTGGACCGGCTGCGCGATCTGCCCGATCAGCTCGTGGCGCAAGTCGGTGGCATGGGGGCGGCCACGGCGCTTGAAGTCGTGCTCTCGGCACTTGAGTTGGACAGCGTGCGTGATCCGGCAAACCCGGATGCGATCGAGCTCGTGGGATGGCTGGAAGCGATGCACGACGATGGCCCACTGCTGCTGGTTTCGGGCATGTCTTCGGAGATGGTGACTGGCGCCGAGCACGCGGCGCTACCCGAGTCGCTGGCGGACCTGCTCGGGCTTGAGACCCAGCGGCATCGATTGGCGCGCGACGCCCACGGCCTCTCGGCGATGGCTGCGGCGCGGCGCGAGGACGGTGAACTGCTGCTTGTCGTCGCGCGGCGAAGCGCTGAGGGCGACCCGCTGACGCCTAGCCCGCTGCTGCTGCGCGATCCAGACACGGAGGTCAATGCCCGGCGCATCCTCATGCTCGCTGCCAAGCACGAGGACGAGGCGCCGCGAGTACCGGCGAGCATCGACGGCGATGTCCCAGGACCGGGTCTTTCGGTGCCGCCGCCGTCTGAGGGAGCGGTCATCACCGGCCTCTCAGTGACAGCATTCCGTGCGTACCTCGCCTGTCCCTATCGATTCTGGCTGAGGTACGTCCAGCAGCTCGAGCCCCGTGGTGACGCGCTGCATGAACTCGATCCGCGTCTGTTCGGATCGCTTGTGCACGACGTGCTCGAGGCATTCGGATCGGACAAGGACATTCGAGATTCGACCAGTGCGTCGCAGATCAGCGACTTCCTTGATGAGGTACTCGACCGGCTCGTGGCCCTTCGCCACCCGCCGGGCAGCGCACCGACGCTGGCCATCCAGGCGGAGCTGGCTCGGGTGCGGCTGCGTCGCTTCGCTCAGGTCCAGGCGACCCACGCCCTCCAGGGATGGCGCATCGTGGCCTCGGAGGAGAAGGCAGGTGAGGGGCTGGACGTGGATGGGACCGATTTCCAGATACGTGCCCGCATCGATCGCATCGACCGACACGAGGACGGTCGCGTCCTGGTGTTGGACTACAAGACCGGCAGCCTTGGCGCCGAGCGGGTGCATCGCGACAAGGCCAGCGGCGAGTGGCTGGACCTGCAACTTCCGCTCTACTGGTACATGGCCCGTCGCATGGGCTACGGCGACCACCGTGTAGCGGTGGGGTACCTGGTGGTGGGTGCGCGCGACAAGGACGTCAAGCTCGATCTGCCAGAATGGGACGAGTCCACGCTCGAGGAGGGCGTGGAGTGCGCGAGGGACGTCGTGCGGAAGATTCGCGGGGGCGTCTTCGGGCCGATGACAAATCCCGCACCGCGGTACTTCGACGAGTACTCGTGGATCTGTCAGGACGCGGGGATCGTTACGGTCAGCGAGGAGGAGGTGGAAGCGTGAGCGACTTCCATCGCGTTCAGGTCATCGAGGCGCTCGCCGGATCCGGGAAGACCCGGCAACTCGCCCGGCGGTACCTGCGGGTGATCGCCTCCGGTGCCAACCCGCGCGATGTGCTGGCCACGACGTTCAGCCGGGCGGCAGCCGGGGAGATCAGGGATCGCGTCCTGCGGGCACTGGCCGAGGCGGTGCTCGACGAGGGCGAGCGGGCGGACCTGGCCGGCGACGTGCCGGAGCTCGCCGAGGCCGCCGCGTGCAGCGCGGCGCTCGATCGACTCATCGCGGAACTGCCCTGGATCCGCATCGGCACGATCGACAGTTTCTTCATGCGTGCTGCGCAGGCCTACGGTGCCGAACTTGGACTCTCGCCGGCCTGGTCGATTCTGGACGAGGCGCGGGAGCAGGACGTGCTGGCTGATGCGGTGCGGCGCATGACGGCCGCCATGGCATCCTCGTCGCTGGCGCGGGCCCTGCACGCAACGCGCCGCGAGAGCACCCGCATCGACGTGCATGGCGCCATAGACCACGTGCGGCGCGCGGTGTACCCGGTGGCGCGATGGAGCGATCAGGAGGCGTGGACGTGGCTTGCGCCCAGGAAGGGTGAGGACGGGGCAGCGTTCGCGGCGGCAATCGATGCGCTGGGGGCCTACGTGACGGACAAGAAGAGCCTGCGCAGGGGGATCGACGGCGACCTCGCGCGCGCGCGCGCTGGCGATCTCGATGGACTGCTTTCTTCGGGCATCGGCCCGAAGTTGCTCGACGGCGCGCTGACCTATAACCGGGTGGAACTGGACGATGACCTGCAGGAGATCTACGCACCGATCCTGGAGCACGTGGCGGCTGTGTTGACCAATCGTGCCGTCGAGCAGGCGGAGGGGGTCTGGACGCTCCTCGACGGGTTCCACGAGCACTGGTCGCAGGCCAAGCACGACCGTGCGCTCTACGGGTTCGATGACGTCACCTGGTACCTGGCCATGCAGAACCTCCTGGAGGACACGGAGGAGCTGCGTTATCGCCTTGACGGCACGATCGAACACCTCCTGGTCGACGAGTTCCAGGACACGTCGCTGCAGCAGTGGTCCGTGCTGCGGCCGATCGTAGACGAGATCAACCAGTCGACCGGCGACCGGTCGCTCTTCTTCGTCGGGGACGTCAAGCAGAGCCTCTACGGGTTCCGCGGTGGCGAGCCGGCGCTGCTGGCCAACCTCAGCGGCCAGCTTGGCACGCCGCACGTGTCGCGTATGGACCGCAGTTGGCGATGCTCACCGGCCGTGCTAGACGCCGTGAACCAGGTATTCGGCGCGGTTGGCGCCTCAAGCAAGCTCAATGACTGCGTCGATGGCGCAGCAGCTCGCTGGCAGGAGGCCTTTAGTGAGCACGGTGCCGGCTACGCAAATCAACCCGGTCTGGCGGAGATCGTGGTGACTGGCGAGGACGGGAGTGACAAGGCGGCTGCAATGGTGGAGGCGGCTGCGACGACCGTTCGGCGCATCCACGAGCGGGCACCAGCGGCAACGATCGGGGTCCTGGTGCGAGGCGGCCAGCGACAGCAGATTCAGCGAATCGTCCATGCACTGCGCAGCGACGAGGACATGCCAATCCTCGCAGCCGAGCGCCGTGGGAACCCACTGACCGATGCGCCGGCCGTGACCCTGCTACTCTCGGCGTTGCTGCTGGCCGATCACCCGGGCCACTCGGTGGCCGCCTTCCACGTGGCGACCTCGCCGCTTGCTGCCCACTTGGGCATGGCCTCGATGGACGATGCATCGAGCGTGGCGGCGCGCCTGCGCCGCGACTGCTGCGACCGCGGTCTGAGCGATATGCTCGCGGAGTTGGCGCAGGTCCTGGCCCCCAGCGTGCCACGCCGGGACCGGCTGCGCCTCTGGCAGCTTGTCACATTCGCCGAGACGACTGACGAGATCGCGACGCTGCGGCCGGCCGACTTCGTGCGCCGCGTCGAGTCCCAGCGCATCGCCGACCCCGTCTCGTCGCGCGTTCAGGTGATGACCATCCACGCCGCCAAGGGACTCGAGTTCGATGCAGTCGTGCTCTGTGATCTGCAGTCGCCGCTGTGGCTCTCCCCGGATCTGCTGCTTGAGCGCGATGATCCCTGCGCCGCGCCGGTCCGGGCGTGTGTGTACCAGCCTTCGCGGCTGGACCGGATCATTCCGGAGCTGGTTCCCATGCGGCGATCCACGCAGGAACGGAGCATCGGCGAGGCGCTCTGCACGCTCTACGTGGGCATGACCCGCGCGAAGCACGCCCTGCACATGCTGATCCCGCCGCGGCCGAAGGCGAAGTCCTACCAACAGACTTACGACGGCGTTCTGCGCGAGTCCCTGGAACTCGACGCGAGCCTTGAGCCCGGCACGATTGCCTGGCGCAGCAGCCCAAGCGACGAGGACTGGTATGACCAGGACGCAGTCGAGGACCTGCGATCGGCACCACCGGATCCGCCGTCGGCGGCGCCCACCCTTCACCTGCGCAGCGGTAGCGGGCGTCGACTTGCGTCCCTGAGCCCATCGCAACTTGAGGGCGGCGACGAGATCTCGGTGCGGGCACGCTGCGGAGGCGGACGCGGTAAGGAGATCGGGACGCTCGTCCATCACTGGCTCGAGGAGATCATCTGGGCGCAGGACGTGCCGAGCGAGGAGGAACTGGTCGCGACGGCGTCCCAATCGCCACTCCCCCCGGAAGTAGTACGAACACAGGCGAGCGATCTGGTATCGGCGCTGGCATCGCCGGACATCAGTGCGCTGCTCACGCCCGGCGACGGGGACACACGTGTTCGAAACGAGCAGTCCTTTCTACTTCGGCTGCCTGCGGGCACGCAATTGGCAGGGACAACCCTTGAGGCGGACATGGAACTCGGCGGCACAATCGATCGCCTGGTAGTGACCTGCAGTGACGAGGGCACGCCCATCGCCGCCCACGTTATCGACTGGAAGAGCGACGCCGTGGATGACGACAATCGTGAGGCGAGGATCGCCTTCTACGTGCCGCAACTCGCCGCCTACCGGTTTGCGGCAGCTCGCATGCTCGACATCGACGTTTCGGCGGTTCGAGCATCGCTGTGCCTGCTGGGGCACCACGAGGTCGTGGACGTCACGCAACAGGCCTCCGTCGGCTAGCTGCGGCGCAACGCCGGTAGCGCAAGGGCCAGGACGAGGATCGATCCGGCGCCAAGCCACGCGCCAGCCGCGAGCATGCTCGCTAGCGGCGCCCAGTCTTCGCCGACGGCCATCGATGAGAACCACGCAAGGGTGCCGGCAAAGCAGAGCCGACCGGCCATGCTCTGGAGCGACAGGTACGTGGCCCGCAGCGACGTGTTGATGCTCGGGGCCACGGCCGCATTGAGCGGGGCGGTCATCAGCGCACGCGGGCAGCTGCGCAGCAGCGTGAAGATCGCCGCGGGAATCGTCACGAAGAAGTACATCACGGCGATGATGGCCGTCTGCAGGATCGCCGCGGCCATCAGCACACCGCCGATTCCAATGCGGTCGCGGATGGAGATGCTGTGGCCCGCGATCCACGCGGCGACAAGCATGGTCAGGAAGAGGTGGGCGCTGGTCAGGGCCGGCGTCATGCGCAGGGCGTCGAACTGCGCGGCGATCGTCTCCATGTAGGGCTGGTAGAACTCGTAGGGGACGTGGTTGAGGACGGTAATCAGGACGTAGAAGGCAAAGAGCCAGGCAAGGCGAGGGCTACGCAGGTGCGCAAGGCACGCTGTAACCTGGTCCATCAACCCGCGCCGCCGGGTTCCCTGGTCGGCGCCGGGCTCGCGGAAACTGAGCGTGATGGCAAGCATCGCAATGGCGCCCACCAGCGAGAGTACGTATGCGCCGCGGAATCCCGGCAGGGCCGCCAGGCCCCCCAGTAACGCTGCTGCCGCAGTGCCTAGGAAGTTGTAGCGGGTGGCCTGTGCTTCGCGTTTGGGGTACTCCTCCTCACGACCAAGTGCCTGCGTTGTCTCCAGCAGGAAGCTCGTGTCGGTGCCGCTGTTAAAGGCGATGCCCGCGGCAAGCAGCACCTGTGCGGCGGCGAAGGCGGCAAATGATCCGGCGAGGATGAAGACCAGGTAGGCCCCACAGAGCATGGACGACGCGATCACGAGAGTGCGCTTGCGGCCCATGCGATCGCTCGCCCATCCAGAGGGCACCTCCATGGCGACGACGCTGATGAAGTAGATGGACTCAAGGAGCAGCACCTGCGCCAGGGGCAGGTGGCTGCGGAAGAAGAGGAAGTAGACCGGCAGCCAGAAGAAGGCGTGGAAGAGTCCCGTATAGAGAGGGTAGAGCCGGAGGTTTCGCTCTAGGTGTGCGGTCATGGACGGCCGATGTCCAGGATCCGCTGCAGAGTCTTCTCGTCGATCTCGGCGATGCCGGACTCCACCGCCCGCGTGACGGTGATGCGCCAATTCGGCTCAGCGAGGAAGACCGCTTCAAAGAGCGGCGTCGCCCGATCAAGGTGCCCCGTCTCCGCGAGACTCATCGCAGGCCAAGCGCGGAGTTCCACGATCCCCGGCGCCAGTGTCCAGCAACGCTCGTAGGCAGCCATAGCCCCATCGACGTCCCCTGCGGCAAGGAGCCCTTCACCTACGTCGAGCTGCTCGTATGCCTTGTGCACGTCCAGCAGTCGCTGCAACTCTCGCACGGGGGTGGGGTGGTCCTCGACCCGCAGGTCGATGGGACGGTCAGCAAGCGGCTCCCCGCTTGCCTCGCCGGCGACGATCAACAGCGAGGCCGACTGGCGGCCTCGGAGGTCGCCACCGGCCTCTTGGGCGGCGACCAGAGACGCAACAAGCCGCGTTGCCAGATCACCCTCGGCGGCGGCGAATGCCGCCGCCATCGCTGCCGGCACGGTGTCGTTGGCCATCAGGTTGGCCTGCACGGAGAACTGTCCAGTTTCGTCGACGACGTGCCCGGCCTCGGCGATGCACGAGGCCCCGGTGTGCGCGGACACAGACCCGTCTGCGCCGAGGATGGCGAGCTGGCGTATGGCGCTGCCTGGGTCGCCCGCCACGAGCCGCGCAACGGCCTCCGCTGCCGAGGCACCCTCTCGCAATTGCGCAAGCCCGTCCGGACCGAATCGTGGGTTGACCATCGACTGGGTGGCTACCACTCCCACGCCCGCCTCGCCCCAGGGGACGACCGAGCCTACGCTGAACCAGTGGGACTGGACGGCCACGCCCATCTGGCCGCTCTCGCTGTCACGGGCGACGATGGAGTAGGTCGCCACGGGCATGGAATCGATGGGCAGCGGTCCCGCGCTCGATGCCAAGATCAATGCTGTAAGCAACACGCCTCTCTCCTCACTCCCCGGTGGGGATGGTGTTGTGCTCAATCACCGGTCGCTCCTCAAGCGTCTCGGAAAGCGGGATGCGGCGCTCGATGGTTCCGCCCTTCTGCGCCTCGTAGCGGAGCGTGATGTCGCCGCCACCTTCAACGAGGAAGCGAAAGAGGCGAGTGCTGCGGCTGCCGATGCCAGATTCGTTTGCAAGGCGCCAGGGCCGGGGTGTGTCGCGGTAATCGAGTTTGGCCGTCGGCAGGAGTGAACGCACCGTACCGGAGGCGACGACCACGGCGCCCGAGCCCGTGTCGCAGGTCATGAAGTCCGGCAGGCCGATCTTGTGGCGAGATGCCATGGCAGTGCGGGTAGGAATGATGCGGTCGTTGACCACCTCCGTGGTCACCTCCCAGAGGTCCCCGTGGAGGTTTCTGACCCGCAGGGCGCCGAACCGCACCAGCGGCATCTGGTCTGCGTGGTACATGGTGAAAGCGAAGTTTCGGTGGCAGCCCTCCTCGAGCATCCAGGGCGGCGTGATGCGCGATGAGAACTTCTTGGTACCCCCAACGAGCACCGTTCCGTAGGTCGGGTGCTCTACTTCGTGGTAGGGGACATAGACATCTTCGAACTGGAGCATGTCGCGGAACATCCGTTGATCCTCGCGTGATGGCCCCTCATCACGGGCAAACATCCGCTTGTCGGTCCAGAGCTCGTTGGTAAAGCTGATGATTCCCAGACCTTCGTAGGTCCAGCCGTCCTCGCCGCCGTGCACGACGTAGAGATCACTATGCACTGTCATCGGGTCGTAGAAGGGCAGCATGCGCGCCCCCTCCTCTGAGAGCTCGCCGAGGATTCGCAGGTCGCTGCCAGGGTAGGAGACGTAGGTGGCGTTGGGACCGTAGAGGATCATGCCGCCGGCGTTGTGGTAGCTCTGGTAGGCGGCGATGTTCGGGTGGTCGTAGACGAAGCTGCCGACCGCCGCCGTCTCGGGCAGGCTGAATGGGTATTCGCCAGCGCCGTACTGGATCCACTCCGGCTGCCAGTCCGAGGGCCAGTTTCGGTTGGGGTCGTAGCCGCCGGGCCCGTCTTCGTTGATTCGCCCGTCATCGTCGTTGTCGATGCCCTCTTGGCCGATGCGGGTCCAGCCGCCGGGTGGATCGTCTTGATCCACGCGCCGGAAGAACCTCGGATTGTCCGGATCTGGCTCGTAGCGACCAAGGGGATCGCGCATCCACATTTCGGTGATGTGGCCGTCGCCGTCAAGGTCATCCGGCGGATCTTCGTCGTAGAGTCCGTCGTGGTCGTTATCAGTGGGCTTGATGCCGCCACGCAGGTAGTGAGGTGTCGACGGTTCGTGGAACCAGACCTCGCGGCCGTCGGGATTCACCATGGGTACGAAGTAGAAGGACCGTTCGTCTACTAGCCGGGTGATGCGATCGACCTTTCCGTAGGCCTTGCATAGGTACCAGATGGAATAGAGCACTGTCTCGGCGGCCTGAATCTCGTTCCCGTGGATGTTCCCACCAATAAACATCGCCGTCTTGTCGCGGTCGGAGCCGGTGGCCTCATTGTTTAGGGTGACAAGCCAGATGTCGCGGTCGCCAACACTGCGGCCGATGGACTCAAGCGACAGCAGTTCTGGATATGCGGCGACCAGCGAGCGTACTGCCGCCGTCATCTCTGCGTAGTCGTACCAATGGTCGAAGCGCAGATCGACGCGACTTTCATGGGGGTACTGGGCCGCTGCAGAGCCGCAGGCCAGCAACGCTAGGCAGGTTGCGGTGAGGGTGCGAATCACGCGTCACCTCCGTCCTGCGCCAAGGTTGTCTGCGCTGTTTCAGTCCCGTATTTCTCGCTGTAGAGCGTGATCACCAGAGGATCGCCCTCACTGCCGGTGATGATCCACTCGTGCCAGCGACGAGTTCCACTGCCGGGCAGCGACCAGATTCGGTCGACTCTTCGGCCCGAAACGATGCGATCGTTTGGCAACTCTAGACGCACCACCAGCGGCCTCGCCCGCTTGTTCATGGCCGCCATTGCGGTGCCCGCAGGCAGCCAGCCGTCGTTGATGATCGGAGCCTTGACGCGCCAGAGGCCACCGCCAAGTGCCTCGACGCGAATGTCGCCAATTCGCACCGACGGCAGCCGCTTGGCCATGTCCAGCAGGAACGCTACTTGGGCTTCGGCGATCCCAGTGATCTCCGAAGTCGGTGGCAGTGTGCGGAAGTAGGGAACGAATCCACCAATCTCCACCGGGCCGAGTTGGGGGTGCTCGAAGGGCGTCCACTCAACAAACCCACTACCGCCTCTAACCTCATCGCTGTATGCAAGCCACTTAGCCTCCTCACTGTCGGCCTTGGACGTGCCGCGTTGCGGCGAGACCCGGCGAATCTCCACCTCGCTCCACTTCGCGTACTGCTCGATATCCGCCTCCGTGATGCCTTCCATCATTGCATCGGTGATCTCAAATCCCTGCGCGGCCGCGGCGGCCAGCAGCTCGTCGATGGTCTCCTGCGAGATCGTGCCGATGCCTGATGGCGTGAGGTCTTCGCCCTCCTCCTGGGCCCCATCCGGTGGACCGCCTGCTCTAGGACCGCCACGCCTGCCCCCGGAACCTCCTCTTCCGCCGAAGCGTTCACGCATGGCTTCACGCATCGCATCGCGTTCATCGTCATCCAGTTCGCCATCCTTGTTGGTGTCGTATTCCCCTCTCATGGCTTCCCAGTCGAAGTTGCCGCGTCCACCCGGGCCACCTCGTGGTCGATCGGCATCACGGGGAGGACCGCCCCGTGAGCGGTCGGCTTGGGTGTCATCGCCCCTGGCGTCATCCTGGTCTGTGGATTGATCGGCAGGGGGGCGGCTCCAGAGGCTCGTGGCGAAAGTTGGTACGCCGAACTGGGCGTAGGACCAGGCGAAGAAGGCGCCGTTGCTGCCTTCGCTCGCGGAGGTCTTGAGGCCCGTGAGTTCGCCGAACCGTTCTGCGACCTTGGCATGTAACGCGACGTCGCCCGCGGCGATTATGCGTGGTGCGCCAGCAGGGTCCTTGGCCGTGTCCTTGGGTGCACTAACAAGCGTGTCGTGACGGCCGTAGACAAGGACTAGCGCGATCTCCTGATGGGCTAGCACGTAATCGATTAGAGCCCGCGACTCGGGCTCAGAGAGCTGCCAGGCGCCACTGCCAGCGGCGTGGAAGCGGTAGCCATGTACGAAGTTCTGGTTGAGGTCGACGCCACCTACGCCATCCTCGTTGTACAGGCCGTCCCCGTCATTGTCGATGCCCTCGCGGTAGACGATGAATGTCGCCGCCTGCCCCTCAAGAGGCTCGGGCGTCTTGTCGAGACGAGGCTCGTCTGGATGGGCCACGCGATTGGCTCGCTCTAGGTCCGGCACTCGCATCCACGTGACGTACCCATCGCCATTGAGATCGTCGCCACCGTCTTCGTCGACAGCGCCGTCGCGATCCGCATCATCGCTGCGCATATTCTCGCGGTGACCGCTTCGGACAACGTCGAAGTAGCGAGCTGCCCCGTCGGGATTGACCTGCGGGACGATGTGCAGTGCGTGGTCACGTAGCAGGGAGACGACGTTCTCGTCACCGTCCCCGGCCCGCGCCAGCAGCGACGATGCGATCTCCACAGCAACCTCGCTGCCCAGGAGGTGATCCCCGTCGATTCCAGCTACAAGCAGCACGGCGGAACGATCGTCAACCGGGACGTCCCCGGCCAACGCTAGACGAATCGCGCGGATAGGACGACCCTCAAGGCTCGTCCCTATGGTCAGGAGTTCCACAGAACTTGAGTACGAGGCAGGCAGTCCAGTGACCGCTGCGTCGAGACCCGCGGGCGTCCGCCACTGGCGCGGCGTGGCAGTGGCAACTCCTGGTGAATCCTGCGCGGCCACCGATACGGTGGCAGCGAGCATGAGTGCGAGCATCAGATCCTCCTCGAGTCTCTCAGGGCGAAACGCGAGGCGAATGATAACGGTCTGCGCGGGCGATACAATCGCACCCTCCGCGCCCGTAGCTCAGTTGGATAGAGCATCGGTTTCCTAAACCGGAGGTCGCAGGTTCGAATCCTGCCGGGCGCGTTACTGCCTAGTCTTCCTCATCCCGCATCCTGATGATGATCTCGCGGACGGTGCGCATCACGCGGCTCTTGGCGTGGCGGACCGTCTCCTGGGTCATCTCGAGGCGTTCGGCGACCTTCTCCGCTGAGAGACCGCGGCGACCGTAGAGCTCGAAGGCTTCCCAGGTCTTTGGCTCGAACTTCGGTCGCGCCTCGGCCAAGGCCTGTGACAGCACGTGCTCGACCCATTCGCGGTCGAAGATTGCCTCAAGTTCCTCGTTGTCGTCCTCTGCACCCTGCATGCCCTGTGTGTCGAGGTTGTGTATGCGTTTCTTGCGATACCGCTCGCGAATGGCATTGAGCGTGATGCGCTTGAGGTAGCCGCGGAAACGACCCTTTGAGGGGTCGTACTCGAAGCGATCGCTTGCGCGGAAGAAGTTAAAGAGCACCGTCTGCATGATGTCATCCGACTCGCTCGGGGGCAGCCCGGCGTTGCGTGCGAACCCGCAGATGATCGGTCCGTAGCGATCGACGAACATCCGCCAGCCCAGCTCGCGGTTGACCGTCTCGTCGCTCTTGAGTTGGAGCAGCACGGCCACGTCCGTCTCGTAGCGGCCATTGATGGTCCGAACGAGCGTCGGCACCTCGCTGGGGGGCTCAGCCTGTGCCTTGTCGAGTTCATCGACGAACTGCGAGTCGAGCTTGTCGCCACCGTCGCCTCCGATGCGCACCATGAACTTCCACGGACCGATCTGCAGAAGATCGCCGTCGCACAGTGGCGCCTCCTCACCCTCCTCAAGCCGCATGGTGTTGAGGTAGGTTCCGCTGCGGCTCTTGTGATCGCGCAGGACCCAGCCATTCTCGATCGAGTGGATTGACGCGTGCTCCCGAGAGACGTAGCGATTCGTCAGCGGCACGCCACATTCGCTGCTGCGGCCGAGCACCACCTCTGCGCCGGGCGCAATGGACACCTTCGGCACCTTTCGGCCGTGAATCTGGTCCAGCGCCAGTCCTACAGTGTTGTCCGCATCGTCGCTCAAGGTGTTCTCCCGCGGGCCTAATCCCTGTGGGCGCAGATTGCGAAAGCCCGCGGGGATTATGGTGCTATTGTAAGTAACGGAGGATGTAAGCGGCAATTGTGCGCCGCTGCAGGTCCCTCATGAGCACAGGGCATTACCCAACCGATCCCGATGCCGAAACCATCGGGTTTCCAGAGGACGGAGAGAGCCGTGAGGGCAGCATGCCCGAGCCGGCCAAGCATGTCTCGATGGGCGTGCCCAACGAGATCGGTCGCTACAAGATTCTCGGGATCATCGGCACCGGCGGCATGGGCAGCGTCTACGAGGCGATGCAGGAGAGCCCGCGCCGGCGCGTGGCCCTCAAGGTCATCAAGGCCGGTTCCGCCAGCGACATGGCCCTACGTCGATTTGAGTTCGAGGGTCAGGTCCTCGCGAAACTCCACCACTCGAACATCGCGCAGATCTACGAGGCGGGCATGTGGGAGAGCCCGCAGGGGCCGGTCCCGTACTTCGCCATGGAGTACATCCCCGGGGCGCGTCCGATCGTCCAGTACGTCGATAAGAAGGACCTGCCCGTTCAGGAGCGACTGAAGCTCTTCATCAAGGTCTGCGAGGCGGTGCACCATGCCCACCAGAAGGGCATCATCCACCGCGACCTCAAGCCCGACAACATCCTTATCGACAGCAGCGGCGAGCCAAAGATCATCGACTTCGGCGTCGCCCGTGCCACTGACGCGGACATGGCCGTCACCACGATGCAGACGACCATGGGACAACTCATCGGCACGCTGCAGTACATGAGTCCCGAGCAGTGCGACGCGGATCCTGACGCGATCGACACGCGAAGCGACGTGTATGCGCTGGGCGTGATCATGTTCCAGTTGCTCTCGGGCAAGCTGCCCTACGACCTCAAGCGACAGGCGATCCACGAGGCGGTCCGCGTGATCCAGGAAGTGCGACCGGACTCACTGAGCACCATCAGCCTGGTGCTCAAGGGTGACGTGGACACGATCGCGCAGAAGGCGCTGGAGAAGGACCGAGACCGTCGCTACCAGTCCGCATCCGACCTTGCCCATGACATCAGTCACTACCTGAACAACGAGCCAATCGATGCGCGGCCACTGAGCATCGTCTATCAGGTGCGGCTCTTCTCGAAGAAGTACAAGCGGACGGTCGCCGCGGTGCTTGCGCTGGTCGGGTCCATCATTCTCGGCCTCATCGGTACCAGTTGGGGGCTCATCCGCGTCAACACGCTCAATACCGAGCTGGCCATCGTCAACACCGACCTTGAGAACGCGATCGTCGAGGTTCAGGAGCGGTTCACAGATGTACGACAGATGTCGGACACACTCATCGGCGACATCTACGCGGGGGTTGTGAAGGTCGACGCCGCAATGGAGGTCCGGGAGCTCGTGCTCACAACGGCCCGTTCCTATCTTGAGAAACTGCGTGAATCAAACGGGGAAGACCCCGATGTCCTGGCGAGCATCGCGAACTCACACTCCTTCCTGGGCGGCCTCCTAGGCGGTCGGCGGGGGGCTAATCGCGGGCAATTCGATCAGGCCCTTGAGCAGTACCACATTGCACTGGAGATCAGAGAGCAGCTCCTGAAGGATGGACAGACCAATAAGGAAGGCTTGGGATACGGATCTGCTGTAGCGCTGGCGTACATCAACGTTGCGGACATCTACATGCAGAAGTCGCTTTATCAACCAGCGATTGACACCTACAGAAATGCCGAGCAGCACATCGACGGTGCATTGGCACGACAGCCAGACCTCGCCCGTCTGCCGAAACTCAGGATCAAGGCAGCGATTCTCCAGAACATCGCCGATTGCTACGTCAAGCTAGGAAGAGAAGACGAGGCTGTCGAGATGAACAACCAGACACTCATCGCAAGACGAGTGAACGAAGAGGAGTCGTCTTCGAGTCTGGAGAAGTTGCGAGAATCAAACAAGGATGACCCCGACGTCTTGGCGGAAATCGCGGTGTCACAGAAGATGTTACGGAAGATGAAACGGGACCTCGTGCTCTCACTGCGTCGCGTGGGACACTTCAACTCAAAGAGAGGCGAAGTCGATCTGGCGATTGAGCAGGCTCAAGAAGCGCTCAAGTTGGCAGCCGAGTTGAGCGATGAGGAGCCCGAGAATGGTCGTGCAGTCCGTGACCTCGCGTGGTCATATTTCTATCTAGCAAGCGCCGAATTCTCTGTGGCACAGCCCGAAGAGACCCAGGGACATTTGGGTGAGGCAGTAGCGTTACTACGAAATCGATGCGTCACCTATCCAAATGACGCCGATGCGACAAGGGACATCCTGACCATTCACAACGAGGTTACTGCTTGGGATGGCTACACAGACTATGCCGCAGAGATGTGTCGCGCCACACTCATATTGCTTGAGCCAGTGGTCGAATCCCTACCTGGCGATCATGCCATTGCGGACGTCTTCGAGCAGGTCGAGCAGATGCTCGGGCGGCTCGTGGTCGACGCCACACCCTCCTGAAGAGCATGCAAATTTGGTGAACCGTCGCGGAGAGAGCCCCGTAACAGGGGCGACACACCTCTCTCTCCGGCTACACCCAACCCCCTCCTATCCCCTCTCCTCCCCTACCACGTTCCTCACAGGGGGAACCGCGCCCCCCGGCCTCCTCCGGGGGGCGCGCCGCATCGTGGTCAGTCGCTGGCGGCGGGCCGGATGCCGTACTGCTCCTTGAGTGCGTTGATGCCAGACTCGTCGCCTATGACGGTCAGTTGGTCGTCTACCTCAAGAACACTGCCGCCGCGGGGCACAATCATTTGTCCGCGTCGGTGGATCATCGCCACCAGACACTCCTCTGAGAATCCAAGATCGCGCAGTGCAACGCCGATCAACGCTTCCGCAGGCGAGCCCTCGCGCAGGTGGATCGAGAGGAACCGCTCATCGCGTAGGAGGATCTCCTTGAGTTCCTGCGGGCTCTGCGCGGCAAGCCATCGGCCCATGAATCCCGCCTGTTCGACGTGGCTGGCGAGCTGCGCCAGCAGTCGCAGGTGGATTGACGGATCACCTTCGGGACTCACGAGGAAGAAGATCGCATGCACGGTTTGCGATCGATGACTGTCGCTGAAAGCATCACCGAGATCGATGACAACCCCCTCGCGAGATCGAGCGAGCACTAAGACCGGCTCGTTGATGCCGTCGACGCGCAGGTGGGGGAGTGCGACGCCACCGGTTACGGGAGTTGCGCCGATACCCGTCCCGTGCAGAAATCGCTCGGACAGTGACGTGCCAGACCCCGGCACCTGCTCGGCAAGCGCCGCGGACGCATTCGCGACCAATTGCTCAAACGTCATGCCCTCCTCTGCGTCGATGGTGTCCGAAATTGCGATGATCTCGTCAAAGGGGTCTGTCTTCCGTAGACCCTTTTCCTTGATGATCTCTCGCAACTCGATGTCTAGACCGGCAAATCGTCTCTCTCCGAAACGCGAGAAGACGTGGTAGATCGCACCGTCACGGCGGACTCGTTTGGCTGCGTAGATCCTGAACCATGCGACTGACACGCCGATGAGGGCAAGGGCGAACGCGATGGGGATCCAGCCAAGGAGGATCATCGCGGTGAAGCACGCGGCCATACCAAAGAGGGGCAGTGCGGGATAGAGAGGTACTTTGAACCCAGGGTCGTAGGAAGCCAGATGGCTCTCTCGCATCACGATCATCGCGGCGCAGAGTCCGCCGAAGATCAACAGCTGTAGCGTTCCGGCGTACTTTGCGATGGCCAGCGGATCCAGCAGTAGCACTTCCCCGACGATCAGCAATACCGTGACCACGATGGCCAGCACAGGCGTACCGCGGTGGCCGACGAAACTGAAGATCTTGGGAAGGATGTGATCGCGACCCATTGCAAGGGGATAGCGCGATGCACTGAGGATGCCTGCGTTTGCTACCGAGAGGAAGGAGGCAATTGCAGCAATGGAGATGACAACCATTCCGCTACGGCCGGCGATGGCAGTCGCCGCATCCGCGGCAGGTGTCATTGTTTGGGCAAGTGTTTCTGCGGGGACGACACCCACCATCACCGTCAGCCCAGCTAGGTAAATGAGAATGGCGGTCACTAACGCAAGGAAGATGCCCAGTGGGATGTTCCGTTCGGGATTTCTGACCTCCTCTGCGATGCTGGCAACCTTGGTTAGACCCATGTAGGAGATGAGCACGACGCCCGTCATCGCCACGATGGGCTCGGTGCCCGCGCCGAGGAATCGCTCGAAGTGGGCCATGTTGAGTTGGCCGCCTCCGTGTCCGATGAACCACGCCAGAATGGCGAGCATGACCACCACAAGTATCGTTTGTAGTCGCGTCGTCTTGCTAGCCCCAAGGATGTTGAGAACGCCAAACCCGATTGCGAGGCACACCGCGATAAGCAGTACCGGCGGATCATTCATGAACATCCCGATGTAGTACCCCGATCCCACAAGGGCGAAGGCCGTCTTGAGCGTCAATGAGATCCAAGTACCTAGGCCGGATACGGCACCCACTGTGGGTCCAAACGCTCTGTCTAGGCAGAAGTAGATCCCGCCAGCCCGTGGCATAGCAGTGCACAGTTCTGCTTGGCAGAGCAAGGGGGGGGCGGTCACCAGCCCGGCGAGCAGGAACGCGACGATGACCGCCGGGCCGATCTCCGCGAACACCATGCCTGGTAGCAGGAAGAAGCCCCCGCTGACGGTGGTTCCCAGCGCAATGGCATATACCCCGAAGAGGGAGAGATCCTTGCGCAACTTGCCGGTGGAGGAGGGCGGCATGGAGGTATCCGACTGCCGCGATGGTGGCGGCGGCCATTGTAGCCCGGGTGAATCTCGCCATGCGCTACAATACCCGCCCGCTGAGGACCCCCACGCGACGACCGGAAACGAAAGGCGAACACTGCGTGTCACAGGACCTGCTTGAACGACATCAATCCACGCTGGACGGCGCGCTTGCGGCAATCGTGGATCGTGGCTCCTGGTCGGCGTACCCGGAGGTTCCAAGTGGCAAGATCTACGGCGAGACGGCTCGCGCCGATGGTGAATCAGCCTTCAAGGCGTGCCTGGGCAGTCCTTGGGGCGACGGCGACGGCGACCGGGTGGGAGACGAGGTGTCCCCCTACGGACTCGCGCTGGGAGTTACGTACCCGCTGCGATCGGCCGATGCACTCATCGACGCAGCCAAGGCGGCATCCACGCAGTGGGCGCGGGCCAGCATCGAGGAACGCAGCGGCGTCTGCCTGGAGGTTCTCCATCGCCTCAACCAGCGCAGCTTCGAGATGGCCCATGCCGTCATGCACACGACCGGCCAGGGGTTCATGATGGCCTTCCAGGCAGGTGGGCCGCACGCCCAGGACCGCGGGCTCGAGGCGCTTGCATGGGCATGGCGGGCGATGCACGAGTGTCCCCCGTCGGCGACCTGGCGCAAGCAGGTCGGTCGTGAGGAGTTCGTGACACTCAACAAGACCTACCGCCTCGTGCCGCGTGGCATCTCGCTGGCCATCGGGTGCTCGACCTTCCCGACGTGGAATACCTACCCAGGGCTCATTGCGAGCCTGGCCACCGGAAACACGGTGCTCGTCAAGCCACATCCCGGCGCGCGACTGCCCCTGGCGATCACCGTCGAGATCTGCCGCGCGGTCCTCGAGGAAGCCGGTTACGACCCCGATGTCGTGCAGCTTGCCGCCGACAGCGTCGATGCGCCCATCGCGCAGGATCTTGTAGGTCGCCCCGAGATCGGTGTCATCGACTACACCGGCTCCAGCGCCTTTGGATCCTGGATCGAGGATCACGCCGGGGACTCGGCGGTCTTCACCGAGAAGGCCGGCGTCAATTGCATGGTGATCGACAGCGTCGAGGACCTGCGGCCGGTGACCGGAAACCTCGCCTTCAGCCTCTGCCTCTACAGCGGTCAGATGTGCACGACGCCGCAGAACATCCTTGTGCCGCGCGACGGCATCGAGACGGCCGACGGACACCTGTCGTTCGATGAGGTTGCAACTGCAATCGTCAAGGGCGTGGACTGGATGCTCTCGGATCCGGCGCGCGCAAGCGAGGTACTTGGGGCGATCCAGAGTCAGGACACCGCCGATCGCGTTGATGCTACGGACGGAACCGTGCTCCGGGCAGGTGGCAGCGTGGACCACGAGCACTTCCCGGACGCACGCACGCGTGGCCCGAGGATCCTCCAGGTCGATGCGGCGGACCTCGACACCTACGGGCAGGAGATGTTCGGGCCCGTCGTCTACGTCGTGGCCACCGACTCGAGCGACCATTCCATCGAGCTGGCGGCCTCCATGGCGCGATCGCAGGGGGCGATCAGCTTCGGGATCTACAGCACCAGCGACGAGGTGCTCACCGCGGCACAGGACACCATGACTGCTGCGGGCGTACCAGTCTCTTGCAACCTGCTTGGCAGCATCTGGGTCAACCAGTCTGCCGCCTTCAGCGACTTTCATGTCAGCGGCTGCAACCCCTCTGGAAATGCGACGCTGACCGATGCGGCATTCATCGCAGGGAGGTTTCGGTTTGTCCAGTGCCGAATACCCGTCCCGGAGGCAGCGCATGCCGGCGTATGAATTCGAGGGAGTGCGTCCGGTCGTGGACCCGACGGCCTTCGTGCATCCGACGGCCGTGCTCATTGGTGACGTAATCATTGGCCCGGGATGCATGGTCGGTCCAGGCGCGGTGCTGCGCGGCGACATAGGCCGCCTGGTCATGGAGGAGGGCAGCAATCTCCAGGACAACTGCGTTGTCCATTGCTTCCCTGGCAAGGACACGATCATCGAGCGCAATGGCCACATCGGCCACGGCGCCGTGCTCCACGGATGCCGCGTGGGCGTCAACGCCATCGTCGGCATGAACGCGGTGATCATGGACGACGCGGTGATTGGCGAGGAGGCGTTCGTCGCCGCCCTGTCATTCGTCAAGGCCGGGACAGAGGTGCCTCCCCGCACGCTCGTGGCAGGATGCCCGGCCAAGGTGCTCCGTGACCTCAGCGACGAGGAGATCGCCTGGAAGACCCGCGGCACGGAGGTCTACCAGCACCTGGCGCAGCGACATGCCCAGACCGGCTGCGAGTGCCAACCGCTCTCCGAGCCGGAAGTGGATCGCAAACGCGTCCCAGAGGTCGAGTACCACCCCAAGCACAAGGGCTGATCAGTCCAGCGCAGCGCGGGCAGCGAGCGACAGCAGTTCTGCGCGCGTCGGGTGCGGGTGGAGGGTGGTCGCAAGGTCATAAAGGGTTGCTCCCATCTCCAGGGCAAGCGCCGCTTCGCAGATCAACTCGGGCGCGCCGCGGCCGACGATGCCCACTCCCAGCAGCAACTGCGATTCCCCGTCGTAGACGAGCTTGGTGCGTCCCTCCTCGCAGCGCATCGCCAAGGCGAAGCCACTGGCGCCCCAGTTCATGGACGTCACCTGGCAATCGATCCCGGTCGCCGCCGCAGCGTCTTCCCCCAGGCCACACCAGGCGATTCCGGGATCGGACCAGACCGCCTGGGATGGGAATGCCGCGTCCATGGACGCATCACCGCCGCAGGCGTTCTCCGCGGCGATTCGGCCCTGCGCCAAGGCGACGGCCGCACAGGACGCGCCACTGGTGACCTCCCCGGCGGCGAAGATGCGAGGGTCGCTCGTCGCGCATCGCTCGTCGATGACGATGGCACCATGCTCGTTGAGTTCCACGCCGGTGGTGCCAAGGGCAAGCGGCTCGGTGCGCACCACACGGCCGATGGCGACCACGACGTGATCGAACGTCGTGGAGTGGCCGTCGAGTACGACCCGCACGCCACTCTCAAGGCAGATGTCGTCAAGCGACGCGTCCGCGTGCACGCCCCCCATGGAAGTCTCAAGCGACCGCTCGAGGCACTGCACGAGATCACGATCGGCACCCGGGAGCAGCGGTCCCTGCGTGGCTGCAAGCGTCACGCGAGCGGACTGGGCCAGCGACGAGGCTGCTTCCACGGCATCTCGATCGCTGCCGACGACCAGGACCCGGCCAGCTGGTGGCCGCTGCCCGTAGGCGTCAGCTGCGTCGTGCACGCGATCGTGCGCCCGCGGCAGTCCCTCGAGGGCTCGAGGTTGCGAGCCGGTGGCAATAATCGCCCTTCGGAATCGAACGCGCGACACCTCATCCGCGGCCACCTGCACGTGTCGATCACCCTCGAACTTCGCCCGTCCCTGCAGGAATTCCACACCAAGGCTCCTGCACTGGGAAACCAGCGCGCCGCCGATCGTCTCGACTAGGGCCTTGCGGCTGTCGGCATCGCGGCCCAGCAGCGCGGACTTGGAGGGAATGCATGCCTCGTGCAGGCAGGCGCCGCCGGGCTGAGGACGCGGGTCCACCAGCGCAACCTGCTTGCCTAGTTGAGCGGCGCGGAACGCGGCGGTGTACCCGGCCGGGCCGGCGCCGATGACCAGCACGTCGACTTCCTGTGTGAACTCTCCGACGACCATGACTGAAGCGTAGCAGGGCCGCTAGAGCATGAACCGCATCGGGTGCTCCAGGTCGTTGATCACGTGGTCGATGAAGGGAATCTCGCGTCCCCCGTCCACGAGACGGTGATCCATCGAGTGGCTCAGCGGCAGGATCAGGCGAGGCACGATGGCGTCGTCGACCACCCAGGGCATCTTCCGGCTACGGCCAAGGGCAAGGCACGCGACCGTGCCAGGCTGGATGATGGGCGTGGAATAGCGAGTGCGCCCCATGGCGCCGGCGTTCGAGATGGTGTAGGTCGCGCCTCGTGTGTCGGCGATGCTGAAGCTGGCGCTTCGGGCGTTCACCGTTATCTGTTCAAGGTGCTCGGCGAGTTCCCCGACCTGCAGTTGATCGGCATCCCGAATGACCGGGGCGATCAGGCCGCGGTCGGTCTCGATGCCAACGGCGATGTTGACGTACTGGCGAAAGAGCACGTCGCCGGACTCGGCGTCGATCGCCGCGTTGAGGATCGGATGCCTGCGCAGCGCCCGGCAGA